>DASRRQ010000148.1:0-14772 GCA_035695505.1 Marmoricola sp. | reverse complement strand
GTCGCGCCCGAGGATACGCCGAAGACGTGCGCGTCCGGACCTGCGGCGTCGAGGACGGCGACCAGGTCCTCGACCTCGCGCTGCACGTCGTACGGGCTGGTGTCGCCGCTCTCCCCGCGTCCGCGTCGGTCGTACCCGGTCACCGAGAAGTGCTCCGACAGTGCAGGCGTCAGGTCCTTGCCGACGCCCATCTCGCGTCGGCAGAGCGCGCCCTCGACGATGACGAGCGCCGGTCCGTCGCCGGTGACGTCGTAGGCGATCCGGGTGCCGTCGGCGGAGGTGAGGTAACGAGTGGTCATGGCTGCTCCTGGGTGTTCGCGGGGTGCTGGTGAGGGCGTCTCGACAAGCCCAACATCCGAGCCGCGCTCCTACCCCTACGTCGAACGAGTCAGCCCGGCTCCGACATGGCTGCGCGAGATTCTTCGACGCGCTTCTCCAGGACGATCCGCTCGCCCTCGTTCCGGGTACGACGGGCGGCCGCGCTGAACTGCTCGACGGCTTCGCGGTGACGGCCGGCGCGGGCGAGCAGGTCGCCGTGGACGCTGGGATAGAGCGGGGAGTCGCCCAGCGCTGCGGGATCGACGTCCTCGAGCACAGCGAGCCCGGCACCGGGGTCGAACGCGCGGCCGTGCGCGACCGCGCGGTTGACCTCGACGATCGGGCCGGGGGCGGCCTGGGCCAGGACGTCGTACAGGACGGCGATCCGGCGCCAGTCGGTGTCGGCGGGGGTCGCAGCACGCGCGTGCTGGGAGGCGATCGCGGCCTGGAGGTAGTACTTCCCGACCGGTACGCCGCGTGCCGCGAGCAGTTCTGCTGCCGCCAGCGCCGCCAGGCCGCGCCGGATCAGCAACGTGTCCCACTGGCTCCGGTCCTGGTCGTCGAGCAGGACCGGAGCGCCTGCCGCGTCGGTCCGCGCAGCGATCCGGGAGCCCTGCAGCTCCAGCAGCGCCTGGAGGCCGTGCGCCTCGGGCTCCTCAGGGGCGAGGTGTGCCAGCATCCGGGCCAGCCGCATCGCCTCGGTGACCAGCTCGGGACGCATCCAGTCGTCGCCGGCGGTCGCGCTGTAGCCCTCGTTGAAGATCAGGTAGATCACGGCCATGACGTCGTCGAGCCGCTTCTCGCGGTCGACGCCGGTCGGCAGCTCGAACTCGGCGCGGGCCTCGGCCAGTGTCTTCTTCGCCCGGGTGATCCGCTGGCCCATGGCGGTCTCGGCGACCAGGAAGCCGCGGGCGATCTCACCGGTCGTCAAGCCGCCGACCAACCGCAGGGTCAGGGCCGCGCGCGATTCCGGGGTCAGGGCGGGGTGACAGGACAGGAAGATGAGCCGCAGGACGTCGTCCTCGATGTAGTCGATCTGGGCGTCGAGATCGGGCATCGTGCTCACCTCCCCACCGTTCTGCTCCAGCGCATGACCGAGCACGTCGGTCTTGCGGCGCAGCGCGTCCGCGCGCCGGAACGTGTCGATCGCCCGCCGCTTGGCGGTCGTCATCAACCAGGCTGCGGGGTTGTCGGGGACCCCCGAGACCGGCCACTGCTCGAGGGCGGCGACCAGGGCGTCCTGGGCGAGGTCCTCGGCGAGCTCGACGTCGCGGGTCATCCGGGTCAGCGCGCCGATCAGACGCGCCGATTCGCGGCGCCAGACGGCGGTGATCGCATCGGCGGTGCTGTCCCCGGGCATGGGGTCAGCGTAGAAGGACGGGGTTTCGACAGGCTCGACCAGCGGTGGATGAGCCTGTGGTCACAGACGTGGCCCCGGCGGTTGAGCCTGTCGAAACCCGCTTGGGCGAGAGCTACTCGCCGAGCGACTCTGCCGATGGCGGCGGGCCATCGGGGATCTGGCGCAGGGTGGCGACGAACTCGCAGTCGGGCCAGTGCACCCGGTGCAGCTCGGCGAACTCGGCCTGGTCGGCGATCGCCTCCTCGAGGCTGTCGTACTGCATCAGCGCCCAGCCGCCGACGACCTCCTTGGCCTCGGCGTACGGGCCGTCGACGCGGGTGGTCTCGCCGTTCTTCACGACGAAGTTGACGGCGTCCTCGGTCCCGAAGAGCCCGCCTCCGTCGAGGAAGTGGCCCTTGGCGGCCTGCTCGCCGATGTAGACGTCCATCGCGTCGAACATCGCCTGCGGCGGGGCGGGGTGGCCTTCGGCCATCCTGACGAATCCCATGAAACGCGGCATCGTGATCAGTCCTTCAGCTTGTTGGGGTGTTCTTGCCCGTACGTCGAACGGGCCCGGCTGCTTCCGACATCGTGCGCGAAAGATTTCGACAGGCTTAACCAGCGGGGGCTCAGACCTCGTAGAGGTAGCGGCTCGTCGGCACCAGGTCCAGGCCCTGGTCGGCGCCGAAACGGGCCACGCTGGTCATCAGCTTCTCCATTCGGCGGCCGAGCTCGGCGTCGTCGCCGCCGCTGCCGTAGAACGCGTGGATGTCGGTCATCCCCTCCATCAGGAACAGCTCCTCGACGATTGCGGAGATCACCGGGGCGCCGGGGGTCAGCCCCTCCTCGACGATGTTCTGGATGTAGCCGAAGGTGGCTTGAGTCTCCGAGGCGATCGGGGTGTGGCCGCCGATCCAGATCTCCAGATAGGTCTCCTGGGGCATCCCCTCAGGCTTGCGCAGCACCGCAATGTTGGCGAGCGTGTCGTGCCGCTCGCCGGGGGCGACCACCGGCGGCTCCACCGGACGTCGCTCGGTGACCCGGTAGACGTGTCCACCGAGGCCCGCCAGCTCGGCGAGGGTCGCCGCGACGTCGTCGGTCCAGACGGTCACGAACCCGCTGATCAGCGTGCCGTCGCCGTCGCCCGGCCCGAACCGCATCGCCGGCGCCACCTCGGCGTCGTCGACGTTGACCTGCAGCTGCGTCGTTCCGGCCGCGGCCAGGCGAGCGTGCAGGGCGGGGTCGTGCAGGTCCGACGTGGAGCCGTAGAGGACGGCGATGAGTTTGGTCACGGACGCAATCTAGGTCACGAGGTCTCGGCTGTCCGCTCGCTTCGCTTGCTGCCTCGACCAGTGGTGGCTGCGTCAGCTCAGGGACGCGGGATCGTCGGGGACGTCGACGGAGTGCTCGATCAGGTGCTCCAGCGCGACCAGGTCCAGCGCTCGGGCGCTGGTGGCGGCGAGGACCACCGGCGCGGCCACGCCGGCGGCGTACGCCTGCTCCCAGCGGGCCGCCACCACGCACCAGCGGTCGCCGGGCACCAGGCCCGGGAAGTGCCACTGCGGGTGCGGCGTGGAGAGGTCGTTCCCGACCGAGCGCTGGTGCTCGAGGAAGTCGGCAGTCATCACCGCGCAGACGGCGTGCACGCCAAGGTCGTCTGGACCGCAGGTGCAGGTGCCGTCGCGATGGAAGCCGGTGACCGGGTCGGTCCCGCACGGCTGCAGGTCGCCGCCGAGGACGTTGCGCTCCATGGGACCGAGCCTGCCACGGGGCACGTGATCGGGCAGCAGAGTTCTCCGGCAGTTCGCATGGCGTTGACCACACCTGCGGGGCAGGCAACCTGCTCGGGCGCACAATGGAGGAGTGAGCAGATCCCGCCTTCCCTTCGTTGCCGCCGCGCTCGGCGTCACTGCCGCGCTCGTGTCCCCGATCACCGGGGCCACCCGTGGACTGCGCCGCTCCATGGGCGTGCGCCCGGACACGACCTTCGACTCGCCGCACTTCCGTGACGGCTCCTTCCAGAACACCCTGCCTGCCAGCATCGTGGAGTCGGGCAGCCAGGGCTCGATGGCCCTCGAGTTCGCCACCAAGGGCGACCGTGGCCGTCCGGCGAGCGCCGTCCCTCTGGTCACCCCGGAGCTATCGGCTGCCGCTGGCGACTTCGCCGCGACCTGGCTCGGACACGCGACCGTGCTGCTCGAGCTCGGCGGCCACTGGGTGCTGACCGACCCGGTGTGGAGCGAGCGGGTCTCCCCGTCGCCGACGATCGGGCCGAAGCGCAACCACCCGGTGCCGATGAACCTGGCCGACCTGCCGCGGCTCTCGGCGGTGCTGATCTCGCACGACCACTACGACCACCTCGACATGGCAACCATCGACGCGCTCACCGAGCAGCAGGCGATGCCGTTCGTAGTGCCGCTCGGCATCGGGAGCTACCTGCGCAGCTGGGGTGTCCCCGAGGACCGGATCATCGAGCTCGACTGGGACCAGGCACACACGGTCGCGGTCGCGGGCAAGAGCGACCTGGCACTGACCTGCACCGAGGCCCGGCACTTCTCGGGCCGCGGGCCGTTCTCGCGCAACCACACTCTGTGGGCCTCCTGGGTGGTCTCGGTTGGATCCGGCCGGAAGCGCCGCAGCGCGTTCTTCGGCGGCGACACCGGCTACACCCCGGCGTTTGCGGGCATCGGGGAGCGGTTCGGCCCCTTCGACCTGACGGTGCTGCCGATCGGCGCGTACGACGAGCGCTGGTCCGACATCCATATGAACCCGGCCGAGGCGGTCCAGACCCACCGCGACGTCCGCGGCGGCATCCTGCTGCCGATCCATTGGGCGACGTTCGACCTGGCCTTCCACGCCTGGTCGGCGCCGGTGGAGTGGCTGCGTGAGGATGCTGCCGAGCATGACGTCACGCTCGCACTGCCCCGTCCGGGCGAGCGCTTCGACGCCACGACCGTGCCGAACGCCGATTGGTGGTCTGCACCAGCACGCCGACGCACCTCGGCTTGACCCCTTTGTCCCGCGGATTGGTCTAGGTTTGCGCGCATGACAGACCAGACGCCGCCTCCGTCCGACCCGACCGCGGCCCCGGCCGCCCCTGCCGTGCCGCCTGCGCCGGCGTACGCCGCTCCGCCGGCACCTGCTTACGCTGCCCCCGCGCCGGCGTACGGAGCCCCCGCCGGTGGCGGGCCCGTCGGCCAGATCCGCAGCACCGGCATGAGCATGCTGCTGTTCATCGTGACGTTCTCCATCTACGGCTATGTCTGGTACTTCAAGACCGGTGAGGAGCGCAAGCAGTACTCCGGCAACGGGCTCGGTGGCGGCCTGTCGCTGCTGATCGGCTTCTTCGTCAGCCCGGTGATGCTGTTCCTGGTACCGGCCGAGATCGGCAACCTGCAGGCGCAGTACGGCCAGCAGAAGACCGTGTCCGGTCCGACCGGCTTCTGGGTGCTGATCCCGTTGGTCGGCTCGATCATCTGGTTCGTCAAGGTCAACGGCGCGCTGAACGAGTTCTGGAAGTCTCAGGGCGCGACCGCCGCCTGATCTGCTGCCACGTCCTTGACGGCCGCCGACCTGACCAGGTCGGCGGCCGTCGAGCGTGATGGGTCCGGCGTCGGCGGGCACCGGTAGCCTGATCCGAACATGAGCATGCAGTTCCCGATCCCTGGCCTTCCGTCCGTCGAGGCGGCCGACTCCGAACGGCAGGACCAGCCGAGCAAGCGCCGCAGACCCAGCCGGGAGGACCTGCTCGCGGGTCTCAACGAGCCGCAGCGTCAGGCAGTCGTGCACGAGGGCGCCCCGCTGCTCGTCGTTGCCGGAGCAGGCTCGGGCAAGACCCGGGTACTGACCCGGCGGATCGCCTGGCTGATCTCCGAACGCAACGCGCATCCGGGCTCGGTGCTCGCCATCACCTTCACCAACAAGGCCGCGGCCGAGATGCGCGAGCGGGTCGAGGACCTGATCGGCAACCGCGCCCGGATCATGTGGGTCAGCACGTTCCACTCAGCCTGTGTGCGGATCCTGCGCAAGGAGATCACCCAGTTCGCTCATGTGGGCATCACCTACAAGTCGAGCTTCACGATCTACGACGCGGCCGACTCCAAGCGGCTGATGACCCTGGTCTGCCGCGACCTGGACCTCGATGTGAAGCGGTTCCAGCCTCGGGCGATCCTGAACTGGATCTCGAACGCCAAGAACGAGCTGCAGGACTTCGACGAGGTCGCGGCTGCTGCTGCCAACCTCCAGGAGGAGACCTATGCGGCGGCGTACAAGCTGTATCAGGAGCGGCTGCGGCAGGCCAACGCGCTGGACTTCGATGACCTGCTGATGATGACGGTGCTGCTGTTGCGGACCTTCCCCGACGTACGGGAGAGCTGGCGGAGGCGATTCCGGCACGTACTGGTCGATGAGTACCAGGACACCAACCATGCGCAGTACGCGCTGATCCACGAGCTGTGCGCTCCGGTCGTCGAGCTGGTCGAGACCTCGGAGAACGCACAGGGTGTGCCGCCCGCCGAGCTGATGGTGGTCGGTGATGCCGACCAGTCGATCTATGCGTTCCGCGGTGCCAACATCCGCAACATCATGGACTTCGAGCAGGACTTCCCGAACGCCACGACCGTGCTCCTCGAGCAGAATTACCGCTCGACGCAGACCATCCTGACCGCTGCGAACTCAGTGATCGGCAACAACGAGGGCCGGACCCCCAAGCGGCTGTGGAGCGAGGCCGGCGACGGCGCCAAGATCATCGGGTACGTCGGTGACGACGAGCGCGACGAGGCCCGGTTCGTCGCCGAGGAGATCGACCGGCTGACCGACGAGAAGGCGGCCCGCGCCGGCGACGTGGCGGTGTTCTACCGCACCAACGCCCAGTCACGGGTCTTCGAGGAGGTCTTCATCCGCGTCGGGCTGCCGTACAAGGTCGTCGGCGGGGTGCGGTTCTACGAGCGCAAGGAGGTCCGCGACGCGCTGGCCTACCTGCGCACGCTGGTCAACCCGGCCGACCAGGTCTCGCTGCGCCGGATCCTGAACACCCCCAAACGGGGCATCGGCGACCGAGCCGAGGCGATGATCGACGCCTTCGCCGCCCGCGAGCGGATCACCTTCTGGGAGGGACTCCAGCGGGCCGCCGAGGCCCCGGGCATTGCGAGCCGGTCGCTGAACGCGATCAACGCCTTCGTCGAGATCATCGAGCAGCTGACCTCGATGGTCGACGCGGGGGAGCGGATCGACGTCGTGCTGGAGAAGGCGCTGACGGTCAGCGGCTACCTCGCCGAGCTCGAGGCCTCCGACGACCCCCAGGACGAGACCCGCGTGGAGAACCTGGCCGAGCTGGTCGCGGTGGCCCGAGAGTTCGCTGACGACCCGGTGCTCGGTCCGAGCGCGGACCCTGCTGAGGTCCCTGCTGAAGATGGCGATGTTGCCGACGCGCCCGCCCCGGGCCTCTCGGACTTCCTGGAACGGGTGGCGCTGGTCGCCGACTCCGACCAGATCCCCGACGAGCCCGAGGGCGACGGCGTTGATGGGAAGGGGGCGCCGGGCGTGGTCACGATGATGACGCTGCACACCGCGAAGGGCCTGGAGTTCCCGGTGGTGTTCCTCACCGGCCTCGAGGACGGCGTCTTCCCGCACCTGCGCTCCCTGGGCGATCGCCCCGAGCTCGAGGAGGAGCGGCGGCTCGCGTACGTCGGCCTGACCCGCGCCCGGGAGCGGCTCTATGTCTCCCGCGCTGTCGTCCGGTCAGCCTGGGGAGCGCCGTCGCACAACCCGGCGTCCCGGTTCCTCGACGAGCTGCCCGTCGACCTCGTCGACTGGAAGCGCACGGAGGCCCAGCAGACGAGTTGGACGCGTCACGACTATGGATCCTCCAGCGGCGCCCAGGATCATGGGTGGGCAGGCTCCGGTGCGTTGACCGGGCGCGGGCGCCAGCAGATGGCCAGCAGGTTCAGCAGCGCGACCGCGAGTGCGGACGCCTCGAAGAAGGCGATGGCCGGCCGCGCGGTCCCCAGTCTGGAGCCCGGCGACCGGGTCCAGCACGACTCGTTCGGCCTCGGGACCGTGGTGGCCGTCGAGGGGGTTGCCGATAAGGCGGTGGCGAGCATCGACTTCGGGAGCGATGGCGTGAAGCGGCTGCTGTTGAGGTATGCGCCGGTCGAGAAGCTCTGAGCTTGCGAAGAGCTTCTGACAGCGGATCCGCTGACGCGTCTCCGCTAGGGCGTGACGCCGTGCTCGACGAACTCGGGGAACGGGTCGACCGGGGTGTCGGGGGTGGGGCGGACCTCGATGTGCACGTGCGGGCCGGTGGTGTTGCCGGTGCTGCCGATGCGGCCGATCTGCTGGCTCTGGATGACCTTCTCGCCGACCGTGACGCCGATCTCGGACTGGTGGGCGTACCAGATCTGGGTGCCGTCCGTGAGGGTCTCGACGGTCTTGTTGCCGTACGAGCCGTCGTACCCGGTGAACGTGATCGTGCCGTTCGCGATCGCGAAGATCGGGGTGCCGGTCGGTGCCGCGAAGTCGAGGCCGGTGTGGTTGTGCGCCCACAGGCCGCTGCTCTGGC
The DNA here is from genome assembly GCA_035695505.1 of Marmoricola sp. GTDB lineage: Bacteria > Actinomycetota > Actinomycetes > Propionibacteriales > Nocardioidaceae > Marmoricola. Next base: position 6,556 of record DASRRQ010000148.1, on the reverse strand, counting down.
CGAAGCGCGCGGTGAGGTGGTAGCCGATCGTCGGCAGCACCCAGAGGTTCTTGGCGATCTGCACGGCGCGGGCCTGGGCGGACTGGGCGAGCGACTGCAGCTCGGCATTACGCTCGGCGGACTTCTCCTCGACTGCGACGCTCAGCTTCTTGGCGGCGACGTCCTGGAGCGCCTGGCGCTCGGAGTCGCGGCTGATCGCCTGCGAGCGGGAGTCGGTGCCGGTGAAGTTGAAGGCGTCGCTGCCGCTGAAGGTGTCGCTGGTGCCCGAGGACAGCTGCAGCGCAGAGTCCGACGACTGGCCCATCCCGAGGGCGCCGCCAGCGGCTCCGACGAGAACGACCGCACCGACGATGGTCGGTACGGCCGGGATCCTGCTGAAGGGGCGCTTCTGTACGTCGCGCCGGGTGGCTTTGCGTCGACCGCCTACGGGGCGCTCCGCGCTCACCGGGGTCGGCTCGACTACAGCCCGTGAGGGGCTGCGGTGATCCGCCCGGTGGTTGCCCATGGTGTCCTTACGTCGCGCTGTGTGGAGTCGGCCCGGGGTGCAAACCAGGTGACCGGCCACACAGTAACGGAACGGTCACGGCTCGGTGAAATCCGGATCTCTTTCTTAGGCCGTCCAGGCTTCAACGACGACCATGGCGATTGGTCACTCCTGGGGTGACGATAGCCTCAGCCCCATGTTGCGCATCGTGGTAGCCAAGCCCGGCCTGGACGGTCACGACCGGGGCGCGAAGGTCGTCGCCCGGGCGCTGCGCGACGCCGGCCACGAGGTCATTTACACCGGCCTGCACCAGACTCCGGAGCAGATCGTGGAGACGGCGATCCAGGAGGACGCCGACCTGATCGGCCTCTCGGTGCTCTCGGGGGCGCACATGACCCAGTTCCGGCGCTTGGTCGAGCTGCTGGGCGAGCGCGACTCCCTCGACATCGTGGTCTTCGGCGGCGGCATCGTCCCCGAGGAGGACCTGCCGGCGCTGGCCGAGCTCGGCGTACGGAAGATCTTCACCCCGGGTGCCACCACCACCGAGATCACGGACTGGGTGGCGGGGCAGTTCCCCGAAGGGTGAACCGAGAGCGCTGCCCCGAAGGGTGAACCGAGAGCGCTGCCACGAAGGGTGAACCTGACTCGTCAGTAACGTGCTGCGAGTCACTGTCCATGCGGCGACCCTGGCGCCCTACCGCGAAGTCAACGGGTTTATCGTGCACGATGCGCCCGGATTCGGGGTCACGATCCCGGTGGCGCACTCACAGACATCTAGTGGATGGGTAAAACCGTGGATCTGATGGAGTACCAGGCGAAGGAGCTCTTCGCCAAGCACGGCGTGGCCACGACCCTCGGCGTCGTCGTCGAGACCGCCGAGGCGGCGAAGGCTGCTGCTGAGGAGATCGGTGGCGTCACCGTCATCAAGGCGCAGGTCAAGGCCGGCGGACGCGGCAAGGCTGGCGGCGTCAAGCTCGCCAAGACCGCCGACGAGGCCTTCGAGCACGCGTCGAACATCCTCGGGATGGAGATCAAGGGCCTCACCGTCAACCGGGTCCTGGTCACCCCCGCCACCCCGCCGGTCGAGGAGTACTACTTCTCCTTCCTGCTGGACCGGTCCAACCGCTCCTACCTCTGCATCGCCAGCGTCGAGGGCGGTGTCGAGATCGAGGAGGTCGCGAAGACCAACCCCGACGCTGTCCGGCAGATCCCGATCAACGCCCTGACCGGCGTGGACGCCGCCAAGGCTGCCGAGATCGTCGACGACGCCAAGTTCCCCGCCGCGCTGCGTGACCAGGCCATCGAGTTGGTCCAACGGCTGTGGGACGTCTTCGTCAAGGAGGACGCCACCCTGGTCGAGGTCAACCCGCTGGCCCGCCTGGAGGGCGACAAGCTCGAGGCGCTGGACGGCAAGGTCTCCCTGGACGACAACGCCTCCGAGGTGCGCCACGAGGACCACGAGTCCTTCGAGATCCGCGACGAGGCCGACCCGCTCGAGGCGAAGGCCAAGGACCTGGGTCTGAACTACGTCAAGCTCGACGGCGAGATCGGCATCATCGGGAACGGCGCCGGCCTGGTGATGTCGACCCTGGACGTGGTCGCGTACGCCGGTGAGAACCACGGCGGCGTGAAGCCTGCCAACTTCCTGGACATCGGCGGCGGCGCCAACGCCCAGGTGATGGCCAACGGCCTCGACGTGATCCTCAACGACGCCCAGGTCAAGAGCGTCTTCGTCAACGTCTTCGGCGGCATCACCGCGTGCGACGAGGTCGCCAACGGCATCAAGGGCGCCCTGGAGATCCTCGGCGACGCGGCCACCAAGCCGCTGGTCGTGCGCCTCGACGGCAACAACGTCGACAAGGGCCGCGCGATCCTCGAAGAGCTGAACCACCCGCTCGTCACCGTGGTCGCGACCATGGACGGTGCGGCCGACAAGGCCGCCGAGCTGGCCAACGCCTGACTGCGCTGAATTAGAAACGAGAGACTGAACAACCATGGCTATCTACCTTGATTCAGACAGCAAGATCATCGTCCAGGGCATGACCGGCGGGATGGGTGCCAAGCACACCACCCTGATGGTCGAGTCCGGCGCCGACATCGTCGGCGGCGTGAACGCCCGCAAGGCCGGTACGACGGTCAACCTCGGCGGCAAGGACCTCCCGGTCTTCGCCAATGTTGCCGAGGCGATGGCAGCGACCGGTGCGAACGTGTCGGTCGCGTTCGTCCCACCGGCCTTCACCAAGGACGCGTGCATCGAGGCTATCGACGCCGAGATCCCGCTCCTGGTGGTCATCACCGAAGGCGTCCCGGTCCAGGACTCGGCCGAGGTCTGGGCCTACCTGGACGGCAAGAAGACCCGGATGATCGGCCCGAACTGCCCCGGCATCATCAGCCCTGGGCAGTCGCTGGCCGGCATCACGCCGCACACGATCGCCGGCTCCGGCCCGATCGGCCTGGTCTCGAAGTCGGGCACGCTGACCTACCAGATGATGCACGAGCTGCGTGACTTCGGCTTCACCACCGCCATCGGCATCGGCGGCGACCCGATCATCGGCACCACCCACATCGACGCCCTCGAGGCCTTCGAGAACGACCCGGAGACCAAGGCGATCGTGATGATCGGCGAGATCGGCGGCGACGCCGAGGAGCGCGCCGCGGCGTACATCAAGGAGCACGTGACCAAGCCGGTCGTCGGCTACGTCGCCGGCTTCACCGCCCCCGAGGGCAAGACCATGGGCCACGCCGGCGCCATCGTGTCGGGCTCCGCGGGCACCGCTCAGGCGAAGAAGGAGGCCCTCGAGGCCGCCGGGGTCAAGGTCGGCAAGACGCCGTCGGAGACCGCTGAGCTGATGCGCGCCATCATGAGTGAACTCTGAATGCAGAACCTCTGAGCTAGCTCAAGGACCTGGTTTCGACAGGCTCAACCACCGGTGGTTGAGCCTGTCGAAATCGCTTTTTCAGGTCGTTTCAGAGGCCCGGGCCGTTGCCGCCGAGGTCGCGGAGGTTGCGTAGGCCGACCTCAGTACGCGCCTGGCCCACCGTGCCGTCGTGCTCGGGCGGCAGGATCCGCCGGGTGCCGCGCCGGCGGTCGTAGAACCGCGCACCTGCGAGGACCAGGACGAGCACGACTGCGACTGCGATCCAGAACACCATGGGGTCAGCGTGCGCCCGTTGGCGCGCCTGCCGCAACCTGCTCGCGGTCTCCGGCCAGACGGCGCTGGCGCTCGACGGTCGCGGCGTAGAAGGCCCAGCCCGAGGTGAAGGAGGCGAACAGGGTCAGGACGAAGTAGAGCCAGGGCTTGTTGATGCCCCGCCGACGGCCGTCCACGATCGTGATCAGGGGCAGGGCCAGCACGTTGGCGATGCTGAAGTCGATGCCGGCCGAGCCGGCGGCCGGGTTGGCGAACATCAGCTTCAGGTACTGCTGCCAGCTGCCGTTGCCGACGAACGGGTTGGTGAAGAAGCCGTGCGTGTTCTGCACGACGAAGGTCACGTTGAACGACCACCCGGCGATGATCGAGGCGATCCCGACGACGTACAGGGCAGTCTCGAGCGTGGACAGGGTCGGTCCGCCGGCGACGCGGCGGAAGACGGCGGGGTTGGTCCGGACGATCAGCACGATGGTCGCGATGCCGAGCAGGCCGTGCACGATGAGCGAGAACATGGCCCCAGAGTCCGACGGCGTCGAAGTTTTGTCAAAGTTGTCATTCAGTGACAAAACTCAGTAGCGTCGGCCCATGCCCGGCCCCCCGCAGACTGTCCGCAGCGAGCGCACCCGCGCCGCCCTGCGCCGGGCCGCGATGCAGCGCTTCCTGTCCCAAGGTGTCGAGGCGACGACGGCTGAGGAGATCGCCGAGGACGCCGGGGTCTCGCTGCGGACCTTCTACCGGCACTTCGCCAGCAAGCAGGACCTGCTCTTCGCCGACTATGACTCCGGCCTGCAGTGGTTCTCCGGCGCGTTGGCGGCGCGGCCCGATGACGAGCCGGTGATCGAGGCGGTCCGCGCCTCGATCTTCGCCTTCCCGTACGACGTGAACGCGGTCAGCGAGCTGGCTCGACTGCGGGCGCACGAGCTCGACCCCGAGCGGATCGTGGAGCACTTGCGCCGCGTCGAGGCCGACGTCGCTGGTGCGATCGCCGAGCACCTGCGCCGCCGCGGCACGACGGCCGGCGAGGACCTCGACATCGTGGTGACAGCGCGGTGTGTGGCCGCGGCGGTGTTCGCGGCAATGGAGGTCTGGATGCTCCGCGACCGCCGTACCTTGGCGGATCTGGCCGAGCTCAGCCATGCCGCGCTCGACGCCGTGGAACGCGGCCTGGATGACCGCGGCATGTTTCGTCACTATTGACGAAACGTCGGGTCCGTGCGAGTCTCGCCACGTCTTGACACGCTCGACGAACGGACTGGCATGGCTGACTATGACGTCGTCATCATCGGGGCGGGGCACAACGGCCTGACCGCCGCCCTGCTGCTGCAACGGGCCGGCCTGCGCACGGTGCTGCTGGAGTCCAAACGGTACGCCGGCGGGATGGCCTCGACCGTGGAGCTCTTCGACGGCTACCGGTTCGAGATCGCCGGGTCGGTCCAGCTGCCGACCTCGGCCGTGGTCAGCAAGGAGCTCGGCCTCGACACGCTGCCGCAGGTCGACCTCGAGGTGATGTCGGTGTCGCTGATCGGCGAGGGCGTCGAGCCGCTTATCTACTACACCGACCTCGAGGCCGCGGCGAATCACATGATGGAGGTCCACGGCGTCGACGTACTGATGGGCATGGCCGAGATGACTGGCTGGAGCGCCGCGCCGACCCGGGCGCTGGGCCGCTTCGAGTCCGGCACGCTGCCCAAGACCCTCGATGAGATGTACGCCTGCGCGGCGACCGACGCCGAGCGCGCCAGCATCACCGAGATGCTGTTCGGATCCGCGACCGACGTCCTGGACCGCTATCTCCCGGACAAGCACAAGCACGCCGCGCTCCGCGGGATGCTGGCATTCCTCGCGGTGAACTCGACGTACCGCGGTCCCGCCAGCCCGGGCAGCGCGGCCGGCCTCGCCTTCGGGATGGCGGTGCCCGATGAGAACACGGTGCTGACCAAGAAGCTCCAGGGCGGGATCGGCGTCCTGACCGAGCACCTCGCGACCCAGTACGCCGAGGCCGGCGGTGAGCTCCGCCTCGACGCCGCGGTTGCCGAGGTCGTCGTTGTCGACGGGCGGGTGACCGGCGTCGTGCTCGCCGACGGGGAGCGGCTCGAGGCGGCCAAGGTGGTCTCCGCGGTCGCGCCGGACCTGACCCTGAACACGCTCGTGACGCCCGGAGCGATCAGCGACGACCTGAGCACCCGGCTGTCCCGGATCGACCACCGCGGCAGCTATGTCCAGATGCACTTCGCACTCGACGGCGTGCCCGAGTTCGTCGCGCCGTACGAGTTCCTCAACGACCCGAAGATGCAGAGCGCGATCGGGCTCTTCGCGACGCCGGAGGACCTGCAGATCCAGTTCGAGGACTCGCGGCGCGGGATCGTGCCGGCCGACCCGGCCGTCGCCTTCCAGATCCCGTCCGCGTCCGACCCGGACCTCTGCCCGCCGGGCAAGGCAGCAGCCTCGGCGTTCGCGCTGTGGTTCCCGGTCGAGGAGGACCCTGCGGAGTACGCGCGACTGAAGGCCGAGATGGGTCAGGCGGTGATCGACAAGATCAGCCGGTTCGCCCCGAACTTCGAGAGCCTGATCCTCAAGCACACCACCTTCACGCCCAAGCACATGGGCACGATGTTCGGCGCCCCCGGCGGCGACTACTGCCACGGCCTGATCCACCCCGACCTGCTCGGTCCGTACCGGCCCGGGCCGAAGGGGTACCTCGACCAGCCGCACGGGATCGAGGGGCTCTACCTGGGGAGCGCAGGCTGCTACGGAGGGCCGGGGATCACCTTCATCCCCGGGTACAACGCTGCCCAGGCTGTCCTCGAATCCGCCTCGGCGTAGGGAAGGATCAGGTGACCTGGTTGCGCGCGGCGTACGCCGGATCCAGGTGTTCCTCGGCGTCCAGCACGGCCACCAGGTGGTCCACCGCCGTGTGGAC
>DASRRQ010000147.1:0-12349 GCA_035695505.1 Marmoricola sp. | reverse complement strand
CGTCGCCGACAGGATCGTCGCACCCGCCGGGATCCCGGTCAGCGCGAAGCGCATCACGCCCTGCTGCGTCCCCGAGTGCAGGGGCGCGACCGCGACCTGCCCGTAGTTCAGGCTGGGCTTGGCGGACTGGACGCTGTAGAGCGACGCGGTGATCGTCAGGTCGGTCACGCGACACCTGCCTGGCTCATCCGGTCGTCGATCCGGGCGTCGATGTAGGAGTCGAAATCCATGTCCCTTACGCTCAGCGTCGCGCGGCCGCTCAGGCTGCTGGTGTGGGCCGAGGGCTTCGGGGCGGGGACGGCGAGCCTGGGCGAGCCGCCCTTCGGCTTGGTCGGCGAGCCACTAGGAAGGTGGACCAGTGAGCCGAGGTCTCCCGGGGCGTGCACGCTAGGCAGGTTGTTCGACAAGCCGGTGATGTTCTTGAGCAGGTTCAGGAGCGTCTTGCTCTGGGCGATGTACTCCGGCATGCCGGGGAGGCTGACGCTGACGCCCCACTTGCCCCGCGTGAGCTGCTTCAGCTCCGTGCGCTCGGCCTGCAGCTTCTTCGTATTCGTCTCCGTCGCGATCGCCTGCTTGAGCGCGTCGATGCGAGCAGCGCGGATAGCACCCGTCTCGTCCTCCCACGCCTTCTTCTGGTTCTCGGTCAGCGACGTCTGGTTCGCCAGCGCCCTGCCCAGCTTGATCCGGTCGGCGGTGTTGCCCCGGATCGCGCCGACCGCGGTGCGCGCGCTGACATCGAGTCCGCCGAGGGTGCCGAGCAGGCCAGAGGATTGGAGCCTCTGGTAGATCAGCGCGTTCGTCGCCTTGGTGGTGGTCTCGCGAACGCCCTTGAGGGTGGACTCGTAGTCCTTCCAGGGGCCGATCGCGACCTTGGCCTCGGTGGTGCTTTCGTCGGTGGACTTCGCCAGCTCGAGAAGGCCCCCGGCCAGGCCGCCGATAGCAGCACCGACCGCCGTCCCCTCGGGGCCTGCGAACGAGCCGAGCTCTGCACCGCTCAAGGCGCCACCGCCCACGGTCTCCAGGGCGCCGAGCTGGGTGTTGGTCTGCTTGAGCCCCTGCGTCAGGAGCAGCAATCCGCCGGCGCCGGCGAGGTTCGTCACGGCACCGCGCAGGGCGATCGAGCGGGCCTCGGCCGACGCGAACCCCGTGCTGAGTTTGCTGGTGATGTAGTAGGCCGCCAGGAGCTCGAGGCCGTACTTCTTGACTGGACCGGGGAGGCTGTCGAACGCCTTGGCGACACCCTTGGCGTCGTTGTAGATGATGTTCAGCTGCGCGGCGAACCGGCCGCCGGCACCGGTCCCGTCCTCCATGCCGTGCACGAACTTGGCTACGTTCGGCACCAGCTGGTCGGCGACGTAGGTGTCGACCTTGGCGATGATCGGGAGCAGGTCGGTGCCGACCTCGATCCGCAGGCTCTTCCACGCCAGGCGCGCTCGCTCGGCCGGGGTCGCCTGGGATGCCGCGGCGCCGCCGAACTCGCGGTTGAGTTCGCGCAGGATGATCTTCTGCGCGGCCATCTCATGGTTGGTGGCCACCAGGTTCTTGACCTGGGCGATCTGGTTGGCGGTGTAGTCGACGCCTACTCGCCTGAGCGCCGTTAAGCCCTTAACGGGGTCGTTCAGCGCCTTGCCCACCAGCGTCGTCGAAGCCCGGACGTTCAGCGCTGTGTGGTTGACGGCAGCCAGACCGGCGGCCAGGTTGATCGAGGCCTTCTCGCCCTGGTCGAAGATCTTGTTGCCGGCGCCCGCCTCATTGCGCACGTTGCGGAACGTCAGCAGCAGGTTCTCGCTGGACTTCACGACCTCGGCGTCGACGCCGGCCTTCTCCTGCAGCCTCTCGGCGAGCTCGCCGACCTGCTCGGCCGAGATATGCGCCGCACCGCCGGTCGACCTGATCGCGGCGGCTGTGAGCCGGTTGACCTGGGTCGCCTCGGTGGCGTCGGCGATCGACTCTTTGAGGAAGTCCTTTCCCTTCTCGAACACGAACAGCGCGCCGAGGCCCTCGGCGATCCCCTTCAGGGACTTGCTGAAGCCCTCGCCGTACTTCCGGCCGGCGGCAGCGCCATGCTCGCCGACCTCGCGGGATGCGGCGCTGCTGGGCCCCAGCTGCCCGGCGACCTGGGCGCGGACCTGCGGGCCGAAGTCCTTGAGATCCGGGAGGATCGTCATGTACGCCGCGCCGACATTGACCGACATCAGGACTCCTCTCGCTCGCGCCGGCGCTTGATCGCCCGCTGGATGTGCCGCTCGATCTCGTTGCCCTTGTGCAGCTCGTCAGAGGGCCGCGCGATCGGCTTCGGGCGCTTGCCCTGGCCGCCGCCTCGCTGCCAGTTGCCGCCGTGCAGCGCGTCCAGGACGGCTGCCAGCATGTGGGCCTCGGTGGTCCACATGTCGTCGTCTCCGATCGAGACCTGGGTCGCCGCGCCGGCCGGCAGGTGGTCGACCAGGACGCCGATCCTGCGCGGGGTGCGTGCGCCGGTCCACAGGTCGCGAAGGTCTACCCCGTAGTAGCGCTGCAGGTCCGCCTCGAGCGCCTCGCCGTGCTCCCTCAGGAGGAAGGCGAGGCGACGAAGTTTCCCCCGATCGCCTCCAGGACCTTGCTCACGAACGGGTCGAACACCGTCAGCGGCACCCGGCCGTCCTCGCCGCGCAGCGACTCCTTGAACGCCGTCCACTGCTCGGGGCCGAGCAGGAGTCGGACCGCGCGCAGCATGTTGTCGTCCTCGACGAGCTCGAAGAACTCGAGGTTGTTCGCGTCGTCGCGGGTGAGGGCGTAGTGCACGCCCTCGTGGTCGAACTCGATCGGCGCGTCCTTGGCCTCGGCCTTCGCCGCGGCCGCCTTGCTGGACGTCACCGTCTTCTGGGTGGTGGCCATGATCACTCTCCTTGCAGGCGGCAGGCAGGCCGACGGCCCCGGATGCCTGCGGATCCAGGGCCGCCGGGGATCGGGGGTTACGGCGCGGGGACGATCGTGTAGATGTCGTAGTCGCCGTAGATGGTGACCGTGTGGTCGTACAGGGTGATCCCGGTGTTCTTGTGCGAGATCGTGGCCCGGGCGGTCACCTCGCCGTTGGGGACGACGTAGACCTTGCGGTAGTCGCCGTCGACGCCGGTCACCAGCCATCCCCGCGGGTCCGAGCGGGCCTGGTCGGTGATGTGCCACTTGGTCACCACGGTGGTGGTGTTGTCCTCGCTGGTCACATCCGTCGGCGTGATGCCCGCGAAGTGCAAGCCCAGCGTGACGTCGTTCTCCTCCTCGGAGATGATGTGGAACGAGTCCTTGACCGAGGTCCGCTTGGAGCGGACGATCGCGCCGCCCTGCCAGCCGGCGAAGTCGTTGACGGTCTCATCGCGGTCGGTGTCGACGCCGTCGTCGGTCAGCCACCCGACGTCGAGGAAGCCGGCCGGCATCACGTTGGCCTCGATGTTGGCCTCGGTCGGCCCGGTGGTCCCGAAGGGCGCGACGGCGACACTGGAAGCGTCGTCGCCGTAGATCCGGATGTTGGTGCGGTCCTTGGTCATGGCTCAGCTCTCCTCGCCGGGCTTGCCCGGGTTGTCGTTGTCCGTCGCAGGCGGAGGGTTCTTGGGGGCTGCGGCCTTGGCACGCGGCCGGCTGGCACGCTTCCGCGGCTTGGGCTTGGCCTTCGCTGCCGGCTCGGCGTCGGGGACCGTGCCGGGCAGGCGCGCGAGGCCGGTGGCGAGCAGCTCGTTGGCCACCGAGACGGGGAGCTCGGCGGTCTCGTCGACGGCATAGCTGGTGGTCTCGCTGGTGTTGGTCTCGGGATCGGCGACCGTGTGGTCGTAGGGGTACGCGAGCTCGACGGAGCGGGTGCTCTTGGCCACGGTGGTTCCTCTCATGACGCGAGTTGGGTACCGCGCAGGCTGGTCTTGATGAGGATCCAGACGGCGAGGTTCTTGGTGTCGGGGTCGGTGGCCACCGAGGAGCGGCCGATCAGGACTCGAACGTCGGGCATCTGCTCGAGCAGGCCCTGGGTCAGGCTCGCGAGGTCCTTGACGTCGTCGCGCTGGCCGGCGGCCGCCCAGCAGGTGATCCGGGTCTGCGGCCACTCGCGCATCGCGTGCGAGACAGTGTCGGTGGTCTCGTGGTCGACCTGGATCGCGGTCTCACTGACCAGTGGGCTGTTGGGGAAGCCGATGCGGATCGACTCGGCAGCCGGGATGTAGGCCTCGTCGCGACCGTCGAACGCGGCGACCAGGGCGGTGATGAGCGTGCGCTCGTCGTCGCCGTAGACGACCGGGCCAGTCACGACTGCTCGCCACCGCTCAGCCGCAGGCCGGCCTGGGCCGCGGCCTTGGTCAGGGCTCCGTGCTTCGCCTGGACTGCCTCGCCGGCGGCGTGAGCGAGGCTCACGACGACCTGCTGCGCCTGGCCGTAGCCCTGGACGCCGGGGATGGGGCGCGAGCGGGAGAGCTCTGGGCCGTGCACCTCGACGGGCAGCGCGATCTGGTCGGGTCCGCCGTTCTCGTCACCGACGGTGATGCCCTGGGCCCGGACGTTGTCGGCCACCTGCTCGCCCACCGCCTCGATGGCGTCGCGTACGCCCTCGGTCTGCAGCATCTGGGACAGGCCGGCCGGGTTGAGCACGACGCGGACCATCAGCGCGCCCTGGCCTGCTGGACGGGGACCTTGGTGCGGTCGAGCCACAGTGTGCTGCCGCCTACGACCTGCCAGGTGACGCCGCCGGCCTTGATCAGGTCGTCGGCGAGCAGTGGGTGGTCTCCGGGCAGGTCCCAGAACCCGGTCTGCAGGATCCGGGCGCTGTCGTCGCCGGACCGCTCAGCTGGGGGAGATGGGTAGAACTGGCACTTGTGCACGGTCTCGTTGCGCGGCGTCTCGGCGGAGTTGCCGAACTGGTCCTCGACCACGTTGGTCCGCACCAGTTGCACGACGACGCGGGCCCGGCGCTGCGTCCTCACCAGATCACGACGTCTGGGCCAAGGCGCCCGGGTCGTGCCGGATCCGGGTACCGCTGAGCGGGAGGGAATGATCCGAGTGGAACTGCAGGTGCTCCTGGAGCGATTGTCCCGCCGGTAGCTGCCATGTCGAGGATCTCGTTGCGCCGCTCGGCGGAGTAGAACGAGAGCTCGTTCTCGAGCTCGTAGCGCGCGAGGCACTCGGGGTTGACGTGGGCGATGCCGCCCAGCTCGATCGCCCAGGAGCGCAGCTCGGGGCTGGGCTCCTCTGGACGGTCGGCGAGTTTGATCAGAGGCCGGAGCCAGCCCCAGACCACCTCCTCGGCGATGCCGGCCTCGTCGGGCGTCACCGGTCGGTGCAGCCACTTGATGAGGTCGGTCTCGTCGAAGAGGGTGGTCTGGGGCATGGTCGTCAGGCCTCTGCGGACAGGACGGCCTGCAGACCCTGGACCAGCGAGACGCGGGGCTTCTCGGCCTCGTTCTCGAGGTCGAGGGCAGCCTGGGCCTTCGCCTTGTCGTCGCCGACCTCGGCCAGGATGTCCTTGACCGATGCCGGCTTGGCGGCCACCGTGTCGACCTTGTCGGTCTTCTCAGCCTTGTCCGCCTTCTTGGGCTTGTCAGCCTTCTCGGCCTTCTCCGGCTTCTCGGCCTCGTCGCTGCCGAGCACGCCGGCGATGGCGCCGAACGAGACGAGGTTGGCCGCATCCGCGTCGCTGACACCGTCGGGGAGCAGGTCCCCAGCGGACAGGATGACGCTCTTGCCGTCTACGGTGACGCGGGCCTTCGGCCAGATCACCATGTGCTTGCCGGCGGCCATCAGCTGTCCTCGATGCTGATGCCGGCGTTGGGCTCGAGCACGACCGGGACCACCGGACGCCGGCCGCGAAGAAGCCAGGTGTCATTGGCGTCCGGGTCGCGCCGGACCCAGGTCTCGACGCCGTTGGCCGGGTCGCCCTCGTACTCCGGGGACTCGAGGTCCTCGTAGCCCAGGGCACCGAACTGCTCCCGGTCGATCAGGAGCCGGTCGATGCCGTTCGGCAGGTGGTTGGTCCGGGCGATCGTCTTGCCCGCGATCATCAGGACCTGGCCGTCGGAGGTGACCGTGTTGGCTGCCTCTCGGGCCAGGCCGTTGATCACCTTCTGGTTGGCCACCATGCGCGCGTAGAGCACGTCGGTCAGGACCAGGACGTCAGGCTCGTATCCCTGGTCCAGGCCGACGACCGTCGCATCGGCGAGCATGACGTCGAGGAACGGGTCGGCGTCGTCGGTATCCCAGGCCGCGGCGGTGGTCTGGGTCTGCGTGATCGCGGCGCCAGCTGCAGCCATCGCGACCGAGTCGACCTTCTTGATCATCGTGTTCGCCAGCTTGGTCAGCGTGCGATTTAGGGCCAGGCCCTTCATCCGCTTGATCTGCTCGTCGGTTAGGGGGACGTCCTCGCCCCACTTCTTGACGGCGGCGATCGCTGCCGTACCTCGGACCTCGGTGGTCCGGGTGTACTGGGCGCCGGGGTTGACTGCCTCCGGGTCCTTGGCGAGGAACTGGCCCTCGGCGATCTCGTAGAGGATCGCTCCGCCCGAGGCCTCGATGCGGCCCGGGAAGATGAAGTCCGTCAGGTACCGGTTCAGGCTGATGTCGCGGACGCGGCGCTGCACGTCGGTCGGCGAGTTCAGGAACCGGCTGATGGTCTCGACGTCGCCGGTGAGTGTCGGCGGCGGTGCGGGGTAGGTGGGCATTGTGGTTCCTCTCAGAGACCGATGTAGCGGACGATGGTGGCGTCGGCCGCGGCCGCGAGGGCGATGCCGATGTCCTGCGTGATGGCGTCGGTGCCGTCGACGAAGAGCGCGACCTTGCCCGCGGCCGCGGCCTTGAGCCGGACCCCGGCGACGACGCCGGCGCCGGAGACGGTGGCCTCGCGGATCGGCCCACGTGCGTAGACCGTGACCGGCGCGGTGATGGCCGCGTCGTGCAGTGCCTGCCCGACGACCTTGATCGAGCCTGCGCCAGCCGGGCCGACAGTGTTGTCGCCCGAGACCTCGACGAGCTGGCCGCCCGTCACGGCCGCGGAGGCGGTCGTGCTGATCGGCCCCTGCGGGTCGACGATGGTGTAGTCAGCCATCTCAGGACTCCTTCTTCTTCTCGTGCCCGAACAGCTCGTCGTACGCGCTGTTGGCGTTGATGGGCTGCTTGTCGTGGCCCCGCTCCGCGACCGGGATGATGCCGGCGGGCAGGCCCGCGAGCAGCTGCTCGGTGCCCTCGGCGTCGGCGTTCCAGCTGGTGGCCCAGTGGTCCTTGCGGGCCGGCGTGATCTTGCCGTCCTTGATGGCCTGGAGAATCGCGGTGTCGCGCTTCTCCTCGAGCTGCTGGGTCCGTGCCTCGACGCCCTGCTTGCCCTGCTCGCGCAGGTTCTCCAGGACGTCGGACTCGATGAGGGTCATGCCCTCCGGCACCGCCGCGGTGGCGCTGACGGTGGGCTTGGCGGGCGGCTCGGTGGCCTTGTCGAGGACGTCGTCGACGGCAGCCAGCAGAGTGGCGTCGTCCGCGTCCTCGGCAACGCCGAGCTTGTCCCGCAGGCTGGCGATCGTGTCGTCGCTGTATGCCACGGCAGATCCTCGCTTTCCTTTGGTGATGGACCCGACCGCGGACGCGCTCGGGGGCTTGGGGGTCGGCTCGAGGCCGTTCCATGCGGTCTGCGCCGAAGCGGAGACGGTGTTGGCCATGAGCTCGACGTCGTGCGCGATGCGGGCGAGCATCTCCTCGTCGTCGAAGATGTCGTCGATCTCGTCGTCCAGTACCGGAGGGCTGCCGACGGCGACCCGGGTGCCGACCTCGGAGGCGAGCCCGGCGGTCACTGCGGCGTCGGCGGTGTAGTAGGTGCCGTCGCCGTCGTTGGCCATCATCACCGTGCGCCACTCGGCGGCTGTGCCGCCGGCCTTGTAGGCGTAGACGCCGGCGTAGTTGTCGCTCTGGCCGTCGATCCAGTCGGCTGCGCGGCGCAGTTCCGCAGCGTTGCCCCACATGCCGGTCGAGGCGTCGTGCAGCATCATCTGCGAACCTGGGCACATCACGACGTCGTCGCCGGCCACCGCGATAACCGATGCTGCGGATGCCGCGATTCCATCGACCACCACCGTGACGTTGGCGCGGTGGTTGCGCAGCAGGTTGCCGATCGCGACACCGTCGCTGGCACTGCCGCCAGGAGAGTGGATCCGAACGGTGAGGTTGTCGACGTCCAGGCCGCGCAGCGCATCAGCGACACCGGAGGCATTGAAGCCTGACCACCATCCACCGACCAGGCCGTAGAGCCAGAGCTCTCCGCTGGACCCGCCGTTGTCGGGAGTGGCCGGCTGGGTCGTTGTGACCGCGGCTGCCAGTGCGACCCGGGACTTGGATCCGTCCAGCCGCTCGATCGCGGACTTCACGTCGCCCAGTGCGAGAGCGGGTACGGCCTTCACGGTGCCTCCTGCGGAGTCGGTGCTGTCGGGTCGGTCTCGCGGGGCGGCAGGCCGAGGGAGGTACGCACGAACTGCTCGAGCTCCTCGTCGGGATGCAGCACGTTGGCGGTCACCAGGACCGATATCGCCTGGACGATCGCCTCCCGGTTAGAGCCGATCTCGTCGAAGACCAGGCGTGGGGCGGGCTCGTCTGGCCCCCAGTTCACGTCGACCAGGTCCTCGACGATGTGCTGGTTTGCGGTCTCGCAGATCTCGGCCGCTTCGGACTGCAGGCCGAGGGTGAAGAAGTCGGCGAAGGTCGAGCCGAGCGCCCAGGACCCTGTCTGGGTACCGAGGTTCAGGAAGTGAGCCAGGACGGTGCGGGCGATCTGCTCGTCGTGGTAGCGGATCGGGATGTCTGCGTTCGGCAGCGTTCCGGTGACGCCGAGCAGCTCGATGTCGGCCTCGTTGGGGATGGCGGCACCAGCGTTGTCGCCGGACCGAATGCTGGTCGCGATGTCGCGGCCGGCCTCGAGGTTCTTCTCGCCAGGTGCGCCCTTGTACAGCGGGACGCCCATGCCGTTGCGCTCGACCGACTGCGTCTGGACCCGTAGCAGGCGGTCCTTCAGAAGCCAGTTCTTGTAGGCCGGGCGGAGCAGGGACCGGCCGATCCAGTTGCCGCCCTTCTTGCCGCGCACGTAGACGACCAGCCACTCGACCAGGAGCTCGATGGGTGCCTCGCCCGGCAGGCCCTTCTGAACCACGGCGACCAGGCCGCCGTCACGCGCGACCTCGAACTTCTGGATGGTCCGCGGCGGCCGGTAGCCGAGCTTGGCGAGGTGGAAGAGCTCCTCGATCTCGTCGAAGGCGTAGGCCTGCTCGAATACGGCATGCCCGAACTTGAGCTTGTCCTCCAGTGCCACGGCCAGGTGCTCGGGCCAGCTGAACCGGCCGCGCCGCCGCAGGATCGGGCTGGCCTCCTCGCCGACGACAGGCAGGCCGAAGTCGCGGGCGACATGCGCGGTCACCTGGGGCCGGCATCCAGTGCCGTCGATCGCCCAGCGGGTACGCAGGATCGGCATGATCACCGCGCGCAGGACCGATGACACCTGGGCGTCCTGGCTGTCCATGTCGTCGAAGACGTCGAGGCATTGCGGCCACCGCAGCTCGGGGGTCTTCTCGCGCTGGGTCGAGACCCACCAGGCCTGGCTCGAGCCGGCGTACTCATCGGCGTAGCCCTGCTCGTGCACAGGTGGCGCCGGTGTCTTGGTTGTTGCCATCGGTCACCTCCTCGAGCGCGGTTCAGAAGCCGACGGTCGCGAGGTTTCCTGCGCGTCGGGGTACGGCTTTGTCGCTGACTTTGAGTGGGGTCGGCGGTGGGGTCTTCGGCTTCGCGGCCTGCTCGAGCCAGCGCTGCAGCGCGACCGAGGTCGTGACCAGGGAGCCGAGCGGGACCGGGGCATTGGCGCGGTCCCAGAAGATCGCCTCACCGACGGTCCTGGTCCGAGCCAGCCCCACCGCTGCACCGAGCTCGGTCTGCCCGACGTGCGTCACCTGACCGTCCTGGACCGCGGTGATGAAGCCCGAGCAGCCGCTGGCCAGGTCGGTGCTCACCAGTTTGTAGATCTCGAAGCCGGCTTTCTTGATCGCGGGCCGCAGGATCGCCGCCTGGCCCGACGGGTGCAGGGACACCTCGAGCAGCTCGCACGACTCCTGGATCTTCTTCAGCGACTTCGCGACCCACGACGTACCGGGCCGCGTCGTGTATGTGACCAGCGGCCGGCCACCTGGGCCGTTGCCAACCAGGCCGATCGTCGCGGCCGACTTGTCCGGCTCGACGTCGACGACCACGACCGCCCGCGTCTGCTGTGGGGCCTTGTCGTTTCGCGCCGCGTTCCAACGGGTGATGTCCATCGCCGGCGGCTGCTGGTCGTCCTCGGTCTCCGACCAGCCCATGCACTCGCGCATGTACTCCGGCGGCGGCAGCTCCTGGCGCAGGTTGCGGATCGTGCCCAGCGTGATCCGCCCCGTCGTCAGCGTCGGGTTGGCCTGGCGGATCAGATGCTCGCGATCAAGTGCGCAGTCCAGGCCCTGGGCGACCGCGTCCTTCGGGTGCAAGCAGTCCGGGTTGATCTCGCCGCGCGGACCCGGTCGCGTACGACATGGCTCCCGGGTCGCGAGCCACTCGAGATAGGAAAGCTCGCGGGACTTGTGGTTGCGGCCGCGGTCCATGACGTCGCGCAGCTGCGCCGCGTCATCGTCAAGCGGCGGTGCACTGGAGCCATAGAGCAGCTGGGGGAAGTGCTGGGCCAAGAGGATGGGCAGCAGCGCGCCGACGATGCGGGCCTTCAGCTTGAAAGCCTCGTCGAGGATCACCTTCGGCTTGCCCAGGCCGCGGCCGCCGTTGATGGTCCGGGTCTGGAACCAGACCTTCTGACCGGTGTTGAGCTCGAAGCGCTCCTGGCCGTTCGCGGTGTACTTGCCGAAGGTCGGCCCGGGCATCAGGTACCTCGACACCAGTGGCGACCCGGTCAGGATCCGCTCAAGTTCAGCCTGGGCTCCGAGGGAGGTCGCGAGCAGGTGCGCGGACCATACGACCTCAGCGACGTCGTCGAGCACGAACAGCCAGCCGATCACCGCCTGCAGGAACAGACCCGACTTCAGGTTCTGCCGGGCGCAGATCACGCAGAAGCTGAACGTACGCGGCGAGCCATCCGGGTGGATCGCGAAGATCAGGTCGAGTCCGAGCTCCTGCTGCGGATCGGGGGTGAAGCCGATCTTGTCGTTGAAGTCGGCGACCTCCGGGCCATAGGTCAGACCAGGCTCGGGCCGGACCCTGATGCCATGAGGGCAGGTCCAGTAGTCGGGCTCAACGAATACTCGCTTCGCTGGCCTTCTGCTCACGAGCCTTCCTCGCCTTCTCGACCTCGTCCTCGGGCACCGGCACTGCCGGCGCAGCCGGCTCACTGCCCTCGAGCGCGGTGGCCAGGGCCTCGCGCATCTGCTTGAACATGGCCGCCGGGTTCTTGCAGTCGGGGTTGATCGACTGCCGCGCCAGGTACATCGCGACCCGGCCGTCGACAGTGTCGAGCCGGCCCGCCTTGTCCAGGTCGCGGCGAACCGCATCAAGGACGTCGCGCCCGTAGGTGGAGTTGGCCGTCGGCTCCTGCTCGCCGCCATCGCCCGCCTCGTCGACGACCGACTCCGGCTTTCGCTGGGCACGTTTCTTACACGCCGGGTCATGCCACTTCGCCCGCGGTGACTTGGCCGTGAACGAGACGCCGCATCCGGCGCACTCGACCTCGAAAGCAGCCACGACGACCTCCTCGGCGTCTCGGGACCGAGGACGTGGTCGATCAGCGGAGAGAGACCAGCGGCCACATATGTGGCCGCTGGCTGCCGGCCATGCCAGATTTTTTCGGCCGGCCTTGCTCAGTCCTCGAAGATGGCGAGCGCTCCACTCACGCTCGGCGGTGCGTCGAGGTAGGTACGCCAGTCGACCCAGCCTCGCTCGGTGGCGTAGCCCCATCGACGTCGCGGCGGACCGAGGACCACCAGCGTCCAGACCGGCTGCCGGTTCGGCAGCGTCAGCCGGTGCAGCTGCTCCGCGGTTCGGATCAGGACCGAGCCCGGCCCGTGCTCCTGCTCGCCGTCGGGCGTGGTCTCGACGTACGACCCACTGAGGATCACCGACATGAAGTCCCACGGGTGATCGTGCATGTCCGCGCGGTCCGACTGCACGATCTGGTGGTAGCGGGCCGACGAGCCGCCGGTCATGCTGTCCTCGCCCAGCAGGAAGTGGCGGTGCATGTACGGCTCGCCCTGCTGCTCGACCAGGTCGTGGGGCAGGCCGTCGACACACGGGACGCCGAGGTCGGCGCCGATGGACAGGCTTGCCCGCATGTAGTCGAACAGCGTCGGCTTAGGCGGCCGCGCCCCGGATCGGCTTCGCGTCATCGCGTTCACCCTCAGTCGTCGAAGAT
>DASRRQ010000146.1:0-1736 GCA_035695505.1 Marmoricola sp. | reverse complement strand
ACCTGGGAGTGCGACGCGCACCTCCACCTGCGCCGCGCCACCGCGTCCGACGTACTCCTCGGCGCTCCCGCCGCACACCGTGCGCGGATCGCCGACCTGGTGGGGATGTGAGATGACCCAGACCGCAGCGGCCCTCGAGGCCACCGAGACCGACGCCGAGTTCCGGACCAGGACCCGGACCTGGTTCGCCGACCACCACCCGGGCAAGCGCCCGCGTGACGCGGCCGAGCGCAAGGCCTGGGTGAAGGCGTGGCACGCCACCATGTACGACGCCGGGATGACTGGTCCGTCCTGGCCGCAGGAGTACGGCGGGATGGGGCTTTCGTTCGCCCGTCAGGTGATCTACGCCGAGGAGCTGGCGCGCGCCCGGGTGCCCTCCCCGATGGGCACCGGACTCGGCATCGTCGCGCCGACGATCATCCGCTACGGCACCGACGAGCAGAAGCGGCGTTGGCTCGGCCCGATGCTGCGCCAGGACGCGATCTGGTGCCAGGGCTACTCCGAGCCCGAAGCCGGCTCTGACCTGCCGGCGCTCCGCACCACCGCCCGGCTCGATGGCGACGAGTACGTCGTCAACGGCCAGAAGGTGTGGACGACCCACGCCACGGATGCTGACGTGTTCTTCACACTGGTGCGCACCGGGACCCAGGAGTCCCGACAGAAGGGCATCACCTACCTGATCATCGACGCCGACAGCCCCGGTGTGACGATCCGGCCGCTGCGCGACTTGACCGGTGCGGCGCACTTCGCCGAGGTGTTCTTCGACGACGTGCGCGTCCCGGTCCAGAACCGGATCGGCGCGGAGAACGAGGGCTGGCCGCTCGTACGCACCTCGCTGGGCCACGAGCGCGCCGCCGGCGCGATGAACCAGGCGGCGAGCTACCGCCGGATCCTCAACGAGCTGATCGAGCTCGCCGGCGAGCGTGGCCTGACAGTGGACCCGCTGGTGAGGGACCGACTCGCCGACTTCGAGATCCGCGTCCGGCTCATGCGCTACAACGCCACCCGGACGATCTCCGACATCCTCACCCGGGGCGAGCCCGGACCGGCCTCGTCGGTCTCCCGTCTCCTGATCACGACGTTCGAGCAGGAGCTGCACGAATTCGCGATCGAGATGCTCGGCGCGGACGGGATCGTCACCCGTGACAGCGAGCACGCCGTCCAGCGCGGACGTTGGCTGGGCGGCTTCCTCGGAAGCCGCGCCTCGACGATCGGTGCAGGGACCTCGGAGATCCAGCGCAACACGATCGCCGAGCAGGTGCTCAAGTTGCCCCGCGACCCGGCGATGCCGCCGCGTTGACACGTTGAGCCACGTCGTCGGCGACGGCCGTGCCCAGCGAGGTTCCGCCTGACGCTGGTCAGTCGAGGGCTGCGCGCGCTGCCCGACGGGCAGCGGACGCCGCGGGATATCCGGCGTAGCCGGTGGCGTGGTAGATCACCTCGGAGAGCTCGGTGTCGGTGAGCCCGTTCACCCGCCCGATCGCGAAGTGGGCCTGGAGCTCCTCGCCGGCGCCCTGGGCGATCAGCATGCCGATCGTGAGCAGGCTGCGGGACCGGCGATCCAGGCCGGGACGGGTCCACAGGGACCCGAAGAGGTTCGTTAGGGAGAGCTCGGCCAGCTCGTCGCCGATGCCACCGTCCCTGAAGTCGACATCACCGTCCGGAAGGACGCCGGGCATCAGCTCGCGCATGACCTCAAGGCCGGTGTCACGGTCGTTCGTCATCGGGCAACCTCG
>DASRRQ010000145.1:0-31239 GCA_035695505.1 Marmoricola sp. | reverse complement strand
GCTCCCCACTTCTTCTCGAGTACGACGTTGCGGCCCTTGGGACCGAGGGTGACCTTGACGGCGTCGGCGAGCGTGTTCATGCCACGCTCGAGACCGCGCCGGGCCTCCTCATTGAAAGCAATCAGCTTCGGCATAACTCTTGCGATTCCTCACGCAGATGAGTTGGACGGCCGATTCGTCGCCCGCGACGGACGATCCGGGCTGACCCGGCAGACCCTTCCCGCCGGCGCCTTCGGACCTCGACTTACTCGGCCCTGAGTGGTGCTTTTTCGCACTCTCGCAGGGAGAGTGCCAATATCAATTGTTAGCACTCGCACCCTGAGAGTGCAAACAGTGATCAACGGCGCAGAGCAGCAGCGACCACGTCCGCGAAGGCAGCGCCGTTCTCAGGCAGCACATCGAGGTAGAGGCCGGGCTCGGTGACCTCGAGCTCGCTGACGGCCAGCCTCCCGTCCGCGAGGCGGAGCAGGTCGACCCGGGCATAGTCCAGTCGAACCCCGAGGATCTGCTCGGCCACCTCGACGGTGCGTCGCGCCAGGCTCGTCGCCTCCTGCGTCGGGACCACAGCGACGGTCGTCCCGCCGTACTGCTCATGGACCCGGATCTCCTCGCCGGCCGGCAGCTTGCGCACCGCCGAGCGCGGCTGCCCGCCGAGCACATAGACGGAGTACTCGCCCTCGGTCCGGACCGATTCGACCAGCGGCTGGACCACCCACGGCCCGGTGCCCGGCACCGGGCCGTCAGCATCCTCGAGCACGACGACGCCACGGCCACCGGCACCGAATCGCGGCTTGACGACGGCAGGGGCGAAGCGCTCGATGGCAGCGGGAAGATCAGCACCGAGGTCGACCGCGGCGGTCGGCACGACGTCAAGCCCCGCCCCGGCCAGCTCGACCAGGTACGCCTTGTCGGTGTTCCACCTGAAGATGGCCGCGCTGTTGAGCATTCGCGGCACTCGACCCGCCCACGCCCAGAACTCCTCGACCCGGGCGTCGTAGTCCCAGGTCGACCGGACCGCCACCAGCGCGGAAGCCCAGTCGACGTCCGGGTCGTCCCAGGCCACCCACGAGAACGAGATCCCGCGCTCCGCCAGGGCCGCGTCCAAGGCCTCATGGCCCGGCTCGCCCTCGGGCCACAACGAGCAGGTCACGAGCAGCACGCCATCGGTCATGCCGCCAGCCTGTCAGGCCGGAGCGCCGGCTCCGAAATCTTTTCCGCAGGGCTGTCGATCTGCCCCTGTCCCGCCCGTCATCGCGGTGACAGACTCCGCAACAACCGAGAGGATCCACCATGCCCGAGTACGCAATCCTTCTGCCCGGTGACGAGAGCGCGTGGGAGAACGGCGACGCCGAGTTCCGCGCTGACATGTTCACCAAGCACATGAAGTTCGCTGAGCTGCTCGCCGCCCGCGGCCACACCGTCACCGGCGGCAACCAGCTCCAGGCCAGCGCGAGCGCGCACATCGTCAAGGGATCCCTGGACCAGGTCTCGGTGACCGACGGGCCGTACGCCGAGACGGCCGAGCAGCTGACCGGCTTCTACACGGTGAAGTCCGACAACCTCGACGACCTGCTCAAGGTCTGCGGCATCCTCGCCGAGGGCGGCCGCGCCGTCGAGGTCCGCGAGACCGTCGATCACGGCTGACCTGCCCTTGTTGGAACAGGTCTGGCGCGACGAGTGGGGGCGACTGCTCGCCCTCCTCGTCGCGCAGTACCGACGCCTCGACCTGGCCGAGGACGGACTCGCCGATGCCTTCGAGGCAGCGAACCGTACCTGGCCGGTCGACGGCGTCCCGGCGAATCCGCCCGCCTGGCTGCTCGTCGCTGCCAGGCGGCGGATCGTCGACCGGCTTCGCTCGGACGCCGTCCTGGCACGCCGGATGCCGCTGCTCGGTGTCGACGCCGAGCTGACCGAGGAGGCGCAGCGGGTGATGGCCGATGCCGGCGAGCGGGTCCGCGACGAGCGCCTGCGCCTCGTGCTGCTGTGCGCGCATCCGTCGCTGGCACCCGGTGCGGCAGCCGCCCTGACGCTGCGGCTCGTACTCGGCGTCTCGACCGAGGACATCGCCCGGCTGTTCCTGGTCAGCACCTCGACGATGGCGGCACGGCTCACGCGGACCAGGCACCGGCTCGCCGGCGAGCAGTTCGCCGTACCAGGTCGCGGCGAGCTCGATGAGCGAGTCGCCTCAGCCGCCTCCATCGCCTACCTCGCCTTCACTGCCGGCTACGCGCCCGGCAGTGGGTCGGACGTGCACCGGCCTGAGCTCGCCGGTGAGGCGATCCGACTGGTCCGGGTCCTGCGCGAGATCGCCCCTGGCTCCGCGCCCGCCGCGACCGGCGATCTCGACGCCCTGCTGGCGCTGATGCTGCTGCAGCACGCGCGACGGGATGCCCGGGTCCGCGATGGCGACCTGGTGCTGCTGCCGGACCAGGATCGACGACTGTGGAACGGCACCGAGATCAGCGAGGCCGTCGACCTGCTGACCCCGCTCGTCGATGCTCCCCCGACCCGTTGGCTGCTCGAGGCACTGATCGCCTCTGAGCACGCCATCGCCCCGACGGCAGCGGACACCGCCTGGCTGCGGATCGCCGGCTACTACGCCGAGCTCGAGGAGCTCACCGGCTCGCCCGTGGTCCGGCTCAACCGGGCCGTGGCGATCGCCGAGACCGACGGCCCGCTGGCGGCGCTCGCGCTGCTCGACGACCTCACGCTGCCGGGCCACCGTCTGCCCGGCGTACGAGCCGAGCTGCTGTACCGGGCCGGTCGGATCGACGAAGCACGCGAGCAGCTCACGACGGCCCTGACCCTGATCGGCAACAACGCCGAGCGGCGGCACCTCGAGGCCCGGCTCGCCGCCTGGTGAGGTGACCGAGCCGGTTAGGGTCGCGGCATGGACGAACTCGTGCTCGATAGCGGCGACGGACGCGACCTCGCGGTGCTCACCGGCGGCGACCCGGACGGCTTCCCCTGGCTCTTCCACAGCGGTACGCCGAGCGCGGCCGTGCCGTCGGCGCTCGTCGACCGGCAGGCCCGCGACGCCGGACTCCGGCTGATCACCTACTCGCGGCCCGGCTACGGAGCCTCGACCCCACGGTCGTGGCCGTACCCGCGCGTCGCTGACGACCTGGCCGACTCGATCAGGATCCTGGACTCGCTCGACGTGGACGACTTCGTGACGCTGGGCTGGTCCGGGGGCGGCCCGCGGGCGCTCGCGTGCGCAGCATTGCTGCCGCGACGGTGCCGAGCTGCCGCGACCCTGGCCGGGGTCGCGCCGTCCGACGCGCCCGACCTCGACTTCACTGCCGGCATGGGCCCGGAGAACATCGCGGAGTTCGCAGCAGCCTCCACCGGCGTCCCGGAGTACGACGCGTTCCTCGCTGACCAGATCGCCGGGCTGGCCGCCGTGAGCGGCGAGGAGGTCGCCGGCGAGCTCGGCGGACTCGTCACCCCGGTCGACGTCGACGCGATCACCGGCGAGTTCGCCGACTGGTTGGCTGCGTCGTTCCGGGGCTCCGTCACCCAGGGCACGATCGGCTGGCGTGAGGACGGCCTGGCGATCATGGCGACCTGGGGCTTCGATCTCGCAGACATCCGGGTGCCGGTCGCGGTCTGGCAGGGCCGCGAGGATGCCATGGTCCCGTTCAGTCACGGCGAATGGCTGGCGCAGAACGTCCCGGGTGCCACGGCCCACCTCTTCGAGGACGAGGGACATATCTCCCTGGTCGGCAGACTGCCCGAGATCCTGGCTGACCTCAGGAGCCTGGCTGGCCTCGACGACTGAGCCGCGCATCGAGGCGGACCGCGGCGTATGCGAGGCCGAACATCAGAGCAGCGACGCCGACGCAGGTTGCGACCACCTGCGGGTAGCCGTGGACGGTCACGTCGAGGAACGGATACGGATACCAGTCGACGATGGCGCCGCGGACGAGCGTGTAACCGAGCCAGGCGACGGGCAGCACCAGGAACGGCGCCAGGTCCCCCGGCTCCGCGCGCCGACGCGGTCCGAAGAGCACCCAGCCGATCACGGCCAGCAGCGGCACGACCATGTGCAGCAGGGTGTCGGCGGCCTGGTCCCAGGCAGTCGCGTGGCTCAGGTGCGGGCGGAGCAGGAAGAAGTGCACGACACCGCCGCCGAAGCAGATCACGACCGCGTCGAGGCGCAAGGCGCGCCAGACCCGCGAGTCCCGGTCGGCGCCTGCGGCCAGGCTGAGCGCTGACCAGGCGACGAGCAGGTTGCTCCAGATCGTCAGGTAGGAGCAGAACCGCACGATCCGGGTGCCGAGATCGAGCTGCGGCGCCGCATCCCGCTCGAGCGGTCGGTGGCCCTTGACGACCAGGAACAACTGCAGCACCACGGCGAATGCCGCGACCGCGAAAGTCAGCAGATGGAACGCCCGGGCGCGGCTCACCCTCGCCACGCTAGCGGTGCTGCCCGCAGAAATGGCGCAACAGCACGTATCACCCGCCGCCGTCTGTACCTCCTGAACGGCAACCGCGTCTCGGGGCGGCAACCGAGTTCCCCGACGCTCAACCAGGAGGAAAAGATATGAAGAAGCTCACCAGGTCCAGCCGTACGACCCTCACCGTGCTGGCTGCTACCGCAGTCCTGCTCGTCGCCGGCACCGGCGGCGCCGTCGCCGGCGGCCTCGTCACCAGCGCCAAGATCAAGAACAACACCATCCAGAGCGTCGACGTCCACGACGGCACCTTGACCGGGACCGACGTCAAGGACAGCTCGCTGACCGGATCCGACGTCAGGGACGGGTCGCTGAGCGGCGCCGACATCCGGGACGGGTCGCTGAGCCACGGCGACCTCGGCATCTACTGGGCCGAGGTCAGCGGCAACGCCGCGCTGGACGCGTCGACCGGAGGCGTCCACGTCCAGAAGATCAGCACCGGCAACTACGGCGTCGACTTCGGGCACCCCGTCAATGGATGCGCCTTCAGCGCGACGATCGGCAACGCCGGCGGCGGCTCGTCCCAGCCCGGCATGATCTCGGTCGCCGACCGCGACGGCAACGTCAACGCCGTCTACGTCGGCACCAAGGACGCGACCGGCACGGCAGCAGACCGGCCGTTCCACCTGATCGTGGTCTGCTGAAGCGGAGTCTGCTGGTTCAGACCACGAGCCGTCGGCCGGTCGCGGGGGACCGGCCGGCGGTTGCGTTCAGCCTCCGGCGACCGCAGGGATGATCGAGACCGAGGAGCCGTCCGGCGTCGCCGTGCCGAGGTCGTCGAGGAAGCGGACGTCCTCGTTGCCAACGTAGACATTCACGAACCGGCGAAGGTCCCCGGCGCCGTCGAGCACGCGCTCCCTGATGCCGGGGTAGCGCGCCTCGAGGTCGGCCAGCACCGCGTCGAGATCCGCGCCCTCGGCGGTGACCTCGGAGACTCCGCCGGTATAGGTGCGCAGGATCGTCGGGATCCGGACGGACACGCTCATCGTCGTTCCTCTCAGCCGTTCCGACTCGTCGCCGTCAGACGATGCCGGATGCAGCAAAGGCGTCATAGGTCGGCGCGATCGTCGCGGCCGGGCCGACACGGCCGGCGATGCTGTCGAGAGTCTTGAGGCCGTGGCCGGTGTTGATCACCACGGTCTCGGCCGCCGGGTCGAGCTGGCCGGTCTCCACGAGCTTCTTGAGCACTGCGACGGTGGTCCCACCGGCGGTCTCGGTGAAGATGCCTTCGGTGCGCGCGAGCAGCACGATGCCGTCGCGGATCTGGTCGTCGGTGACCTCCTCGACCGCTCCCCCGGTACGCCGGGCGATGTCGAGGACGTAGATGCCGTCAGCCGGGTTGCCGATCGCCAGTGACTTGGCGATCGTGTCGGGTTTCACCGGGCGGATCGCGTCAACGCCGGCCTTGAAGGCGGTCGCGACCGGGCCGCAGCCCTCGGCCTGGGCGCCGAAGATCTTGTACGGCTTGTCCTCGACCAGGCCGAGCTTGATCAGCTCGGAGAACGACTTGTCGACCTTGGTCAGCTGCGAGCCGGACGCGACCGGGATAACGATCTGGTCCGGCAGCCGCCAGCCGAGCTGCTCGGCGATCTCGTAGCCCAGGGTCTTGGATCCTTCGGCGTAGAAGGGGCGGACGTTGACGTTCACGAACGCCCAGCCGTCCTCCTCGGCAGCGATCTCCTGAGCCAGCTTGTTGACGTCGTCGTAGTTACCGTCGACGGCCACGAGCGAGTCGGTGAAGATCGCCGAGTTCACCTGCTTGGGCTGCTCGAGGTTGCTGGGGATGAAGACCACGGTCTTGATCCCGGCCCGGGCACCTGCAGCCGCGACCGCGTTGGCCAGGTTGCCCGTTGACGGGCACGCGAACACCTTCGAGCCGAACTCGACGGCCGCGCTCAGGGCGCAGGCCACGACGCGGTCCTTGAAGGAGTTCGTCGGGTTGGTGGAGTCGTCCTTGACCCAGAGATCGCTCAGGCCAAGCTCGCGGGCGAGGTTGTCAGCCCGGAGCAGCCGGGTGAAGCCAGGCTCGGTGTTAGGCGAGTCCTCGATGTCGGCAGGGACCGGCAGCAGCGCCTTGTAGCGCCAGATGTTCGCCGGGCCGGCCTCGATGTCGGCGCGCGTCAGTGCCGGAAAGTCGTAGGCGATCTCGAGCGGGCCGAAGCACTCCAGACACGCGTAGTGCGGGCCGAGCTCCTGGGTCGCGCCGCACTCGCGGCACACGAGCCCCGTTGCGTGGCCGAAGGCGCCCTCGCGCAGTACGGTTCCGGACGATGTCTCAGTAACGTTGCTCAAAGGAGGCCTCCTTCTCATCTTCCCCGCGCCGACTCTCGGCACGGGACGGATTTGGCACCACACCCACGAATCCGTCGTCGTCCGGAGTGATCCGGGCCGACGTTCGGAGGCTCGTGCGGCGGTTGCCGGGACTTCAACGGGCCGTTCCCTCAGTCCCTCTCGATGAGCTGTTCACCAGCGTAGGGAGCATGTCCGGAATCTGCACATCGATTCCACACTTCGAGACGTGGGTCTCACGATGCAAGATCAGCCGGCGGCGATGGCGATCCGCTCGCCGAGCATGCCCAAGAAGTCCATGACGCCATCGGGGCCGTCGACGACCGCATCGCAGAGCTCGCGAAGGACTGACTCCTCGTCCGAGCCGGAGCACACCAGCAGCGCGGGCATACCCGCATCGCGCAGCTCGCCCACCGCGGTGAAGGCCGGCACGTCGCCGAGATCGTCGCCGACGAAGACGATGCCGCCGACGTCGTACTCCTCGACCAGGCTGCGCAGCGCGATCCCCTTGTCCATCCCGCCGGCCCGGATCTCGATCACGAAGCGGCCGGGCTCGACACTCAGCCCGCGGGCGTCCGCAGCGTCGGTCAGCACCGGCAGCAGCGCATCGAAGGCACCCTTCGGGTCGGCGCTGCGCCGGGTGTGGACCCCGACGGCGAGGCCCTTCTCCTCGACGAACACGTCGGCCACGTCGGCTCGACGGAACAGCCGGGGCAGCTCGCTGATCAGGCTGGCGAGCCCGGCCGGCGGCTTGGGTGAGACCACCCGCCGGCTCGCGGAGGTCCAACGCTCGTTGCCGTACTGGCCGAGCACCACCAGCTCGTGGCCAACCGAGCCGATCGCATCGCCGACCTCGTCGAGGCCGCCGAGGGCGAGCACCTGGCGGGCGGGCCGGCCGGTGATCACCGCGATCGTGCGGACCTGATCGGACAACGAGATCAGCAGATCGGCCGCCCGCTCGTGGATCAGCGCGACGTCAGGGTTGTCGACGATCGGCGACAGGGTGCCGTCGAAGTCGAGCGCAACCAGGAGGCGGGTACCGACCGCCGTGACGGCGTCGTACTGGTCCGCGGCGATGGCGGAGCGGAACTCCATGGCTCAACTGTCCCAGAGAGGCGGGAGTAAAGGCTCAGTGGTAGTCGGTGGTCAGGATGACGGTCAGTTGTCTCGGGTTCATCGGCGCGAAGGACGGCTTGATCCGCCCGATCTTCAGGTCGGTCGCGAGCAGCTGCGCGGCGGCCTTCAGACGCGGCCCGTAGTAGACCGTGGTGGCATCGACGCTGCCGTGCCAGTTGTCGGTCGTGATCATGTTCCAGCCGTGTGCGCTAACGACCGTCGCGGTGGCACCGGCCAGGCCCTTGATGTTGGTGTTGTTGTAGACCACGACGTCGGTACGCGCCCGGTTCACCGGCTTCGGCGTCGGAGTGGTCGCGGTCGGTGTCGGCACCACCGGGGTGTCAGTGGCGTCCGGGGCGTGCAGGGTCGGGCCCTTCGTCGAGACAGCCGCCGGAGCCGCCTTGTCCGGGGAGCTGCTGCCCTGGGTCGCGATGAACACAAGGCCGGCCAGGGCGACGACCGAGACGCTGAGCACCATCAACCTGGTCGGCAGTACGGCGCCCTGCTCGTTGCGGTGCCGGCGACGCAGCGACATCGTCCTAGAGCTCGAAGCCGAGCCGACGTGCCGAGCGCTGGCGCTGGCGGGCGGCGCGCAGACGGCGCAGCCGGCGGACCAGCAACGGGTCGTGCTCGAGTGCCTCGGGACGGTCGATCAAAGCGTTGAGGACCTGGTAGTACCGCGTCGAGCTCATGTCGAACTTCTCGCGGACGGCCGCCTCTTTCGCCCCGGCGAACTTCCACCACTGGCGCTCGAAGTCGAGGATGCCCTGATCGCGCTCGGACAGGCGACCGGACGGGTCGGGCTGCCCGGAGCTCAGTGCTTCTCCTGCGACCATCGTCGTCGACTCCTCGAGGTGCTTCTGGCGGACGGGATCCATCCTAGGGGACGAAGTACAGCGATGTCATTCGTATGGCCTCAGCGCGTCCCCGGCTGGGGCAGGGCCGGAGCGCACCCTAGGCTGGAGCCGTGCCCGGACTCAGTCGTCGCCGCCCGAGACCGCCATCACGCGCCGACCTGGTGGTCGTCGCCAACCGGTTGCCCGTCGACCGGGTGCTCGAAGAGGACGGCTCGACCACCTGGCGCCGCTCCCCCGGAGGCTTGGTCAGTGCGCTGGCACCGGTGATGAGCAGCCACAGCGGCGCCTGGATCGGCTGGCCGGGTGACGTCGGAGAGGAACTCGAGTCATTCGAGAACGAGGGCATGACACTCGTCCCGGTCGCGATGTCGGCGGAGGAGTACGAGGAGTACTACGAAGGGTTCTCCAACGCCACCCTGTGGCCGCTGTACCACGACGTCGTCGCCAAACCGGAGTTCCACCGGGAGTGGTGGGACTCCTACGTCACGGTCAACCGACGCTTCGCCGAGGCCGCCGCCGATGTCGCCGCGGACGGTGCGATGGTCTGGGTGCAGGACTACCAGCTCCAGCTGGTGCCGGCACTCCTCCGCGAACTGCGCCCGGATCTTCGGATCGGCTTCTTCCTGCACATCCCGTTCCCACCCGCCGAGCTGTTCTCCCAGGTGCCGTGGCGCCGCGAGCTGCTCGAGGGCCTGCTCGGCGCCGACCTCGTCGGGTTCCAACTCTCTGGTGCCGCGCAGAACTTCATCCGGCTGGTCCGCCAGCGGGTCGGGCACAAGACCCACCGGGACTCGGTCTACCTGCCCGACGGACGGATCGTCACCGCGAAGGCGTTCCCGATCTCGATCGACACTGCGCAGTTCGAGGAGCTCGCCCGCTCCGAGCCGGTGCAGGAGCGTGCGGCACAGATCCGCGAGGACCTCGGCAACCCGCGACGGATCTTCCTGGGCATCGACCGACTCGACTACACCAAGGGCATCTACGCGCGGCTGCGTGCGTTCAGCGAGCTCATCCACGACGGCCACTTCAGTGTCGAGGACGCGACCTTCGTGCAGGTCGCCAGCCCGTCGCGGGAACGAGTCGACCAGTACCGGATCCTGCGTGACGACATCGACCGACTCGTCGGCCACATCAACGGCGACCTCGGCAGGATCGGCCGACCGGCGATCTCCTACCTCAACGCCTCGTTCCCCCAAGCCGAGATGGCTGCGTTGTACGTCGCCAGCGACATCATGGTCGTCACGCCGTTCCGCGATGGCATGAACCTGGTCGCCAAGGAGTACGTCGCGTGCCGCTACTCCGACGACGGGGCCCTGGTGCTCTCGGAGTTCGCCGGCGCCGCCGATGAGCTCCGGCAGGCCTACCTGGTCAACCCGTATGACATCAACGGCATGAAGGCGCAGATGCTCGACGCCTACCTGGCCGAGCCGAAGGACCTGAACCGGCGGATGAAGGCGATGCGCAAGACGGTGGCCGAGAACGATGTCGACCACTGGGCCAATGCGTTCCTGACCGACCTCGAGGCGACCCGGCCCGGGCACGCCAAGCAGCTCAAGCCGGCGCGGCGTACCTAGCCAGACGTGGGCATGACCTGTTCGCCGAGCGAAGCGGCCTCTAGTCTGCGGCAATGAGCCGCACAGTGCTGAAGGTCAACGACTCGGCCTGGCTGTATGCCGAGTCGCACCGTACGCCGATGCAGGTCGCCATGCTCGCGACGTTCAAGGTGCCCGAGGGGCAGCCGGACTTCGTCGGCGACCTGGTGGCGCGCTGGCGCGAGGTGCGCGACTTCCACCCGCCGTTCAACTACCTGCTCAAGACGGTCCCAGTCCCGAGCTGGAAGGAGCTGGCGCCCGAGGAGATCGATCTGGACTACCACTTCCGGCACAACGCCTTGCCGCGGCCGGGATCGCAGCGCGAGCTCGGCGTCCTGGTCTCGCGGCTGCACTCGCAGAAGATGGACCGCCGCTACCCGCTATGGGAGTGCCACCTGATCGAGGGGCTTGAGGAAGACCAGTGGTCGATGTACATGAAGGTGCACCACTCCCAGATCGACGGCGTCGGCGGCATCCGGCTGCTCAAGCGGATCCT
This sequence comes from Marmoricola sp., assembly GCA_035695505.1. Lineage (GTDB taxonomy): Bacteria > Actinomycetota > Actinomycetes > Propionibacteriales > Nocardioidaceae > Marmoricola. The sequence goes on along the minus strand of DASRRQ010000145.1, from coordinate 20,432 downwards.
GTCGGCTGATCCCGATGCACGCGGCATGCTGCCGCCCTGGGCCGTCGGCACGCGCGGGCCGGACCAGTCCGGCCTGCCGAAGCGGGAGGCTCCGGCTGTCCCCGCGCAGCGCGATGGAATCTCGTTGAGCCACGCGCTCGGGACCGCGGCGACAGCGGGGTCCGCCGTGGTCGCGTCGCTGGGCAAGACCTACACCGAGAGCATGGTCGGCAGTGACCAGAAGGACCGCGCGGTGCCGTTCCGGGCGCCCAAGACGCTCTTCAACGGGCGCATCCACACGCCCCGCCGGTTCGCCACCCAGCATTACTCGCTGGAACGGCTGCGTGCGGTCGCGACCGCGATCGACGGCAGCCTGAACGACGTCTTCCTGGCTATCTGCGGAGGCGCTCTGCGGCGCTACCTGCTCGACGCTGGCGAACTGCCCGATGAGCCGATGATCGCCAACGTGCCGGTCTCGGTCCGACCCGGCGACCAGCCCGGCGTAGGCAACGCGATCACCTTCCTCTACTCCAGCCTCGGGACCGACATCGACGATCCGGTGGTCCGGATCAAGGCGATCCAGGAGTCGACCCGGCTGGGCAAGGAGCGGCTCCCGGCGGTCGACGGACTCGCGATGGACGCCTATACCGCGGTCCTGATGGGGCCGTTCCTCTCCCAGGCGATCCTCGGCTTCGGCGGCCGGGGCCGACCAGCCTCGAACGTCGTGATCTCCAACGTCCCCGGGCCCGCCGAACCCCGCTATCTCGACGGGTCGCGGCTCGAGGAGATCTACCCGGTCTCGCTGCTCTTCAACGGCCAGGCGCTGAACATCACCGCAGTCTCCTACGACGGCGAGTTCAACATCGGCTTCACCGGCTGCCGCGACTCGATCCCGTCGCTGCAGAAGATCGCTGTGCACGCCGGCGAGGAGCTCGAGGCGTTGGAGCGGGCGCTGCGGATCTAAGGCCTACTCGGTCGACTCATCGAACGTCGGCTGCGGGTGCATCAAGCGGGTGATCTCGGTGGCGAGGCTCGGGGACAGCTCGCCCCAGCCGGTCTTGTAGCCGTAGACCGCCCCGAGCGACCGCGCCTCGTAGTCGCCGCAGAAGATGTCGATGTCCTCGGCGGTGATCAGGCCCGGGTGGGCGACCCCGACCGCAGCGCTGACCTTGATCAGCTCCTTGCGCAGGGTGGTCACGTAGTGGCCGCAGCGCTCGGACTTCAGCGTCGGGTCCAGGCCATGGCTGAGCCACGGGTCCTGGGTAGCGACACCGGTCGGGCAACGGTCGGTATGGCACTTCTGCGACTGGATGCAGCCGATCGAGAGCATCGCCTCGCGAGCGACGTTCACCAGGTCCGCGCCCAGCGCGAAGGCGACGACAGCGTTGTCGGGCAGACCGAGCTTGCCGGAGCCGATGAAGGTGAGCTGGTCGGTGAGGCCGAGCTCGGCGAAGGTGCCGTAGACGCGGGAGAAGCCCATCCGGAACGGCACTGCGACCGAGTCGGCGAAGATCAGCGGCGAAGCGCCCGTGCCCCCCTCGCCACCGTCGATCGTGACGAAGTCGACGCCGCGGTCGCCGGTCGACATCAGCCGGGTGAGCTCGTACCAGAACTGCATGTCACCGACCGCGGACTTCACCCCGACCGGCAATCCGGTCTCCTCGGCGATCGTCTCGACGAAGTCGAGCATGCTGTCGACGTCGCTGAACGCCGTGTGCCGCGAGGGGCTGGCGCAATCGACCCCGACCGGGATGCCGCGGATGTCGGCGATCTCCTGGGTCACCTTCGCGGCCGGGAGCAGACCGCCGAGGCCCGGCTTGGCGCCCTGGCTGAGCTTGACCTCGATCGCTTTGACCGGCGCCGAAGCCACCACATCCTTCAGGCGAGACAGATCGAACCGCCCCTGGGCGTCGCGGCACCCGAAGTACGCCGTCCCGATCTGCAGCACGATGTCGCCGCCGTTGCGGTGGTAGGGCGACAGGCCGCCCTCTCCGGTGTTGTGCATGCAGCCGGCTCGGGCGGCGCCCTTGTTGAGCGCGGTGATCGCAGCACCGGACATCGAGCCGAAGCTCATCGCGGAGATGTTGACCACTGACGCCGGCCGGAACGCCTTCGCTCGGCCACGCGGGCCGCCGAGCACCTTGGCGCTGGGCAGCCTGCCGCTGGAGTCGGCGTCATTGGGGAGCGTGTCCGCAAACGTGCGGTGCTTGATGTAGGCGTGGCCCTGGGTGTGCTCGACGTCGACATCGGTGCCGAACCCGAAGTAGTTGTTCTCCTCTTTCGAGGAGGCATAGATCCAGGTCCGCTGGTCGCGGCTGAAGGGCCGCTCCTCCTCGTTCGAGGTCACGATGTACTGCCGGAGCTCCGGCCCGATCGTCTCCAGCCAGTACCGCGCGTGCCCGATCACCGGGAAGTTGCGCTGCAACGCGTGCCGCTTCTGAATGAGGTCGCGGACTGCCACCGCGCCGAGGGCCACCGCTGCACCACCGACGAATCGGCCCACCCTCATACGTTCTGCCTCATGGGCCTTGCCTACCGTCCGGGAAGGCTCCTGTCCATGGCCCGTCCGCCAGGATCCGGCCCTCCACGGGGTCCATCGGCCGGTCCGGCGGCACGATCAGGGCATTGTTGGTAATTTTCCCGCATGGATCTGATCCCGAAGCCGGACCAGGTCGCCTCCGCCGCCAGCAACGTCGCCCACAAGGTGCTGTACGGCGGGCTGGCCGACCTGCGCCCCATGCCCCGAACTCTCATCGATGACGGGCCGCTGCGGGAGGTCTACCACTACCGGCCGCAGAAGCAGGTCAAGACGACCGGGGACCCGATCCTGCTGGTCACCCCGCTCGCCGCCCCGGCGATCTGCTTCGACCTGCGCCGGGACTGCTCGCTGGTGGAGCACTTCGTCAAGGCGGGTCGGCCGACGTACCTCGTCGAGTACGGCGAGGTCTCGTTCAAGGATCGCAACCTCGGGCTCGAGCACTGGGTCGACGAGGTCGTGCCGGAAGCGATCAAGGTCGTCAGCGAGCACGCCGGAGGCCGCCCTGTGCACGTGATCGGCTGGTCGCTGGGGGGGATCTTCGCGGCGCTGGTCGCGGCGGCCGACGCCAAGCTGCCGATCGCGTCGCTGACCATCGTCGGCTCGCCGTTCGACGTCCGCGAGGTTCCGCTGGTCGCCCCGCTGCGGCCGATCCTCAAGCTGACCGACGGCGGCATCGTCACCCGTATCTACCGGGTCATGGGCGGCGCCCCCAAGCCGCTGGTACGCCGGGCGTTCCAGCTCAGCAGCGGGACCAAGCTGCTGACCAAGCCGATCGCGACGCTGCAGCACCTCGACGACGCCGAGTGGCTGGCGCAGATCGAGGCCGTCGACCGCTTCACCGCGAACATGATCGCCTACCCCGGCCGCACCTTCGGCCAGATGTACCACCGGGTGCTCAAGCACAACCAGCTGATCTCGGGGAAGGTCAACCTGTCGGGTCAGGACATCGACCTCGCGGCGATCAAGGTCCCGGTGCTGGTCTTCGCCGGCAACACCGACGGCATCGCGCCGATCGCTGCCGTGCGAGCAGTCCTGCCGTTGCTGAAGAACGCCCACGAGGTGCGATTCGAGATCGTGCCCGGCGGCCACCTCGGCATGCTCACCGGCCGTGCTGCCCGGTCCACGACCTGGGTCGTGATGGACGAGTGGATCGCGCAGTACTCGACCCCTGACGATCGCAAGAAGCCGGTGCGCAAGCGCGCGGCCAAGAAACCCGCCAAGAGCACCACCAAGAAGCCCGCCCCGAGCGGCACCCGAGCCAGGAAGGCCCCTGTGAAGAAGGCAGCAACCAAGAAGGCCGCGCCCCGGCCGCAGGCGGAGACCGCACCGGACCGTTCCGCGATCGGGTCCAACCGCGACCGCCGCTTCTCCTCGAGCGCCTCACGCGACCTGGCACAGAAGTGATGGGGCCACTGACGCTGCCGGTCCGGCGCAGCCTGCTCGTGCCGGCGCTGCTCGCCCTCGGCCTTGCGGCGAGCGGCTGCGGCGGCGGCTTCGGGTCCAAGCAGCCCGCCGAGACGGTCACACCTCTGACCAGCTACGTCGCTCTCGGCGACGGGTTCACCGCAGCGCCGTACGTCGGCGGCACCACCGAGAAGACCTGCCTGCGGTCCTCGGACAACTACCCCGCCCAGGTCGCCAAGGCGCTCGGCCTCACCGACTTCAAGGACGAGTCCTGCTCTGGCGCGACCATCAAGTCGCTCACCAGCTCGAGCAAGGGCGCCGACGGCACGACCAAGCTCAGCGCCCAGGTCGACGCCGTGACCTCGACGACGAGCCTGGTCACGCTCAGCGTCGGGATCGAGAACGACAACGTGCTGCACTCGATGTTCCACGTCTGCACAGCGACGCCGTGCGGGACCGATGTGCTCGCGAAGCCTCTGCTCAGCAAACTGACCGCCGCCGGCACTGCGATCACCGATGCCGTCCGCTCCGTGCAGGACAAGGCGCCGAACGCCTACATCGTCGTCGTCGGGTACCCGTTGGTGATGCCGGCTACCGGCCTGTGCGCCGCGCTGCCGCGGATCAGCGACGACCAGCTCACGGCGGCCAACGCGATCTACCAGATCATCAACGGCAACCTGCGCTCTGCGGCACAGCAGGTCGGAGCGGCGTACATCGATGCAGCGACGCTGTCATCGGGTCACACGCCCTGCGACAACGTCCCGTGGGTGCACGGAGCCACAGTGAGCGGGAAGGACAAGCCGTTCTACCCGCTGGCGGCCGAGCAGAAGGCGGTCGCCGACGCGATCACCCAGCAGGTCAAGATCCGCTGACCGATGACGACGAACCGCTCCCGACGCCGTACCGGCATCGCCCTTGCAGGGGTGCTGGTCGTGCTGCTCGCGCTCAGCGCCTGTGGCCGGGCGAAACCGCAGGGCCCGATCACGGTCACCACGACGTACGTCGCCCTCGGTGACTCCTACACCGCCGTCTCCGGCACGGGTCCTTACACCAACGGGGCCTGCTACCGCTCCGAGGATGACTACCCGTCCCTCGTTGCCGAGAAGCTCGGTCTCGGCGGCACCTTCGTGGACGCTTCCTGCGGCGGTGCGACGTCCGCGGATCTGCAGGCCACGCAGGTGATCCAGAGCGGCGGCTCCAACCCTCCGCAGCTCGACTCGGTCACCAAGGACACCAAGCTGGTGACCCTGGGGATGGGGCTCAACAACAGCAAGCTGCTGTCGTTCTACCCCCTCTACTCGTGCCTGCCGCTCAACGGGAAGACGCAGCCAGCCTGCACCTCCTTCCTCAAGATGCCCGAGTCCGCCATCGACAACGCGATCGCGACGGTCGGCCAGCAGGTGCGCGCGAACATCGCCGCCATCCGTGAAGCCGCTCCGAACGCGCGGATCGTCCTGGTCGGCTATCCCCGGCTCGTCTCGGCGACCGGCGCCTGCCCGAGCCAGGTGCCGGTGCCGGCGAAGGCGCTGGCCTGGAGCCGGCACATCCTGATCGCGGTCAACACGACGCTGAGTGCCACCGCGAAGAGCGCCGGTGTCGACTACATCGACACCTACAAGGCGTCCGCCGGCCATGACGTCTGCTCGGCCGACCCCTGGGTCAACGGCCAACGGGAGATCCCCGGTAAGGCGCTGGAGTTCCACCCGTTCGCGGCGTACCACGTCGCCGTCGCGGATCAGATCGTCGCGCTGCTGAAGAAGTAGCGCTCCAGCCCCGGATACCGGCCGACCAGCCGTCAGGGACAATGGAGGGACCATGACGACGACGCACTCCCCACGACGTGCCGGCATCGCGCTGGTCGGCACGATGATCGTGCTGCTCGCGCTCGGCGCCTGCGGTCGGGCGAACCCGCACCCGCCGATCAAGGACATCACGACCTACGTCGCCCTCGGCGACTCCTACACCGCGGTCTCAGGCGAGGGCCCGTTCACCAACGATCCCTGCAAGCGCTCCGTGGACAACTACCCGTCTCTGATCGCGAAGCAGCTCTCCATCGCCCATTTCGTCGACGCCTCGTGCGGCGGCGCCACCTCGGCGGACCTGAAGCAGACCCAGAAGATCGCCGCCGGCGGCTCCAACCCGCCGCAGCTCGACTCGGTCAACAAGGACACCAAGCTCGTCACGCTGGGCATCGGCCTGAACGACAACGGGATCTCCTACTACCTGCTCTACGCCTGCATCCCGGTGGACGGCAAGACCTCGACGACCTGCACCCAGTACCTGAACCTGCCCGCCTCGACGATCGACCGGGCGGTGTCCTCGATCGGGAGGCAGGTGCGGACCAACATCCTGGCGATCCGGCACAAGGCGCCGCATGCGCGGATCGTCCTGGTCGGCTACCCGCGGCTCGTCTCGGAGACCGAGGACTGCCCGAGCCAGGTGCCGGTGCCCGCCGAGGCGCTGGCGCGGATCCGGCAGACGATCATCGGTGTGAACGACGCCCTGGCCCACGACGCCAAGACCACCAACGTCGACTACGTCGACATGTACAGCGCCTCGAAGGGCCACGACGTGTGCTCGGCCGACCCCTGGGTCAACGGGCAGCGCAACCTGAACGGCGTCGCGTTCCAGTTCCACCCCTACGCGGCGTACCACGTCGCTGTGGCCACCATGATCGTTGCGCTGCTGAAGGCGAAGTAGCCTCCAGTCCAGGAGGTCGGGGATGAGCGGCTTGGCAGCACTGGTCGAGCGTGGCCTGGTGGCACCGGACTGGGCTGAGGCGCTGGCGCCCATCGAGGACGACCTGACCCGGGTCGGGCTCTTCCTGCGCGCCGAGATCGCTGCCGGCCGCGGCTACCTGCCGGCCGGCGACCGGATCCTGCGCGCCTTCAGCCGCCCTCTGGCCGAGGTCAAGGTGCTGATCGTCGGGCAGGATCCATACCCGACGCCGGGACATCCGGTCGGGCTGAGCTTCTCGGTCGCCGCCGATGTCCGCCCGCTTCCCGGAAGCCTGCGCAACATCTTCGCCGAACTGGTCAGCGACGCCGGCGTACCGGCACCGACCAGCGGCGACCTGTCCGCGTGGGCCGATGCCGGCGTGATGCTGCTGAACAGGACGCTCACGGTGACGCCGGGGGTGTCGAACGCCCATCGCGGCAAGGGCTGGGAGCCGATTACCGAACGGGCGATCTGGGCGCTGGCCCACCGCGGCGGCCCGCTGGCCGCGATCCTGTGGGGGCGTGATGCGCAGTCGCTCAAGCCGTCGCTCGGGCCGGTGCCGTGGGTGGAGTCGGTGCATCCGAGCCCGCTCTCGGCTCATCGCGGGTTCTTCGGCTCGCGTCCATTCAGCCGGGTCAACGAGCTCCTCGTCGGCCAAGGTGGCGAGCCGGTCGATTGGCGGCTGCCCTGAGGCGGGTCCGGAACAACTGGTGGTTACTTGAATGTTGAACTACTATGACACCCATGACTGACCCCGCCCGGATGCCCGCGCTGTACATCGGCCACGGCGCACCGCCGCTTCTCGACGACCCGGTGTGGTCGGGTCAGCTGAGCAAGTTGGCCACGACATTCGCGCGACCGAAGGCGATCCTGATCGTCAGCGCGCACTGGGAGTCGGCGCCGCTGTCGCTGAGCGCCAGCGGACCGGGGACGGAGCTGGTCTACGACTTCGGCGGCTTCGATCCGAAGTACTACCGGATGCGTTACGACACCCCCGACGCAACCGCGCTAGCGAGCCGGATCGCCGCGATGATGCCGGATACCGAGCAGGTCCACCAACACGCGAGCCGGGGCCTGGACCACGGCGCATGGGTGCCGCTACGGATCATGTACCCCGAGGCCGACATCCCGGTGATCCAGATGTCGCTGCCTACCCAGGACCCCTACCGGCTGCTCACCCTCGGCAGTAGGCTCCGCGAGCTGCGCGACGAGGGCGTACTGGTGATCGGATCCGGCTTCTTGACCCATGGCCTGCCATTCCTGCGCGAGTTCCGGATCGAGGCCGAGGCACCGGGCTGGTCGAAGGACTTCGACCTGTGGGCCGCCGAGGCGCTGGCGCGCGGCGACGTCGCCGAGCTGGCGGCGTACCAGACCCACGCTCCCGGGATGCCGTACGCGCATCCGACCGTCGAGCACTACACGCCATTGTTCGTGACCCTCGGCGCGGCGATCGATCCCGAAGCCCCCGGCGACCAGGTCATCGACGGCTACTGGATGGGCCTGTCCAAGCGGAGCCTGCTCGTCGCCTGAGCGAAGGCTGGTTCGACAGGCGCGACCGGCGGCTGCCAGGTTGGCGCAGATCGCACCACCGTCGATCGAGCCCGTCGCAACCAGGACCTGGCCCCGAGGTCAGCGGCCCAGGATGATGGTGGCGGCCTTCTCGCCGATCATGATCGCCGGGGCGTTGGTGTTGCCGCCGGTGATGCTCGGGATGATCGAGGCATCGGCGACGCGCAGGTTCTCCACGCCGCGGACCTTGAGGTCCGGGGTGACCACAGAGAGCTCGTCGACCCCCATCCGGCAGGTGCCGACGCCGTGATAGACCGAGGTCGCACGGTTCAGGATCGCTTGGCGCAGCTCGGGCCCCTTGAGCCCGATACCCGGGTGGATCTCCTCCTTGACGTTGCCCTTGAAGGCGCCGTCCGCCATGATCGCGCGGGTCATCTCTGAGCCTTCGAGGAGCAGGTCGAGGTCGGAGGCGTCGCCGAGGTAGTTGAAGTCGATCAGCGGCGTCGAGGTCGGGTCGGCGTTCGAGAGACGCAGCGTGCCACGGCTGTGCGGGTAGATCAGTGTCGCCAGGACCGTCATCGACGTCCGCGGGTCGACGTCGTGCATGATCGGCTCGTCTTGGTTGGGCGAGACGTAGGACCACGGCAGCATGTGCAGCTGCAGGTCAGGCACGTTGTTCGTTGCCTGCGACGTCTTCACGAACCCGACCGACTCGAAGACCGAGTTCGCGAGGAACGTGGTTCCCGGTCGGAGCACCTCTTTGATGATGCCCTTGCCGAAGAAGGCGGGCGTGCCCTTCATCTTCGTCGACGTCGTGTGGAACGTCAGCGCATGGAACATGTGGTCGTGCAGGTTGTCGCCTACTGGGAGGTCCGAGACGACCGTGATGCCGTGGTCCTTGAGGTGCTGGGCGTGACCGACGCCGGAGAGCATCAGCAGTTGCGCCGAGCCGACGAAGCCAGCCGAGAGGATGACCTCCTTGCCGGCCCGGATCGTCCGCTTGCCGCCGTCCTTGTCGGTGACGTCGACGCCGGTCGCGGTGCCGTTCTCGATGTTGACCTTGGTGACCATCACCTCGCTCTGCAGCTCGAGGGTGGCCGGAGCCAGGTTGTGCACGTAACCGCGTGAGGCGCTGTAGCGCAGCCCGTCAGCAGCGTTCTGCTGCATCCGGGAGATGCCCTCTTGCGAGGCTCCGTTGTAGTCCGGGTTGATCGGCACGCCGAGGGCGTTGGAGGCCGCCTCCAGGAACTGCTGGGTGCCCTCCTGGGGGAACTTGTTGATGGTGACCCGGATCGGTCCGCCGGCGCCGCGGTAGGCATCTTCGCCGCCCTCGAAGTCCTCCATCCGCTTGTACTCGGTGTTGACCGAGTCGGCGTCCCAGCCGGTGTTGCCCTCGGCTGCCCAGGAATCGAAGTTGGCGCGGTTGCCACGCACGTAGACCATGCCGTTGATCGAGCTCGAGCCGCCGACGACCTTGCCCCGCGGGACCGGCATCTTGCGGTCGAGGATGTGCTTCTGCGGCACCGAGTAGAAGCCCCAGTCGACCGTCTTCTTGATCTGCGGCACCGAGTGCATCGGGCCGATCATGCCGGGCTTCTTGGTGAGGAACTTGTTGTCGCTCTTGCCGGCCTCCAGCAGGATCACGCTGTGACCCGCTTCGGCGAGGCGGCCCGCGAGGGTGGCTCCGGAACTGCCGGACCCGACGACGACGTAGTCCGCTTCGTTGGACCGCTTCTTAGCCATGTTCTCCTCATTCGTCGCTCGTGAGCCAGGTCACCCGGGCCGGCTAAATGTAACAAGTTCTAGTTTGGCCGTACAGACGGCTCCGGTGACAGGATCGAGTTGTGCAGATCCTCTCGATCCAGTCCGCTGTCGCATACGGCCATGTCGGCAACAGCGCGGCCGTCTTCCCCCTGCAGCGACTCGGCCATGAGGTGCTCCCGGTCAACACCGTGAACTTCTCCAACCACACCGGGTACGGCGCCTGGCGCGGGCCTGTGCTCGCCGGCGACGACGTCCGCGAGGTCCTGCTCGGGATCGAGGAGCGTGGCGCATTCGCCGCCATCGACGTGGTGCTCTCGGGCTACCAGGGCAGCCCGGAGATCGCCGCGGTCATCGGCGACGCAGTGTCCCGGGTCAAGCAGGCCAACCCGGCTGCGGTTTATGCGTGCGATCCGGTGATGGGCAACGCGGGCAGCGGATGCTTCGTCGACGCGGCCCTCCCGCCGTTGATCCGCGACCACGTCGTACCCCGCGCGGACCTGGTCACGCCGAACCAGTTCGAGCTCGGCGAGCTCACCGGGCGCACGCTGACCGGCGGCACACCGCCGCCGCTCGCCGACGTGCTCGACGCCGCAGCCGCGCTTCGAGCCACCGGTCCGGCGACGGTGCTGGTGACCAGCGTCGAGTGCGACGCGGTCGCTGACAGCGAGATCGCGATGCTCGCGGTCACCGACGCCGGCGCCTGGCGGGTGCGCACGCCTCGACTGCCGATCAAGGCCAACGGCTCCGGTGACGTCACCGCCGCCCTGTTCGCCGCGCACCTCACCGCGTCCGGCGACGCGGCCGATGCCCTGGCCAGGACCGCCTCCAGCGTGTTCGACCTGCTCCAGAACACTCTCGCCGCCCGGTCTCGCGAGCTCCTGCTGGTCGAGTCGCAGCGCACCTACGCCGAGCCGCGGATGCAGTTCACGCCCGAACGGCTCTAAGGCTCAGGCGGTCGCCGCCAGCCGGCGTACGCCGCGCGCTAGCGCCCGTCGCTCGACACGGCTCAGGTCGCGCTCCCGCGCTCGGAGCATCTGCGCGTCGACGTGCAGCTCGGAGGCGAGCTCGGTCCGGTCCCGAGTCCAGGAGAGCGCGCCGGCCAGTGCCGATAGCGGGATCAAGCGGACCGCGGCCAGCGCATCAGCGTCGGCCTCCTCGCGGCTCTCGAAGAAGCCGGCGATCGTGTGGGCGTGCCCGAGGTCGAGGTGGGCGACCGCATGCGCCAACGAGCAGCGCAAACCGGCCTGGCTCTGCTCGCGCTCGAGCAGCACGACACGGCGGGCCACCGAGAGCACCTCAGGGACGAGGCCGCCGAGATCGGCGGCGACGACGACCCAGTCGGGGTAGCGATGCGCGAGGTCGGCGTACGGGTCGTAGCTCAGCTCCGCCGGACCGCCCGCTCGATCTGCCACTCGATGTACCCCTGCGCCTCGTCCTTGACCCGCTCCCACTGCAGGTCGGTCAGGCCGTCAGGCCGTCGGAACCGCAGCACGTCGTCCGTGGCTTCGACATCCTGCCGTCGACCACCGACAGGAGACGCGGGGTCCGGCTCGGCACCGCCCGAGGCGATCGTCCGGAGCGTCCCCGGCGTCCAGCCCAGGGCGCGCTCGATCTTGCCCTGGGTGCCGATCTTGGGCCAGCGCTTGCCGTTGAGGAAGTCGCCGATCGTGCCGGGGTCGGCGCCGGTCGCCGCGACAAGCTGGGTGTTGTTCCACTCCAGATGAGCCATCCACGAGGCCACCGCATGGGCGGCTCGCTGCTGGTTCTTGGTCTGTGCCATGTGCTGGGATCTCCGTGTGGCTACCGGGGTTCGAATCGGAGTACCGAGGCAACCGTAGACTGATCGCCCTTGTACACCGAGGCAGATACCTAGGCTAGCCATGGACGACCCAGGCTCCATGCGGTGGATCAGTGGTCACATTTCGCCCGTTTCTCCGCAGAAGGCATTAATATCCCTCGGTTCAATCTCCATCCACCGATCATTTCAGGGCAGTTATGGGAACCCTGTTCGACGACTAGAACCTGTTCCACTTTTGCCCGGGCGGGACTACCGTTGACGCGACGCATCCGGCTCGCCAGCAAGGAACTCCGATGACCCAGACCGCGACGAGCACCTTCACGGTGACCAACCCCGCAACCTCCGAGGCTGTCGGGACGTTCCCGGTCCACACGGCTGATGACATCGCCGAGAGACTGACCAGCGCACGAGCTGCCCAGGTCTGGTGGGACAGCCTCGGGTTCGCCGAGCGCAAGCGCCGGCTGAACCGCTGGATCGCGCTGATCGCGCAGCAGTCCGACGAGCTATGCGACCTCGGGTTCCGCGAGACCGGGCGACCGCGGGGCGATGTCCAGTTCGAGCTGATCGCAGGCCTCGAAGACCTGCGCTGGGCAGCGGCGCACGCGGCGCGGGTGCTCAAGCCGCGCCGGGTTGCTCCGGGGCTGGCGATGTTCAACTTCTCGGCGAAGGTCTCCTACCCGCCGCTCGGCGTGGTCGGCGTGATCGCGCCGTGGAACGTCCCGATCTACACCGTGCTCTGCGGCCTGGCCTATGCCCTCGCTGCCGGCAACACCGCGATCGTCAAGCCGAGTGAGTACGCCCCGGCGAGCTCGGTACTGGTGATGGACGCCTTCTACGAGGCCAACCCGGATGCACCGCGTGGCGTGATCACCTGGGTGACTGGCTTCGCCGAGACCGGGTCCGCGCTGTGCAGGGCGGGCCTCGACAAGATCGCCTTCACCGGCTCGGTCCCGACCGGCCGCAAGGTCATGGCGGCATGCGCGGAGAACCTGACCCCGGTGCTGCTCGAGCTCGGCGGCAAGGACGTCACGATCGTCGCTGAGGACGCCGAGGTCGAGAAGGCTGCGGCGGCCGTGGTCTGGGGCGGCTTCTTCAATGGCGGCCAGGCCTGCGTCGGCATCGAGCGTGTGTACGTCGTGGGCGCGGTGCGCGACGCGTTCCTCGCCGAGGTGAAGAGAAACGCGCTCGAGGTCACCGCGGGCCTGGAGGACGACGCGTCGTACGGGCCGATGATCGTGCCAGCCCAGATCGACGTCGTACGCCGCCACGTCACCGACGCGATCGCCGCAGGAGCCACGGCGCTGGTCGGCGGTGCCGACTCGATCCGAGCGCCGTTCGTCGACCCGGTCGTGCTCGTCGACGTTCCGGAGGACTGCTCGGCAGTGCAGGAGGAGACGTTCGGACCGGTGATCGTGATCAACACGGTCCCCGACATCGAGGAGGCGCTCCGGCGCGCGAACGCCACCAGGTTCGGCCTCGGCTCGTCGGTGTTCTCGGCGAAGAACGGCGCCGCGATCGCCCGGCGCCTGAAGGCTGGTGGCACCACCATCAACTCGGTGCTTACCTTCGTCGGGATGCCCTCGGTGCCGTTCGGCGGCATCGGTGACTCGGGCTTCGGGCGCTTCCACGGCGACGACGGGCTACGCGAGTTCGCGGCACCGAAGGCGACCACTTCCAAGCGCTTCCAGCTCGGCGCGGACATGCAGTCGTTCCCGCGTCGCCCCGACGACTTCGAGCAGGTCCGCAAGATGGTGAAGTTCCGCTACGCGAAGCGACGCGGGTCGGGCACAGCCTGAGCGGTCAGCTCGCCTTCGTCACACCGGCGCAGTGATAGGCCGTCCCGCCGTAGCTGACCCACTGGCCGTTGGTGACCTGCAGGAACCGCACGCAGCCCGAGAGTTGCTTGGGGCCCACGGCCATCGGCGTATGCAGTCCGCCGCCGGTCCACGCCTTCACCGATCGCAGCCGCGTCACCAGGCTCGCCCGGGTGAGCTTCCTGCCGAGGCTGACCGCCTCGGTGGTGAAGAGCTTCATCGCCGACCAGGCGTAAAGGCCGTCCGGCGTCGGCCTCGCGCCGGGAGAGACCCGGGCGAGCCACTTCTTGTAGAGGCTGAGCTCGGGATTGCTCGATGCGAGCGGGAGAGACTCGGTGTAGACGACGGTGCCGTCCGCTACACCGTCACCGGCCTGCGGGATGAAGTTCGGGTCGTACGCGGAGTCGTCGAGGAGGACTTGCGGGTGGTAGTCGGCCGCGTGGAGGGCTTGCTCGAACCGGGCCTGCTGCTCGTAGGTACCGAGAAACTGGACGAGCTGGACGCCCTTGCTCTTGAGCTGCTGGATGTAGGGCGAGTAGGTGAAATCGGTGAAATCGAACGCCTGGAAGGAGAGGTACTTGAATCCGCGAGCCGTGGCTACCTTCTCCTGCGTCACGGCCTCGGCCCGCACGTTCGCGAGGTTCAGGTAGAGCATCGCCGCTTTCTGCGTGGCCGCCTGGTCGTGGGCCACGAAGTAGTCGGGCACGCCGTTGGGCCACTCGTTCGCAGTGATCGCCTCGACGCCGAAGCAGGTCGGGCAGGCATTGCGCTGGGCGCTGACCGACCGCGCCCGCAGATCGGGGACGTGGCATTGACGCGCCACCGTCGCGCCGCCGTTGTCGAAGTCCGAGAGCGAGCCGACCGCGGCGAAGTCGCGGGCGCAGATGGCGGAGTACGCCGCCTGGTCGCCACGGGCGTCGTACTCGGAGTCGAAGGTGTTGACGACGATCGTGCGGCCGCAGATCCGTTTGCCGCTGGCGTTGAAGTACGCGGCGTACGCCTTGGTCGCGAGCTGGGCAGCCGTATGGATGCCCGGCATCGGGCCGGAGATGTCGGAAGCGTTGCCGATGCGGATCGTCTTCTTCGTCTCGCCGGCCCGGTTGGGCGAGGTCGTGCACGTCTTCGCCTTGGCCGGGGCGCCCAACGCTGCGCTACCGCTGGCCGGGACGACGAATGCTGCCACGAGCCCAGCGGCACCGATGAGTCCGATGAGCCGGGCGGGCCTGAGATTCTTGCGCATGACAGCACTCCTGACAACGACGTCCCCCGCGATGCAAGGTACCGGCGCCGCCAGGGTGCTGTCAGTCGAACCTCAACGGCGCGAGAGCCGTGAAGCCACCGCCGGGATCACGATCGCTGCGGCCACCAGGTGGGTCGTCATCAGCGTGGCCTTGGTCCCGATCGACGCGTCGGCCACCAGGTCGGGGATGAAGGACAGGACGGTCAGCGCGACCGTCGTCCGCAGCCAGGTCTGCCGCGGGTTCCGGGTCCAGCGGCGCAAGCCGACGGCGATGCCGAAGCCGATGACGACGAACATCGCCGTGACCTCGCCGAACGCGAGCACCGGGATCGGGTCGCCGGAGATGTCCAGAGAGGCGCCGATGCCACGCCCGATCGCGGCGACGACGGTGGTGGCGATCGCGGCGCCGATGCCGGCGACGAGCACCGTCGGCCAGAGACGACGGGTGACGGACGTGGTGGGGACGGCTGTGGTTCCGGTCGTGATCGTGGACATGCCCAGCTCCTGACGCACCGAGCGGCCGGTTGCCGCTCTCTCGTCAGTACGACGAACGGCCGGGCCGCCGTACGACACCTGCGACGTGAGATGGCTCAGACCGTCCCGCGGGGCCGGCTACCCGTCACGGCGCTGGAGCAGGAACGCGGCCACCGCAATGGCGCCGATGGTCCAGACGACCATGACCACCAGGCCTGCCCAAGGCGAGAGCGTGTGCTGGGCGTGCACCGTGGAGACGAACGAGCTCCCGGCCTCGGACGGGAGGTACTTGGATACCGACTTCACGAAGGTTCCCGGAATGACTTCCAGCAGCACCGGGAGGACGAGCAGAAGCGCGACCAGGCTCGAGATGCCGCCTGCCGTGCTGCGCACGATCCAGCCGATCGCTCCCCCGATCAGACCGACGAGGGCGAGGTAGACGCCGGTCCCGATGACCACCCGCAGGTTGCCGTCGAGGCTGGCGCCGTGCCCGTAGTGCGTGCGGAACGCCATCGCACCGAGGTAGGCGACTACGCAGGTCGGCAGCATCGATCCCAGCGAGATCGCGAAGAAGACCAGCGCCTTGGCCGCGAGCACCGGGAGCCGGGTCGGGACTGCGGCGAGGGTCGATCGGATCATGCCGGTGCTGTACTCCCCCGATACGAAGAGCACACCGAGGACCCCGACGAGGAGCTGGCCGAGGAAGTAGCCCTGCATGACTCCCGAGGGCGCGGCGTCCTCCGGCGCGAGGTGAGCCCAGCTCTTGCCGGTGTTGTAGCCGATCAGTTGGGCGATGATGATCACTCCCGCGACCGCGCCGAGCAACGTGAGCCAGCTCGAGCGAAGGGTCCAGAACTTGATCCACTCCGAGCGGATCACGCGGGCCAGGGTGACCCGGTGATCAGCCCGCGGCTCCAACCTCACGGCCGCGGGTGCCGTGCTCATCTCGGTGCTCATGCGGCATCCTCGTCATTGCTCGCGCCGGCCGCGTTCATCGGAGACCTGTATTCCACCGAGTCCCGGGTCAGCTCCATGAAGGCTTCTTCGAGGGAGGCCTGGACGGGCGCCAACTCGAACAGGGTGATCCCGGCTCGACCGGCCCGGATGCCGATCTCGTCGGAGCTCAGGCCGATCACGTCGAGCTCGCCCGGCGCCTCGCTGGCGATGGTGACGTCCGGACCCGTCAGCAGGTCCCGCAGGACGCCGGCCTCGGGCGAACGGACATGGACCGACTGCACCGACGCGCTGTCGATGAACTCGTGGACCGGGACATCGCGGATCAGGCGCCCGCGCCCAACGACGATCAGCTGATCTGCCGTCAGCGCCATCTCCGACATCAGGTGGGAGGAGACGAAGACGGTGCGGCCTTCGGCAGCCAGGCCCCTGAGCAGGCCGCGGATCCACCGGATGCCCTCGGGGTCGAGGCCGTTGACCGGCTCGTCGAGCATGACCGTGGCGGGGTCACCGAGGAGGGCGGAGGCGATGCCTAGCCGCTGTCCCATGCCGAGCGAGAACGCGCCGACACGTTTGCTCGCGACCTCCCGGAGACCGACCATGTCGATGACCTCCTCGAGCCTGCGCCGACCGATCCCGCAGGTGGCGGCCATAGCGCGCAAGTGGTTCTCGGCCGACCGTCCGGTGTGCACAGCCTTCGCCTCGAGCAGCACCCCGACCTCACTGAGCGGAGCCGGGTGCTCGGCATACCGGCGCCCGTTGACGGTCACCGATCCCTGGTCAGGGGCATCCAACCCGACGATCATCCGCATCGTGGTCGACTTGCCCGCCCCGTTCGGACCAAGGAACCCAGTCACGATCCCCGGCCTGACGGTAAAGCTCAGGTCGTCGACGGCAGTCTTGTCACCGTAAGTCTTGGTCAGGTGCTGAGCCTCGATCATGGAACCGCCGTCTCCGGGTTGTCGTTGCCTCGATTATCCGTGCGAACTCCTGACTCGAACCTGAACAGGCGGCGATCGAAGCGGACCGCCTCGAGTCACACCGTTTCCACGCTGCGGACGAGGTCGGGCGACGCAGCTGCGCCCGCCGGTGGTGCGCCCTCGACATTCAGCTGTGGGAGCAGGCGATCCAGCCAGCCAGGCAGCCACCAGTTGGCAGGACCGGCCAGGTGCATGAGCGCTGGGACGATGACGGTACGGACGATGAACGCATCGATGACGATCACGCCTGCGAGGCCGAGCCCGAACTGCTTGATGGTGGTGTTGTCGCCGAGCGCGAACGAGGCGAAGACCAGGATCATGATCAGTGCGGCTGCCGTGATGACCCGCCCGGTCTCCGCCTGGCCGCGGGTGACTGCCTCGGTGTTGTCCTGGCGGCGCGTCCACTCCTCGTGCATCCGGCTGACCAGGAAGACCTCGTAGTCCATGGAGAGGCCGAACAGGATCGAGATCAGGATGACCGGGATGAACACCACGATCGGCTCGCCCGGGGAGATCCCGATCAGCGAGTGACCCCAGCCCTTGACGAAGACGGCGTCCATGATCCCGAGCGCGGCACCGACCGACAGCAGGTTCATGACCGAGGCGACCAGCGGCACGAGCAGGCTGCGGAAGACGGCCATCAACAGCAGGAACCCGAGGATGACGACGACCGCGAGGAACGGGATCAGCTTCGAGGACAGCTTGTGTGCGAAGTCGACCTGGCCCGCGGTCGAGCCGCCGACGAGGACTCGAACGCCGGTCCCGGCCTCAGCTGCCGGCAGCACGTCATCGCGCAGGCGGTGGACCAGGTCGGTGGTGGCCTGAGCCTGGGGGCTGGACTTCGGGAACAGGTTGGCGACCGCGACCCGGCCGTTCGGGCTGACCACCGGTGCGGTCGCCGACACCACGCCGCGCTCGGTGCCCAGCTTGCGCACCAGCGTCGCGAAGGCCTTCTCGTCCGAGGGCGACTTCAGCTCGGCGACGAGCTGCAGCGGGCCATTGAAGCCCGGGCCGAAGCCCTGGGCGAGCGCGTCGTACGCCTGGCGCGAGGTGCTGCCTGCCGGGTCGTTGCCCGCGTCGTCGAGCCCTAGGCGCAGCGAGAAGACGGGCAGCGCGATCAGGACGACGACGCCGGTCGCCACGATCGCGGGGAGCTTCGGACGGCGTTCGATGAACCTGGCCCACCGATACCACCACGAGCTGCGGCTCTCAGGCTGCGGTCCCTGCTCCTCCAGTCGGCGCCGCTCCTTGCGGCTCAGGACGCGGATGCCGACGAAGCCGAGCAGGGCTGGTAGCAGGGTGAGGGAGGCGAGCATGGTGAGCAGCACCGTTGCGGTCGCCGACAACGCGACGCCGTACAGGAACGACAGGCCCAGCGCGAACTGGCCGAGCAGGGCGATGCAGACCGTCAGGCCGGCGAAGAAGACCGCCCGGCCGGCGGTATTGACCGCCGTCGACACGGCCTCCTCGACCGACGCGCCGGCCCTGATGGCGTTGCGGTGCCGGGTGACGATGAACAGCGAGTAGTCGACCCCGACGCCGAGGCCGATCAGCACGCCCAGGATCGTCGCGAACTGCGCCACCGAGAACGTGTTGCTGAGCATCCCGGTCACCGAGAACCCGATCCCGATCGCGACCAGCGCGGTGATGACCGGCAAGAACGCCGCGAACAGCGCGCCGAACGCGAGCCCCAGCACGATCAGCGCCGACACGATGCCGAGGCCGGTGCTCGGACCGCTGCCGCTGCGCTGGACCTGCTCGATGTCCCGGCCGCCCAACGACACCTGCAGGTGGCCGCCGTCTGCGGATTTCGCCGTCGAGATGACCTTGTTGATGACGCTGTTGGAGTTGTCGCCTTCCTGGCCCTTGAGCAGGACCGTGGCGTAAGCGACGGTGCCGTCAGAGCTGACCTGGTGCGATCCGGCAACCGTGAACGGGCTCGTGACCGCGCGGACGCCGGGAAGTGCCGTGATCTTGGCCAGCGCCGCCTTGGCCGGCTGCTGCGCCGCCGGATCGGTGAGCGTTCCCGAGGTGGCCTTGAACACGATCTGATCCGAGCTTCCCGATGCGACGGGGAAGTTCGCCTGCAGCAGCGACACTGCTCGCGCGGAGTCGGTGTTCGGGATGGACAGCTTCATCGAGAACTCGGTGCCGGTCAGCCGGCTCCCGAGGAACGTGCCGACCAGCACGGCCAGCCAGATGCCTGCGACCGTGCGCCGGTGCCGGAAGCACCAGCCCCCGAGCGCGCTCATCGGCGGGATCCTGCGTGGGCGGGAGCGGGCACGGTCATGATTTCTCCTCGGTCTGGGGTGCTGTCGCCAGCGGGTAGACGATCTCGTCGATCACGCGGCGTACGAAGGCGGCGGTCGGCATCTGGCCGGAGGTCACGAGCTGCTGAAGGGCGAGTGCGGGCAGGATCCGGGCGATCAGGTCCAGGTCGTGGGCGCCCGACATCTCGCCACGCGCCACAGCTCGCTCGAACACCACCCGAACTGCCGCAGTCCGGGGCGCGACGAAACCGCCCGAGAACACCCGACGCAGGTCGGCGTCGTGGCTCAGGGCGTTGACCATCCCGATCATCAACCGAGCGCCGAACCGGCCCTCCGCATTCGTCACCGACGCGGCGAACGCGGCAAGGTCTCCGCGCAGCGACCCGGTATCAGCGATCTCCGGCACCCGACGCGCGTTGTTGAGCGCATCGACCACCAGCTCCGCCTTGCCCGGCCAGCGTCGGTAGATCGTCGGCTTGCCCGCCTGTGCTCGAGCCGCCACGGCATCGATCGTGAGGCGCTCGTAGCCCACTTCGGCCAGCAGTTCCAGGGCCGCCTGCCGAAATGCTGCGTCGCGGGTTGCGTCCAAGGAACGGCCGCCTCGGCTACGGGCCTGCGGCCCGTGAGCCTCGCTTCGCTCTTCGACCATCTCGAGGCCTCCTGCTCCCACCCGTAAGCGTTACTATGTCGTTTCGTAACGGTACCGTATCGCAATCCGACGCGTGCACCCGGCCTCTACGCACAGCAGTCCAGTCCGAGGCGAAGGCCCTCTTCCCGGCTGGCGGGGCAGCTGCGCGGACAGTCAGCGCGGAGGTTCGCTGCAGCGAAGGCGCAGCGGCTGGAGCCGATGAAGACCTTCGGTTGATGGGTGACAGATCTAGTTCGGTTGATCGGTGACACTCGTTCTCACTGTAGGCGCCGTTGGAGCGCTGGGGCTTTCTCCACTCTGACCTCTCCTGTTGTCGTTCGTTTCTCGGTCCGTAGCAGCT
>DASRRQ010000144.1:0-13125 GCA_035695505.1 Marmoricola sp. | reverse complement strand
GACGCCAGCGATCCCGAATTGATCACCCTGGTACGGGCCGGGGACTCCGCGGCGTACGAGCAGCTGTTCCGGCGGCACCGCGACGTCGCCATCCGGTACGCCCGGCGGATCTCTGACTCCGAGCGCGCCGAAGACCTGTGCGCCGAGGCTTTCACCAAGATCCTCGACCTGCTGCGACGCGGGAAGGGGCCCGACATCGCCTTCCGTGCCTACCTGCTGACGACAGTTCGCACCAGCCACCTCAACGCGATCCGAGCCGGCAGCCGTGAGGATCTCGTCCCCGATCACGAGCCGATCGGGCGGATGATGCCGGTCATCGAGGATCCTGACGTCCGTTTCGACCGGGCCGCCATCTGCCGCGCGTTCTACCAGCTGCCCGAACGCTGGCAGGCGGCGCTGTGGCTGACATCGGTCGAGGGCCTGCCCAATGACGAGGTGAGCCTGCACCTCGGCATCAAGGCCAACGCGGTCGCGTCATTGACCTTCCGGGCCCGGGCCGGACTGCGCCAGGCCTACCTCGCCGAGCATCTCCTCGACACCGCCGACCCCGACTGCCGCCGCGTCGTCGAGCAGCTGCCCGGCTACCTGCGCGGCATCCTCACCCCGCGCCGGAGCAAGCAGGTCGAGCAGCATCTCTCCGGCTGTGCCCGCTGCACGGCCGCAGCCTTGGAGCTGCAGCAGGTCGAGAGCAACCTCGGGGGGTTGCTCGCACCGATCGCCCTCGGCGGCCTCGGCATCTCCGGAGCCGGTGCCCTGCTCCCGCATGAGACCGCGTCGCTGAAGGCAACGGGGACCTGGGCCAAGACCGTGCTCAGGTCCGTCCGTGGCGTGGGCGTGACGAAGGCCGCGATCCTCACCTCGGCCGCGCTGCTCAGCGTCGCCGTGACGAGCCAGATCGTCGCGCCGCATCACGACCACGTGGGCGGCAAGCCAGACGCCATCACCACCACGTCGGTTGTCGAGGACGTCCTGCACCGGCCGGTGCCGCACCATGTCGCACGGCGCGGCCACCGGCCGGACTCCCCGGCTCCCGCACCATCTGCTTCACCAGGGCTCCCCTCCACGACGTCGCCTGCACCACACGCTGCTGCCCACCCGCCCGCGCCGACCACGTCCCCCGCGAGGCCGACGCGGGGACCCGGAGGCAGCCATCACAGCACGCCCAACGCCACACCCTCGTCCAGTCCCACTGCCACGGACACGCCGATGCCGCCGCTCAGCCTGGGCACGTTGAGCGCCGTCGAAACCGTCGCCGACGGCGTGCACTGGCAACAGGTGACCGTCCCGATCGTTGGCGCCGTCCCCGGGACCACCTTGGTCGTCACGGCCACCAAGGCAGCCCGTGCCCTGCCCAACACCACCCCCGGGATCGGCTGGGCCTGCAGCGGGGCCACGATGGACTGGCACGACGGCACGGCATTGGCGACCGCGCGCTACAGCTGCGTGTTCTCCAGCACCGGCTTCGACACGGTGACCTTCGGTCTGCAGGTGCTCAGTGGCTCGACGTTCACCGCAACGGTGACGCCGGCGCCCGGCATCGTCGACGATCTCACCGACAACGTGAAGACTCTGACGCTGCGGCCCTAGGCACGCGACTCTGACGCCACCTCGCACCCGCCGTTAAGACGGGTGCCTGAGGGGCGGTCCGGTTGGGGCGCCTACCACCAGTCGCGAGCGCCGGGGGGTGCTCACGCAACTGTCTGGACGTGGTCGACTGCGGACCTGCAACCCTCAGGCACCCTTGGAGGGGCGCACGTTGCCGGTACGCCGCTCCAGGCTCTGCGGTTTGAACTCCTGGTGACGACAGCAATCCTCGGACGGCTGCCGGAACATCGAAGAGCCGAGATGCGCAGAGTGTCGTTTTCCGTCGCGATTGACGCTCGTGGCGCACCACAGCGTCCTTCCGGGGAATCCGCGCAGATTTCGGCGTGACCACAGCACCCGGTGGGGGTCTATGGAGTGCGCCTGCGCCTTGCTCCCGCACGGCGGCGCCGATGGAAGGGCTCTCCCGTGCAGACGATCGAGCACCGACGAACGCCGACGGCTTCGGCCCAGACCGACGAGCCACTGTGCCTCGAGCCGTCGGCCCGACCACGATCCTTGCGACGTACCGGCGCGGCGTTCGCGTTCCGAGCGCGGGTCATACCAGGCACTGTGCGACTGCTGGCGCACCCGAGCCGTGGCGACCAGCGCGGCATGGTTTTCGGCCTCTGCTCGGCACCGCTGGTCCTGCGGACCCCCACTGCCAGCTTCTCTATCCGGGCGAACACTCCGTGGGCGGTGCGCAGCAGCATCGAGTGGCGGCTGGCGGTCTCCGACACTGCCGATCTCAGGCTCGTCCACAGCCAGCTGAGCGACATCGACCTCGTCGACGCGGCGACGGATCTCCAGCGTCCGACACGGTTCGACGGTGCGGCCTCGCAGGTGGTCCGGGCCGCGATCCGGGCCACGACGCCGGTCTGGGTCGACGACGCCGACCGTCCGATCGCGAACCTGGCCGAGGCCGGCCAGCACGAGCACTGGAGGCTGGCCGGCAGCCGCCAGATCGCGGGCGACTACGACCAAGATGCGGTCAGTGCCTTCGTTCAGATGATGACCTGGGCGCTGGACCAGCAGGACGTGTTGGCCGACCCGCGGCTTAACTCGGTAATCCGGTACGTCAGCGCGCACCTGCACGATCCGGCGTTGAGCACCGCCACGATCGCGTCCCATGTCCGCCTCTCCCGGCGGACGCTGCAGGCGCTGTTCACCGGTCATGGCGGGATCGCAGCCTACGTCCGCCGCCAGCGCGTTACCTCAGCGGTCCGGATGCTCACCGAAGCACCCGGCACGGTGCCTGACCTGGAGCGGATCGCCGTGGCGACCGGGCTCGGCTCGCGCCGTACGCTGCAGCGCGCGATGCGCCACGTCTACGGCGTGACACCGCTCCAGGCCCGGGCGCAGGTGCTCGCCGGCTTCCAGCTGCGCGAGCGAGCCGTAAGCAGCGAGCTCGCCGTACCTGGGGCGGGGCGGGCCCGTCGATCAGGGCCTGGTCAGCTGGTCCGGTCGGCGACCACGTCAGCGAAAGCCTCGAGCGCCGTCCTTACCGGCCCTTCCGGGAGCACCTCCAGCAGCTTCTTGCCTTCGGCAGCCTCGCCGGCGACGTAGTCGCGCGCCTGGGTCATCGCCGGGTGCACCCGCAGCAGGCTCAGCGCCTCGGCGTGCGGGCCGTCCTCGGAGAGGTCGCCGGTCAGCAGTTCGCGCAGGCGGGCGTCGGCCGGATCAGTCGAGCGCAGTGCGAACAGCACCGGAAGGGTCGGCACGCCCTCACGCAGATCCGTACCGGGGGTCTTGCCCGACTCGTCGCTTTCCGAGGCGATGTCGAGGATGTCGTCGGAGAGCTGGAAGGCCACCCCGACCCGCTCGCCGTACTCGGTCAGTGCGGTGACGATCTCATCGCCGGCGCCGCCGAACATCGCGCCGTACCGGGCCGAGGTCGCGATCAGCGAGCCGGTCTTGCCGGCCACCACCCGCAGGTAGTGCGCCAGCGCGTCGTCGGTCTCGCTCGGCCCGAGTGTCTCGAGAATCTGGCCTTCGACCAGCCGGGAGAACGTCTGCGCCTGGATCAGCACCGCCTCGGGTCCCAACGCCGCCGTCAGCTCTGAGGAGCGGGCGAAGAGGAAGTCGCCGGTGAGGATTGCGACGTGATTGTCCCAGCGCGCGTTTGCCGACTCAGCTCCGCGCCGCAGCGCCGCCTCGTCCATCACGTCATCGTGGTACAGCGAGGCGAGGTGGGTCAGTTCGACCACGCAAGCGGCAGTCAGGACGTCGGTTACCTGCTCGTCGCTCAGGCCGCCGGACGTCTCCGCGGCCAGGAAGCACAGCAGCGGCCGGAACCGCTTGCCGCCGGCCTCCATGAGGTGCCGGGCAGCCTTCGTGACGAACGACGCCTCGCTCTCCACGTGGCCCAGCAGCGCCTCCTCCACCTCGACCATCCGAGCGCGCAGACGCGCTTCGAGATCGGCGTCGAGGATCGGCAGAGGCAGGGGCGAGGAGGTCACCTGATGAATTCTCCTACACGACCGAGCAGATCGAGAAGCGGACCCGGTACGACGCCCAGCACGAGCGTGCCCGCCGCGCCCACCGCGATCACCAGCGAGGTCATCGGACTCGGCACTGCAACGGTCGGTCCCTCACCCACCGCGGTGCCGTTGTCGGTGAAGAACATCAGCACGATCACGCGCACGTAGAAGAACACAGCAGCGGCCGACCCCATCACCGCGATGATGACCACGGGCCAGGCGCCAGCGCTCATCGCCGAGGCGAACACGGCCCACTTCGCCGTGAAGCCACTGGTCAGCGGGATACCGCCGAGGCCGAGCAGTAGGAACGCGAAGGTGCCCGCGACGAGCGGCGATTTCTTGCCCAGCCCGGTCCACGCCGCCATCGAGGTGGCCTCGCCACCGGAGTCACGGACCAGGGTCACGATCGCGAACGCCGCCATGTTCGTCAGGCCGTAGGTGGTCAGGTAGAACAGGATCGCCTGCACCGGCTGGATGTCGCCGGCGCCGATGTCGCCGAGCGACCGGATGCCGAGGAACGCGGTGAGCATGAAGCCGGCGTGCGCCACCGAGGAGTAGGCCAGCAGCCGCTTCACGTCAGTCTGGGCCAGCGCCATCACCGAGCCGACGACCATCGTGGTGATCGCGATGATCCACACGATCGGCAGCCAGTCCCAGCGTGCGCCACCGAAGCCGACGTAGAACAGCCGGAACAAGGCCCCGAAGGCGGCCACCTTGGTGCCGGCCGCCATGAAGGCCGTCACCGACGTAGGCGCACCCTGGTAGACGTCGGGCACCCATGCCTGGAACGGCGCAGCGCCGATCTTGAAGAACAGGCCGACCGCGAGCATCCCCATCCCGCCGAGCAGCAGCGCGTGGGCACCGCTCTGGCTGGACACGGCAAACGCGATCTTGTCGAGCTGCATCGAGCCGGAGTACCCGTAGACCAGTGCCATGCCGTAGACGAAGAAGCCGGAGCTGAAGGCACCGAGCATGAAGTACTTCATCGCCGCCTCCTGGCTCAGCAGGCGCCGGCGCCGCGCCAGACCGCAGAGCAGGTACAGCGGCAGCGAGAGCACCTCGAGGCCGACGA
Source organism: Marmoricola sp. (assembly GCA_035695505.1). Lineage (GTDB taxonomy): Bacteria > Actinomycetota > Actinomycetes > Propionibacteriales > Nocardioidaceae > Marmoricola. The sequence goes on along the minus strand of DASRRQ010000144.1, from coordinate 7,992 downwards.
ACATCGTGATCAGGTCGTCGGCGGCCGGGAAGATCATCATGCCCGCGACGGCGAACATCATCAGCGGGAAGACCTCGGTGTGCTCCAGGCCGCGGGTCGAGGCCTCGCGCTCGGCGGCGGTGCCGGGCAATGCCGAGGCCTGGCCGGCGAACGCCGTGACGCCGCCCTCGAGTCGGCGCTCGGCGAAGAGCAGCACGCTGAGCAACGAGAAGACCAGCACCAGGATCCAGCAGAAGACGGCCGGGCCGTCGACCGACAGCGAGCCCTGGGCCACCACATGACCGGGGTGCGCCTTGCCGCCCCACGGGTGCAGCTTGCCGAAGACCCAGAAGGTGTCGCCGAGGGCGACCAGCATGCCGACGACGGAGAGGACCGTCTGGACGAGGTAGCGCTGCGCACGCGGCACGGCGGCCTCGACGAGGACGCCGATGGTGGCGACGCCGAGCACGATCAGCAGCGGCGCGAGCTGGGAGTACTCGAGGTGCGGGGCGGTGAACTTCACTTCGCGCTCCCTTCATCGGCGGGCGCTGAGCTGGGGACCTTCGGCGCCGGGTCGTGCGCTCCCACCTGCGAGAGCGAGTGGTCGACGCTGGGGTTGAGCATCGCGGTCAGCGGCTTGGGGAAGAACCCGAGGATGACCATCAGCGCAATCACCGGGACGACTGCCGCGATCTCGCGGACGTTCAGGTCGGTGATGCCGGCGTTGTCCTCGCGCAGCGGGCCGGTCATCGTGCGCTGGTACATCAGCAGCACGTAGATCGCGGCCAGCACGATGCCGGTGACGGCGAACGCACCCGCCCACGGCGAGTAGACGAAGGCGCCGACGATGGTCAGGAACTCCGAGACGAACGGCGACAGCCCGGGCAGCGAGAGCACCGCGAGCCCGGAGATCAAGAGCAGGCCGGCCAGCACCGGGGCGACCTTCTCAACGCCGCCGAAGTCCTTGATCGAGGCCGAGCCACGGCGCTTGATCAAGTACCCGCCGACGAGGAAGAGCGCGGCGGTGGAGAGTCCGTGGTTGAACATGTAGAGGTCCGACCCGGCCAGGCCCTGGCTGTTGAGCACGAAGATGCCGAGCACGATGAAGCCGAAGTGCGAGACCGAGGTGTAGGCGATCAGGCGCGGGATGTTGTCCTCGCCGATCGCCATCAGCGCGCCGTAGATGATGCTGATCGTTGCCAGCACCACCACCGCTGGCGTCGCCCAGTGCGAGGCCTCGGGGAACAGCGTCAGGCAGAACCGGACCATCCCGAAGCTGCCGATCTTGTCCAAGATGCTCACCAGCAGTACCGAGGTGCCCGGGGTCGCCTCCTCGCAGGTGTCGGCCAGCCAGGTGTGCACCGGGAACAGCGGAGCCTTGACCACGAACGCCACCATGAAGCCGAGGAACAGCCACCGGCCGACATCGGTCCCGAAGTGCACGTGGGCCAGGTCGGAGAGCAGGTACGACGGGCCGGCCTTTGTCTTCGCCGACTCGACGTACAGGCCGATCACCGCAGCGAGCATGATCAGCCCGCCGAACAGGTTGTAGATCAGGAACTTCACCGCGGCACGAGCGCGGTTGGGGCCGCCGTACCCGCCGATGAGGAAGTAGATCGGGATCAGCGTCGCCTCGAAGAAGACGTAGAAGAGGAACACATCGGTCGCGGCGAAGACGCCGACCGCGAGGCCCTCGAGCGCGAGCATCCAGGCGAAGAACGCCTTCGGGCCCCAGCGGCCCTCGTCGCCGTCGTTCCAGGACGCCAGGATCACGACCGGCGTCAAGATCACCGTCAGCAGGATCAACGAGAGGCCGAGACCCTCGACTCCGAGGGAGTAGTGCGCCCCGAACGACTTGATCCACTGGTGGTTCTCGGTGAACTGGGTGCCGCCGTGGTTGTGGAAGCGCAACGCCACCACGACCCCCAGGACGAGGTCGACGAGCGAGACGCCGAGGGCGAACTGCTTCACCACGGTGCCAGAGACGGTCCGCGGGAGCAGCGCGGTCCCGAGCGCACCAGCGATCGGGAGCGCCAGCATCACGGTCAGCCACGGGAAATTCATCGGGACACCTGCCTGGTCGGGATGGTCGTGACAGATCGACGCGTGTTGATCGTGATCATGAGAAGTTCACCGCCAGGAGCGCAAGCAGTACCAGGACGGCACCGCCGAGGACCGCGAGCGCGTACGAGCGGACCATGCCGTTCTGGACCTTGCGGAAGGCCATCGAGATCGCTGTCAGGGCCGTTGCGATGCCCTCAGGGATCCCATCGATAAACGAGCGGTCCAGGATGCCGAGGCCCCGGATGCCGGCGATACCCGGCTTGATGATCACCTCGTCGTTGAAAGCGTCGCCGTACAGGTCGGCGCGCGCAGCGCGGGTCAGCACCGATACCTTCTCGGGCGCAGTGACCGGGACCGGCTGGCGGCCAACGAGCTGGACCGCGACAGCGACGCCGACCGCGACGACCGCCAGGACGATCAGGCTGAGCACGATGGAGGGGATGCCGAGGTCGTCATCGGGCCTGGGGCCCACCACCGGCGAGAGCCAGTGCGTGATCCACCCGTTGACGGCGAACAGGCCGCCGAGCGCTGAGAGCGTCGCGAGCGCGATCAGCGGGTAGGTCATCACGTTCGGCGACTCGTGCGGGTGGACGTCCTTCTCCCACCTCTTCTCACCAAAGTAGGTGAGCAGCATCAGCCGGGTCATGTAGAACGCCGTGACGCCGGCACCGATCAAGGCGCACAGGCCGACCACGACGTTGTCGCCGAACGCCGCCTCGATGATCTTGTCCTTCGACCAGAACCCGGCGAACGGCGGGACGCCGAGGATCGCGAGGTAGCCGATGCCGAACGTAGCGAAGGTGATCGGCATCGCCTTACGCAGCGCGCCATAGTGGCGCATGTTCACGTCGTCGTTGGTCCCGTGCATGACCGAGCCGGCGCCGAGGAACATGTTGGCCTTGAAGAAGCCGTGGGTGAGCAGGTGGAAGATCGCGAAGGCGTACCCGGCTGGGCCGAGGCCGGCGGCCAGCACCATGTAGCCGATCTGGCTCATCGTCGAGCCGGCCAGCGCCTTCTTGATGTCGTCCTTGGCGCAACCGATGACTGCACCCATCAGCAACGTGATGCAGCCGACGATGATGACTCCGGTCCGGGCGTCGTCGGTGAGGCTGAAGATGAAGTTGGACCGGACGATCAGGTAGACACCTGCGGTCACCATCGTGGCGGCGTGGATCAGCGCGGAGACCGGGGTCGGGCCCTCCATGGCGTCCAGCAACCAGCTCTGCAGCGGGAACTGGGCCGACTTGCCGCAGGCAGCCAGCAGGAGCAGCAGTCCGATCGCCGTCAGGGCGCCGTGGCTGGCGTGCGGCGCTGCAGCCGAGACCACTGCGAACGAGGTCGACCCGAAGGTCACGAAGATCAGCGAAGCGCCCAGGGAGAGCCCGATGTCGCCGACCCGGTTGATCACGAAGGCCTTCTTGGCTGCTGCCGCGGCGGTCGGCTTGTACTGCCAGAACCCGATCAGCAGGTACGACGCCAAGCCGACGCCTTCCCAGCCGAGGAAGACCCCGACGTAGTCGCCGGCGAGCACCAGCACCAGCATCGCGGCGACGAACAGGTTGAGGTAGCCGAAGAAGCGGCGGCGGCGGTCGTCGTGCTCCATGTAGCCGATCGAGTAGATGTGGATCAGCGCACCGACGCCGGTGATCAGCAGCAGGAAGACCGCAGAGAGCTGGTCGTAGAGCAGGTTGAAGTCGACGCGGTAGGTGCCGGCCGTGAACCAGGTCCACAGGTGCTGAGTGACCTGCCGGTCGCCCGAGTGCCGGCCGGAGAGGTCGAAGAACAGCACCAGGCTGAGGATGAACGAGACCACCACAGTGGCCGTCGCGAGCAGGTGGCCCCACTTGTCGGTCGCTTTGCCGCCCAGCAGCAGCACAGCCGCGCCAAGGGCGGGCAGCGCGACGACCAGCCAGAGCAGCGAGAAGGCTCCGTCGGCGTGGACGGTGCCCACAGCAGGCGGCAGGTGCATTGCCTCGAGGTTCAGCATGGCGGTGATCGTCCCCTTAGTACTTCAGCAGGCTCGCGTCGTCGACCGAGGCCGAACGACGGGTGCGGAAGATGGTCAATCGTGCTCGGTGCCAGGCCCACGACTCGCGCGGCTGGTCAACCATGGGGCTGTCGGTATTCACTGGCTCCCCTTAGTACTTCAGCAGGCTCGCGTCGTCGACCGAGGCCGAACGACGGGTGCGGAAGATGGTCATGATGATCGCTAGTCCCACGACGACCTCGGCGGCGGCGACGACCATCACGAAGAAGGCCGCGATCTGCCCGTCGAGGTTGCCGTTGGCCCGCGAGAACGTGATCAGCGCCAGGTTGCTCGCGTTGAGCATCAGCTCGACGCACATGAACACCACGATCGCGTTGCGCCGGGTCAGCACCCCGATGCTCCCGATCGTGAACAGGATCGCGGAGAGGACGATGAAGGGCGTCGTACTCATGAGTTGTCCTCACCGGTGGCGGGCATGTCGAGCTCCTTGATGTCGGCCGCGATCGCGGGCGCCGACTTGACCGTCCCGCGGGCGGCCAGCACCCGGGAGATCGATCCCTCGGCGGCGGTGCCGTCAGGCAGCAGTGCCGGGGTGTCGACCGAGTTGTGCCGGGCGAACACGCCCGGTGGGGGCAGCGGCCCGAGGTGGGTGCCTTTCTCGGCGAAGTCGCGGACCCGCTGGGCAGCGAGGTCGGCTTGGGTCGGCTTCGGGGTCAGTCGCTCGCGGTGGGCGAGCACCATGGCGCCGAGCGCTGCGGTGATCAGCAGGGCAGAGGTGACCTCGAAGGCGAACACGTACTGGGTGAACAGGATCTGGGCGATGTCGGGGATGTTGCCGTCCTTGTTCGCCTTGTCCAGCCCGATCGCGGTGCCGAAGGAGACCTGGGCGACCCCGAGGACCAGGGTCAGCCCGAAGGCGAGGCCGGCGATGATCGAGAACACCCGGTGCCCGCGGATCGTCTCGACGACCGAGTCCGAGGCGTCGACGCCGACGAGCATCACCACGAACAGGAAGAGCATCAGGATCGCGCCGGTATAGACGATGATCTGCACCGCGAACAGGAACGGCGCATCCTGCACCAGGTAGAGCACCGCGAGCGAGATCATGACGACCGCCAGCAGCAGCGCCGCGTGCACGGCCTTACGGGCGAAGAGCATGCCCAGCGCCGCCACCGTCATCACCGGGGCGAGGATCCAGAACGCCACCATCAGCTGCCCGCCTCCCCCGCGTCGTCGCGTCGCCGCAGGTTGCCGCGGTAGTAGTCGCCCTCGTCGTTACCGAGCTGCATCGCGTGCGGCGGCAGCTCCATGCCGGGCAGCAGCGGCGCGAGCAGGTCGGACTTCTCGTAGATCAGGCTCTCCCGCGAGGTGTCGGCCAGCTCGTACTCGTTGGTCATCGTCAGCGCCCGGGTCGGGCAGGCCTCGATGCACAAACCGCAGAGGATGCAGCGCAGGTAGTTGATCTGGTAGACGCGGCCATACCGCTCCCCCGGCGAGAACCGGCCGGAACCATCCGGCCCGTCGTCGATGTTGCTGTCGCCCTCGACGTAGATCGCGTCCGCCGGGCAGGCCCAAGCGCAGAGCTCGCAGCCGATGCACTTCTCCAGGCCGTCGGGCCAGCGGTTGAGCTGGTGCCGGCCGTGGAACCGCGGAGCGGTCGGGACCTTCTCGAACGGGTACTGCTCGGTGACCACCTTGCGGAACATCGTCCGGAAGGTGACGCCGAACCCGGCTACCGGGTCCCAGAACTGCTCCTTGAGCGTTGCCATCAGCGCGCCCCTCCGTCGTCAGTATTGAGTTGTCCGGTAAGAGGAGCGGCGAGGGGTCCCCTCGCTGCGGCGACCGCAGACATCGGCGGCACCGGGTAGCCGCCTGCGAAGGCGTCGAACGGCGCCTCGGCCTCTTCGTCCTCAAGGTCGCCCGCGCGTTTCTCGTCGACGAAGAACAGCACGATCAGGAGTACGACGAGCACCCCGATCGCGCCGTACAGGTAGCTGCGGTTGAAGCCGCCGTTGAGGTTGATCGTGCGGATCGTGGCGACCGCGATGATCCACAGCAGCGAGATCGGGATCAGCCGCTTCCAGCCGAAGGCCATGAACTGGTCGTAGCGCAGTCGTGGCAGCGAGCCGCGCAGCCAGATGAAGATGAAGATGAAGAACAGCACCTTGCCCATGAACCACAAGAACGGCCAGTAGCCGTGGTTGGCGCCGGCCCAGAAGGTGTCGATCCAGAACGGCGCCCGCCAGCCGCCGAGGAACAGCGTCGTGGCCAGTGCCGAGACGGTCGCCATGTTGATGTACTCGGCGAGGAAGAACAGTGCGAACTTCAGCGAGCTGTACTCGGTGTGGAAGCCGCCGACGAGCTCGCCCTCGGCCTCCGGGAGGTCGAACGGTGCCCGGTTCGTCTCGCCGACCATCGAGATCACGTAGATCACGAACGACGGCGCCAGGATCACCCCGAACCAGAACTTGTGCTGCGAGGCCACGATCTCCGAGGTCGACATCGAGCCGGCGTACAGGAAGACCGCGACCAGGGCGAGCCCCATCGAGACCTCGTAGGAGATCATCTGGGCACTGGAGCGCAGGCCGCCGAGCAGCGAGTACGTCGACCCCGAAGACCAGCCGCCGAGCACGATGCCGTAGATGCCGATCGAGGCGATCGCCATCACGAAGAGCACCGCCACCGGCATATCGGTCAGCTGCAGGGGGGTGTGCCGGCCGAACATGTTCACGACCGGTCCGAATGGGATCACCGAGAAGGTCAGGAAGGCCGGGATCACCGCGATCACCGGGGCGAGGAAGTAGACCGCCTTGTCTGCTGCCTTCGGGAGGATGTCCTCCTTCAGCGCGAGCTTCACGCCGTCGGCGAGGCTCTGCAGCAGGCCGAAGGGCCCGTGCACGTTGGGGCCGATCCGATGCTGCATCCGGGCCACGACCCGGCGCTCCCACCAGATGTTGAAGAGCGTCAGCAGGACCAGGATCACGAAGATCAGCACGGCCTTGATGACGACCAGCCAGAACGGGTCGTGGCCGAAGGCGCTGAGGCCCTTGGCTGTGTCCAGTGCAGTCACTTGCTGCCTCCTTCGAGCGTCACGACCGAGCCGGCCGGGCCGACGAGCTCACGGACCGCGGCACCAGGCGCGCTGGCCGGCGCCCAGACGACGCCGTCGGCGACCTCGCCGACGGCGACCGGCAGCCGGATGCTGCCCAGCGGCCCGGTCAGCAGCACCTCGGCGCCTTCAGCGACGCCGAGACCTGCCAGAGTGCTGGTACCGACCACGATGACCGGGGGCCGGGCCGTAGCGCGCAGGTGCTCGTCGCCGTCCTGCATCCGGCCGTCGTCGAGCAGCTGCTTCCAGGACGCGAGGATCAGTCCGCCGCTCGCAGCTCCTGTCGCACCTACGGTCGGCGCAGCGGGGCGCGCGCCCTCCCACGGGCCGACCTGCGCCATCTCGGCACCGACCTGCTCGGTGGTGCGCAGGCCGATAGCCCGCCCGCTCTCCTCGGCGATGCCGGCCAGGATCCGTACGTCGGGCAGCGATCCGGCCGAGTCCAGGACCTTGCCGAAGAGCCGGACGCGGCCCTCCCAGTTGACGAAGAAACCGGCCTTGTCGCTCGACGGCGCGACCGGGAAGACCACATCGGCCAGCTCGGTGAAGGCGCTCGTACGGACCTCGAGGGAGACCACGAACGCCGTCTTCAGCGCTTCGCGCGCCTCCTTGTCCAAGACCACGTCGGCCGGGTCGACGCCACCGACGACCAGCGCGCCAAGATCACCAGCGACGAGACCAGCGAGGATCTCGGAGCTGGAGAGACCGGCCTGCTCAGGAAGCGAGTCGACACCCCACGCCGCAGCCAGGTCGACCCTCGCGGCGGCATCGCCGACAGGGCGCCCGCCGGGCAGCAGGTTCGGGAGACAGCCGGTCTCGACCGCACCGCGGTCTCCAGCACGGCGCGGCACCC
>DASRRQ010000143.1:0-8903 GCA_035695505.1 Marmoricola sp. | reverse complement strand
GTGGCGCCTTGATGAACACGACCGAGGTCGAGAACTTCCCTGGCTTCCGCGAAGGCATCCAGGGCCCCGCGCTCATGGACGAGATGCGGGCCCAGGCGGAGCGCTTCGGCGCCGAGCTGATCGCCGACGACGTCATCGAGGTCGACCTGACAGGCGATGTGAAGGTCGTGAAGACCGAGGAGGGCACTTTCACGGCTCGCTCGGTGATCCTGGCGATGGGCTCGGGGTACCGCAAGCTCGGGAACCCCGACGAGGACCGCCTCTCAGGCCACGGCGTGTCCTGGTGCGCAACCTGCGACGGCTTCTTCTTCCGCGAGCAGCACATCGCGGTCGTTGGCGGTGGCGACTCCGCGGTCGAGGAGGCGACGTTCCTGTCCCGCTTCGGCTCGAAGGTGACGCTGATCGTGCGTCGCGACGAGCTGCGCGCCTCGGCGATCATGGCCGAGCGTGCGTTCGCCGACCCGAAGATCGACATCGCTTGGAACTCGGCAGTCGAGACCATCCACGGCGACGACAAGCTCACCGGCCTGACGCTGAAGGACACGGCGACCGGTGAGACCAGGGAGCTGGACGCGACCGGATTGTTCATCGCAATCGGCCACGACCCGCGCTCGGAGCTGCTCGGCGGCCAGGTGGACCTTGACGACGAGGGCTACGTCCTGGTCTCCGAGCGGAGCACTCGGACCAATCTGACCGGAGTGTTCGCCTGCGGCGACCTGGTCGACCACACCTATCGCCAGGCGATCACAGCCGCCGGCAGCGGCTGTGCTGCGGCGTTGGACGCCGAGCGCTTCCTTGCCGACGCCGACCACGCTGCGGTAGCAGCCGCCGTCGCGGCAGGCGTCTGAGTCCCCGGGGACAGGGGTACTCGCCCGGGCGCAGATCCGGGATTATCTGTCCATGTCCCCGTGTTGAATCACTGAACGACCCACCAAACCAAGCAGCAGGACGAGGAGCAACCATGGCCGACCTTCAGGCCGTCACCGACGCCGACTTCGAGACCGAGGTCCTCAAGTCCGAGACTCCCGTGCTCGTCGACTTCTGGGCCGAGTGGTGCGGCCCCTGCCGCCAGATCTCCCCGATCCTCGACGAGATCGCCAAGGAGCACAGCGACAAGCTCCGGCTGGTCAAGATGAACGTCGATGAGAACCCGCTCACCCCGGCTCAGTACCGGATCACCGGCATCCCGGCACTCAACGTGTACGTCAACGGAGAGGTCGTCAAGCAGATCGTGGGCGCCAAGCCCAAGGCGGCGCTGCTGCGCGACTTGGCCGACATCATCGGCTGATACCCGGTCACACTGGCTGCGCGCCTGGAACCGCCACTTGGTTCCGGGCGCGCGGTCTGTTTCAGTTGTCTCCACGGCGCCCTGTGAAGGGCTCGACCTCCGCAACGAGCACGGGAGCCAGAGTGTGAACACGATCTTCCGCAACGGCGACGCAGGTCCCGCCGTCACGCAGATCGTCGGCCTGCTCGCCCAGGTCGGGCTGCTCGAGGACGTCCTGCCCACGTCGTACGACGAGCGGGTCGAGCTCGCGGTCCGGACCTTCCAGCAGCAGCGTGGCCTGCACGTCGACGGCGTCGTCGGAGTAGCGACGTTCAAGCGCCTCGACGAGGCCCGCTGGGCGCTGGGCGACCGGATCCTGACCTACCTCCCGGGCAACCCGATGGGCGGCGACGACGTGTTCGCGCTCCAGCGCCGCCTGCTCGAGCTCGGCTTCAAGGTCGGCCGTGTCGACGGGTACTTCGGCGCCGAGACCGAGGCCGGGCTGCGCGAGTTCCAGCGCAATGTCGGCGTCCCGGCGGACGGCACCTGCGGCCCGTTCACCTTGAAGATGCTGGCCCAGCTTGCGCCGATGGTCAGCGGCGGGGCCCCCAACGCGATGCGTGCGATGGAACGGATCCGCGACGCCGGCCCGCAGCTCGGCGGCAAGATCGTGGTCATCGACCCCTCTCCCGGCCAGCACCTCCCTGCGGAGTACCTCGACCAGGCCGCCGAGATCGTGCACGACCTCGCCGCCCGGATCGAGGGGCGCCTGGTCGCGACTGGCGTCCAAGCCTTCCTCACCGCCTCGCGCAACGGCCGCCACCGGGCAGCCGGCGGCGGCGGGCACGTCGAGGAGACCGAGCGCGCGACGTTCGCCAACCGCGCCAACGCGCATCTGTGCATCTCCTTGGCGGTAGATGCGTCGAGCAACCCGGATGCGTGCGGGGTGGCGACGTACTTCTTCGGCTCCGAAGAGCACAACACGAGGTCCTCGACCGGCGAGCGCTTCGCGAGCCTGGTCCAGCGCGAGATCGTGGCGCGGACCGACCTGGTCGATCTGCGCTGCCATGCGAAGTCCTGGGACTTCCTGCGCCGGACCCGGATGCCGGCGGTCCAGCTCGATGCCGGCTACCTGTCCAACCCCGGTGACGCCCAACGCCTCGCCGACCCCGGCTTCCGCGACGTTCTCGCTGAGGCCGTGGTTGTCGCGGTGCAGCGGTTCTATCTCAGCCCTGAGGCCGATGCACACACTGGCGTGCTGCGACTCAGCGAGCTGCGCTCGGCCCTCGGAGCCGATGCCGGCTGACCTGGCGCGGTCGGACCCTAGGGGCCGCCGAGCGCGGACGGGAGATGCGCCCGGCGATCGATGCCGAGCTTGCGGTACGCCGCATGCAGGTGCGACTCGACGGTGGCTCGGGTGACGAACAAGGCCTGCGCGATCTCGGGGTTGCTCATCCCGACCGACGCCATCTCGCAGACCCGTCGCTCCGACGGGGTCAGCGCCGCCGACCCGGTCTCATACGCCGCCCGCCGCCCGAAGCTGCTGCCGAGCTCGGCCTCGGCGAGCGCGACGATCCGCAGCGCCCCGCACCTCTCCGCGATGTCCCGGGCCTCACTCAACGCGGCGCGTCCGGCGGCCCTCTGACGGGCCCGACCGAGCTCGGTCCCGAGCGCGACCAGCGAACGGGCGAGGTCGAGCCGCGCCGAGGATCCCCTGAGCACCTCGACCGACTCCGCCAACAGCTCGACTCGGACGTCGTCGTCTCCGACCAGCGCGACCGTCCGGATGGCGACCCCGAGAGCACGCCGGGCGCCGAATTCCCGGGCTAGCGCGAGCTCGTCAGCCGCCAGCGAGCGGGCCTCGGCACGCTCGTTATTGGCCAGCAGCGCGAGAGCCAGCTGCGAGCGCCACGGCGTCCAGGAAGGGTTGCGGACACCGGCCCGCTCCTGCAGCGCACCGCAGCGACGCAACAGCACCGCGGCGGTGGCATGCCTGCCCTGCGCCTCGGCGAGCCAGGCTCCGGCGGTAAGCAGGTCGGCCGTCGAAGGTCCTTCGGACCAGGAGCCTCCGGCGTCCGCCGACGCCAGCACGCCGGCCGCCTCGTCGAGACGCCCCTGCTCCACCAGGACGACCACCAGGTGAGCCAGTGCGAAGCCCGGGAGAGCCGCTAGGGCAGGTGCCTCCTCGGCGATCCGAAGCACGTCGCGGCACCACAGCTCAGCCTGCTCGAGGTCACCGCAAAGGTACGCCGCCCAGCTCGCGAATGTCGCTGTGGTGGCGAAGGTGACGATCGAGCCATTGCGTCGTGCCGAGGCGAACGCAGCGTCGTAACCGGCCCGCGCCTCGTCGAGCTCATCGCAGAGCGCGAGCATGCTGGTCGGGATCACGTGCGCGTCTGGTGCATCGGGGCTCTCGGCGAGCAAGCGGCCGTCTGCCAGGCCCTCGCGTGCGTAGCGGAGTGCTTCGTTGCGGGACCGACCGGTCCGCGTCTCGTGGACGGCGAGCTGTCCGCAGAGGAGCCGACCACCGGGCGACGCCGGATCAGCCGCTACCCGCATCTGCTGGAGCCTGCCGCCGATCCCGGTCGCATCAACCGACGCGTGCACTGCGGCAAGGTACGACGCCTCGATCCGCTGAGCGAGGTCGTCGCCCGCGGGCAGCGTCGCGGCCAGCGGCTCCAGGATCCGCAGCGCCTCGCCCTGATGGCCCGCGAAGAGCATCATCCGACCGAGGAGGTATCCGGTGACGGCCCGGGACGCGGGGTCGTCCTGCTCGTCGAGCGCCACGGCCAGCACCTCGATCGCGCGAGGGTCACCGGCCAGCGCCAATGCCTGGCCCAGCAGCAGCCGCCCCGGTCCGCGGGATGGGAGCGCGGGCGGCTCTGCGAGGGCGCGCTCGGCAAGCACGGCTGCCTCGTGCGGGGCACCCCGGTCCAGGTCAGCCTTGGCTACCCGGAGCAGCAGGTCCGCGGCATCGGCGTCACCGACTGCGGGGCCGCGGAGAAGGTGCACCGCGATCTCGGAGTCAGGAGCGCCGGCAGCGGCCAGGATCTCTGCCGCACGCAGGTGCTCTAGTGCCCGCCCGGCAGCGGGGCCCTCGGCATAGGTCGACGCAGCGACCACGGGGTGGATGAATCGGAGCGGTAGCCCCCGGCGAAGCAGCCGCGCCTCGGCGAGGTTGTCGGCTGCAGCTGCAGCCGCCGTCAGGTCCAGCCCGCTCAGCTCTGCAGCGTGCCGCAGCTCGGCGTCGGCTCCGAGGACAGCGACCGCGGCAGCGAGTGAGCGGGCGTCCGGCCGCAAGCGGCTGAGCCTGTCGGTCGTCATGGTCGCGACGCTGGGCAGCGAGATCGCCTGTAACCGGGGGATCTCGTCCTCCCGGGGCGCGACCCCGATCCTGGCGAGCTCGGCGGCCAACTCGGTGGTGAAGAGAGCGTTGCCGCCGGTCCACTCGTCGCAGGCAGTGACGAACGCGGGGTCTGCGCCCGCGAGCCCATGCTCGTGGAGGATCCGGTCAACGGCGCCGATGTCGAGGGGCACGACGTCGAGGACCTCGCTTGCCGCCTGTCCGGCGATGGCGCCGACCAGCGATCCCGGTCCGCTCAGCAGATCGGTACGTGCCGCGAGGACCACCACGATGCGCGACGTACCGATGCGGTGGGTCAGATAGGCGATCCAGCCCAAGGTCGCGTCATCTGCCCACTGGGCATCGTCGACGACCAGGAGCACGGGCGCGTCCTCTGCGAGCGCCACTGCCATCCAGTACAGCCCGTGCCTGACCTGGAGCTCGGAGAGGCTGCCGGAGGCCGCCGTCCCTAGCGCATCGAACGCCAGGCCGGCGGGCCCCTTACTCACCGCCTGCCGACGCTCGGGCGTCAACCCGGCCAGGTGCTGCTCGAAGAGCTGGCGGGCGACCCCGAGACCGAGTGGCTGCTCGAGCTCGGCCCCCTCCGCGGTCAGGACCAATGCCCCGGCCGCGCGACCTGCGTCGATCACCGAGGCGAGCGCCCGGGTCTTGCCGCTTCCTGGGTCGCCGGTGACCACCAGTGCCCGACCGCGTCCTGCGGTAGCGGCGGCCAGCGCCAGGTGGACGCGGTCGATCAACGGGTCGACCGGTCGCGTCTCCGGACTGTCGTCGCCAGGGACCATGGCGCCAAGTGTCACAGACGAGTCCGGGTGTCCTGTCCGATCGGCGTCGCCCGTGACGGACGTTTGACGACGCCCCGCAGCCGCTCCGCCGCGGCCTCGAACTCCTCGCGCCACGTCACCGCGGTGCGCAGATCCATCCGGAGCCGCGGGTACGCCGCGTGCGGCCGGTGGGTCTTGAACCCGACGGCGAGCAGGAAGTCGGTCGGCAGCACGCAGACGTCCTCGCGAGGACGCTGGGCCCCGAAGGTCTCTACGGCGCTGATCCCGCCATGCTTGAGGAGGTCTTTAGCCATCGCCTGGACCAGGACCCGACCGAGGCCCTGTCCGCGGTGGGACGGCGCGACGTAGCCGTTGGCGAGCAGGATCGCGTCGTTGCTCACCGGTGCGGTCGCGAACCCGTCACCGCCTGGGAGGTACAGCGCCGGCGCCCACAGCAGATGCCCGACGACCATGCCGTCGACCCGGATGACCCGGCCGACCGTGCCCCACTCGCGCAGCATCATCGCCAGCCAGGCGGCCTTCTCCTGGTCCTCACGGCCGCGAACCTGGGCGCGGCGTACGGGGTCGAGCTCCCAAGACACGCACGTGCTGCAATGCCCTGGCAGGTCCGCCAGGTTGTCGAGCGTCAAGCGTTCGACCTTCCGGGTCACCGCTTCATCCTACGATCCCCGGCCCCGATAGCCGTCGGGGTCAGCGGCGCAGGGTGGAGAGGAAGTCAGCGATCCGGCCGATGCCCTCGGTAAGCAGATCGACATCAGGCAGCGTAACGAGTCGGAAGTGGTCCGGCTCGAACCAGTTGAACCCGGTGCCGTGGGTGACCAGGATCTTCTTGGCGCGGAGCAGGTCGATCACGAAGCTCTCGTCGTCGTCGATCCCGAACATCTCGGTGTCCAGCTTGGGGAAGCAGTACAGCGCCCCCTGCGGCTCGACACAGCTGACGCCCTCGATCTCATTGAGCAGCTTCCAGGCGAGCTTGCTCTGCTCGTAGAACCGCCCGCCTGGCCCGATGTACTCCCCGATCGACTGATAGCCGCCGAGGGCGGTCTGGATCGCGTGCTGGGCCGGGACGTTGGCGCACATCCGCATATTCGCGAGCAGGGTCAGCCCTTCGAGGAAGTCCTCGGCAAGGTGCTTCGGACCCGAGATCATCACCCAGCCGGCCCGGTAGCCACAGACGCGGTACGCCTTCGACAGGCCGCTGAAGGTCAAGCAGAGGACGTCGTCCGCGGCGAAGGTGGCGCTGTGGTGATGGACCGCGTCGTCGAAGAGGATCTTCTCGTAGATCTCGTCGCTGAAGACGACGAGGTCGTGGCGTCGGGCGATGTCGACGAGGCCGCGGACGACCTCCTCGCTGTAGACCGCACCCGTCGGGTTGTTGGGGTTGATGATCACGATCGCGTGGGTGTTCTCGGTGATCTTGGACTCGATGTCGTCGAGGTCTGGGTTCCAGCCGTTGTCCTCGTCGCACCGGTAATGCACGGGTACGCCGCCGCCAAGAGTGACCGCACCTGTCCACAGTGGATAGTCCGGCGCCGGCACCAGGATCTCGTTGCCATCGTCGAGGAACGCTTGCAGCACCAGGCTGATCAGCTCGGAGACGCCGTTGCCGATGAAGACGTCATCGACTTGGGTGTCGGTCAGACCACGACCTTGGTAGTACTGCGCGACGGCGGTCCGGGCGGAGTAGATGCCGCGCGAGTCGGAGTAGCCCTGGGCGTCGGGCAGGTTGTGCACCATGTCCGCGACGATCGCCTCCGGAGCCTCGAATCCGAACGGCGCAGGGTTGCCGATGTTGAGCTTGAGGATCTTGTGGCCCTCTGCCTCCAGCCGCTGCGCCTCGACGAGGATCGGGCCCCGTACGTCGTAGCGGACGTGCTGCAGCTTGCGGCTCTGGACGATTCGGCGCATGTGCTGAGTCTCGCAGAACCGTCGTGGGGTCCGCCTTGGGTTATCGCCGGGGATGGAGCCGGTGATGAGGGTCCCGTAGGGTTCGGCCATGCGCGACTTCGTCTATCCAGCGGTGATCGCGACCGCCCGCATGTGGTTCAAGCTCGGCGACGTCAGGCTCTCGATGACGGGCGTCGAGAACATCCCGTCGACCGGTGGAGCCCTGGTCGCAGTGAACCATCTCTCGTTCGTCGACTACGTGCTGGCCGGCTATCCCGGCGCCGAGCGGAAGCGGCTGACGCGGTTCATGGCGAAGAAGGAGGTCTTCGACCACCCGGTCGGCGGCCCGGTGATGCGCTCCTTCCATCACATCGCGATCGACCGGGCGTCTGGTCAGGGCGGCATGGACGAGGCTCGCCGCTACCTCGACGATGGCGAGCTCGTCGGCATCTTCCCTGAGGGCACCATCTCGCGTAGCTACGAGTTGCAGCCGTTGAAGACCGGCGCCGTCCGGATCGCTGCCGATGCCGGCGTGCCGCTGATCCCGATCGTGCTGTGGGGGACGCAGCGCTTCTTGACGAAGGGCAAGCCGAGTGATTTCAAGCGCCACAAGACCGTGGGCATCGAGGTCGGCGAGCCGATGCACCCGCTGCCCTCCGACAACGCCAATGCGTTGACTGCCGAGCTGCAGACGCGCATGGAAGCCATGCTGAAGCGGCTGATCGAGAACCACCCGGCCGCCGAGCAGCCGCCCGGGTCGTGGTGGCTGCCTGCATCGCACGGAGGCAGCGCGCCGACCCCCGACGAGGCTGCTGCCATGTACGCCGAGGAGCGCCGTCTGCGCGCCGAGCGCAAGGCGAAGAAGAGCTCGTAGCGCGGTTCGCTTGCCGTCGTCAAATCGTTTTAGCTCTTTAACGATTTATCGACTTATTGCTAGAGCGCCAAGTATTCAGACAGATCGGTCGTCGCGGTTGCGCGGGTCGATGACCCCCACGATCCGCTCGAGGTCTCCGAGTGAGGCGAACTCGATCGCGATGCGGCCTTTGGACTTGCCCATGCTCACCTTGACCCGGGTATCGAGGCGGTCGGAGAGACGCTCGTTGAGATCGGCGAGTCCCGGCGCTGTCGGCCTCCTCTTGAACCTGACCGTCTCGCCGTCGTCGGTGGGAACGTCCCCGACCGCGACGATCTCCTCCAGTGCCCGGACGGAGATACCTTCCGCGACGACCCGGCCGGCAAGGCGGTCCTGGGCCCCGGCATCGGAGACACCCAACAGAGCGCGGGCGTGTCCGGCCGAGAGCACGCCGGCTGCCACCCGTCGTTGCACGGCCGGTGAGAGCTTGAGCAGGCGGAGGGTGTTGCTGATCTGGGGACGGCTCCGGCCGATACGTGAGGACAGCTCCTCGTGGGTGCATCCGAAGTCGTCGAGCAACTGCTGGTACGCCGCCGCCTCCTCCAGCGCGTTGAGCTGGGACCGGTGCAGGTTCTCCAGAAGGGCGTCCCGGAGCATGTCGTCGTCCTGGGTCTGCCGGACGATCGCCGGGATCGTGGACAGGCCAGCCTCGGTGGTTGCGCGCCACCGTCGCTCTCCCATGATCAGCTC
>DASRRQ010000142.1:0-18026 GCA_035695505.1 Marmoricola sp. | reverse complement strand
CCCTTGAGATCCCGATCGTGCCGCGCAACCTCAGCATCTAGGAGAACCGAGAGTTCAGAGCTAACGGTTTCGAGATAGCTCCCGACACCGGGGCGCGAACCCATCAATCCAGCCGCGTGCGGAGCTGGCGCGCTGAGTGCGTCAGTCCGCCGCGTCCGGCCCAGGCTCACCAGAAGCTCTGCGAGTCAGCAACGACAGAACCTAGCGAGCCTCCGGACCAGAAGCCGCCGGTCAATTGTGCTCGACCAGGACATGCATGGTGTTATCCGCGAGGAGGAGGTACCAACCGACCTCCATGCAGAACCCGTCCGGCGCACAGGACGCTGCCCGCAGATCGCCATCGCGCACACCCGTGACCGGCAGCGGCGCTGCTCCCGCCGTCCAGACGGCGCTGCTCCCGCCGGCCCCCAGGGTCGACAGCTGGGGCAGGTCGCCGGTGGCGGCCTGGCTCTCGAAATCGCCACCCGCCGCACATCCGTTGCTCGGGCAGCTGACAGCCTCGAGCTCCGAGAATGGCTTGTCGTGGATGGCGGCGGCCGGTTCGGCCAGGACCTTGCCCGACCACGCTGTGCTCAGGCTCCTCTCGACCAGGGCGCGCGAGTTCGGGTCGCCGGCCGGCAGGTAGCGCCCCACCGCGACGCACCCGGTGACCGCGGCGCACGAGACGGAGTCGAGCTGCGAGGTCGTGTCGGCCGCGTCCGCCGGCAAGGGAGCAGCGATCGTCGTCCAGGCGGTGCCCGACCAGGAGCTCAGGTAGGCGCTCGCATAGCCCGTCGAGCCAGCGGTGTAGCTGCCGACCGCTGCGCACCGCGCCGCTGACACGCAGGAGACGGCCGCGAGGAACGCGGCGTTTCCCGTCGGCGCTGCGGCGGTGTCGGGCTTCCACGTCGTGCCGTTGAAGGTCTCCACGAGGCCGGTCTTCACGGTCAGGATCACGTACTGGCCCACGGCCGAGCAAAACGTGGCCGAGGTGCACGAGATGCCGTGCAGCGTCACGTCCTGGTCGCCGTTGGTCGAGTCGGCGCCAGACGGGAGCGGAGCCGTGATGGCGGACCAGGTGCCGTTCTTCAGCGTCCAGATCGCCGCGGCCTCCGTGCTCTTGTTCGGATCGACGAGGTACTCACCCACTGCCTTGCATGCGCCGGCCGCCCAGCAGGACACCGACTCCAGGCTCGTCGACTGCTGCGGCTGGTTCGGCTCCTCAGCCGGATGCGGCGCAGTCGTGACGGTCCAGGTGGTGCCGCTCAGGGTCGCGATCAGTGCGTCCCAGTGCCCCCCGGTGTTGAGCTCACCGACCGCGATGCAGGTCGCGCCTGCGCACGAGACCGACCGTACGCTGATGCCGCCGGCGGTCGACGGCTCCGGGTCGACGCTGACCCAATGGCCCCCGACGTACGAAGCGAGCATTTCGCGGCCCTCGTTCGCCTCGTTCTGGTAGCTCCCGTACGCCGCGCACAGCGAGGCTGAGGCGCAGGAGGTGCCGAACAGCTGCGCGTGCGCATCCGGTGCAGCACCGGCCGGCAACGCGAGCGTTCCGGGCTTCCACGTGCTCAAGGTGTGCAGGGGGGCGACCGGTTGCTTGCGCGGGGCGACGTAGGTGTAGCGCGCCACCGTCTTCTTCGCTGAACGACCTCGGTTCGTGACCACCACGACGTAGACCCTGCCGGCGACGTGCTTGGGGACCTTCACGCTGAGCCGCTTGGCGGAGACTCGCCTGAAGGTCGCCTTCGTGGTGCCGAAAAGCACCCGCTTCACGTGTGTGAACCGGGTGCCACGGACCGTGATCCGGTTCGATCCGGCAGTGGAGCCCTGGTGGGCCGAGAGCCTGGTGACGGTGGGGCGCGGGGCCGCAGCCTGCGCGGGCGCGGTCAGCCCGAAGAACAGGTAGGCAACCAAGGCGGAGGCGAGGGCGAGGGCGAGGGTGGTCAGGCTGAGCCGACGATGCGTGTTCACGTGGCCCGACTGTTCCGCGACCGGTGCAAATCGGGCAAGAAATCGGCCCATAGATCAGGGGAATTGACTAGGGCACGTGGGGTTGGACCCCTCTTAGAGGCGATGGATCAGCTGAGCACGGGACTGGATCCCGAGCTTGGCGTACACGTGCGAGAGATGGGCCTCAACGGTGTGGATGCTCAGCACCAGGCGCTTAGCGATCTCGCGGTTGGAGAGCCCGCCAGCGGCGAGCGTGGCGACGCGACGCTCGGCCGGCGTGAGCACGTCCGCACGGGACCGACGGCGACCGCTCAGACTACGGGCATCCTCGTCGGCGATGCCGGCCCAGCCGAGGCAACCGAGCTCGCGGAAGACCTCGGCAGCAGCGCCCAGAGCTTCCCGGGCCGCCGTACGCCGATCCGCGCCGCGTCGGATCCTGCCGAGCTCCAGGAGCGTCCTCGCCTGGTCGAACCTGAGGCCAAGCCGGCCGTAGCGTTCCGCCGCGTCGGCAAGCCCGGCTTCGAACTCGGACCCCTGACCATCAGCGAGCGCGACCAGGGCCTGAGCGCGATCAACCGTGATCCTGGCCCACGGGTGGTCGTGCGTCTCTGCCACGACGGCGAGACGCTCGACGACCGCGCGTGCACCCGCGAGATCTCCGGACTCGACCAGCGCCTCGACCAGGTCGCCAGCGACCGGGAGCACGCCCGGTTCCTCGATACCGGCGTCCAGCAACTCCTGCCAGACGTGCCCGAGCCGGAGGGCTGCGGTCGCGGGGTCGCGCGAACCCAGAGCTGCGAGACCCAGGACCCGTTCAACGGCGAGGGCATCCCAGCCCGACAGGTCCGGATCCTCGAGCAAGTCCAGGGAGACCTCGGTGGCGATGTCGAGGTCACCGCGGGTGACCGCGAGGTCGGCTTGCAGGCGGCTCCGGATCCGGTCGGGTTCCTCGGAGCCGAGGAGCTGGGCGAACTCGACCAGCCAACGCTCCGCGGCGGCGACGTCACCGCGGCGGATGGCGAGCTCGAAGAGGTGGCAGGCGCACGTCACCATCGAGGCCGCTTGGCCCAGCTGCTCGGCCTGATCGAAGAGGTCCGTCAGGAGACGGTCCGCGTCGTCCAGCTCGCCGCGGAAAGCGTGTCGCACGGCGTACGGGCGCTCGATCGCCTCCTCGTAGAGCTGGGTGCCGACCGGCGCTTCATCAGCGTCCGTCCGCGTCACGGGCAATCCCTGTAACAGGTCGATCCAGCCGAGCATGGCCAACGCCCGTCGCTGCGCCGGCAGGTTGTCGATGCGCGTCGCTGCTTCGAGGGACTCCCCCACACTCGCGCGGAACGCCCCGGGGCTGCGCAGGTTGCCGACGACGGCGATCATCGCCTGGCGCGACAACGCGAAGGCGCGGATCTCGTCATCGTCAGATTCCGCCAAGGCACGCTCCACCGACCGCTCGTCCTCGATCAGCGACGCTCCCTCCCCGATCAACAGGTGCGCCAGTGCCCGGTCGCGCCCGCGCGGCAACTCCTCGAGCGTGCTGCGCAGGAGCGAGAGCGCCTGGTCCACCCGGCCGATCGTCAACTGGGAGCGCGCAGCCTGGAGCACCCGCGACGGCCAGGCGTCGTCGTCGGACGGCGTGAGCCGCAGGGCCTCGACAGCCAGCTCTGAGGCGTAGCCGGCGCCTGGTCGGGTGGACATCGTGGCCGCCGCCGCGGAGACCTCGTTCGCGAGCTTCGCATCCGGCAGCTCGGCGGCCAGAGCGAGGTGCCGGGTGCGGCCGATGGGGTCGGCCGCGATCCCGGCGAGAACCCGATGGGCCGTACGTCGCTCGGACGGGCTCGCCTGCGCCCGCACGGTCGCGCCGAGGAGCGGGTGCGCAGGCCTGAGCCGGACCCCGTCAATGGCGAGCAGTCCTTCCTCGATCGCCTCCTCGACCCGCTCGGCGCCGTGGAGGGCGGTGGCTTCCGTGACGGTGAGGTCGGCACCCAGCGCGACGACGAGCAGCAGCTGCCGCGCCGGATCCGGGAGAGCGGAGAGGCGCGGGCCGAAAACCTCGGCAACCGACTCGGGCACAGGCATGCCGACCGGCAACGCGGAGGCCGTCCGGGAGAGCTGTCGACCGAGCTCGAGCGCGAAGAGCGGGTTGCCTCGGGAGACCTCCACGAAGTGCCGCGCGACCGCCGCGGTCGGACGCCAGCCGAGGCGCGCAGTGACCATGGCGAGCAGCTCGGTTGAGCCCAATCCGCCGACGTCGACACGCCGTACGCCGTCCCGTCCGACAGCGCGCTCGACGGTGCCGACCGGACCTGGGTGCCGGGTTGTCAGCACTCGGACGCGACTGTCGGTGATCCTGTGGAGGGCATAGCCCAGGCAGTCGGCGCTAGGACCGTCGAGCCACTGCAGGTCGTCGATCGCGAGCAGCACTGGGGCGTGGGCCGCAGCCTCTCGCAGCAAGGCGAGCGTGCCCGACGCAAGGGCCAGCTGCTCCGGCGGGGTCCCGTCGACGTCACGCCGGTGCAGCGCAGCTTCAAGAGCACGACGCTGGGGCTCCGGTACGGCGTCCATCACCTGGGGAAGGTGTGCCTCGGCCGCCATCGCCAGGTCAGCCAGGCCTGCGAACGGGAGCTCGGTATCAGAGTGAGCAACGCGGGTGCTGAGGGTCAGGAACCCCTGGTCGCTCGCGCGCAGGACGCCTTGCTCCCACAGCGTCGTCTTCCCGATCCCAGGCTCGCCGACTAAGGCGAGCATGCGCGCTGAACCAGCGTCGAGAAATTGGGCGAGCGCACTCAACTCCTCGGCCCGCCCCACGGGCTCGGCGACCACGACCGTCACCGCTGCACAAGCACGGCGTCGACCTCGCCCGCGTGCACGCCGATCCCCATGGAACGCATGCTAGGCGAGCAGCGGTCCGGCGACCGGAGCGGGGCGGGGAGACACCTCCTTGGGCGAGGTCCTTCATGCGTTCGAAGGCGCAGTGGGGCCATGTGTCAGTAGACGTCGCTGCTGCCACCGTGAGTGCGACGCTCCGCCGCGACGGGGCTGATCGGATCGAACCCTATCCGCCCTCCAGTGGCGTGAGCAGCGGCCCCAGCCGACGCAGCTCCTCAACGTGAACAGCGGTGAGCTCGCGAAGCACGTCACTTCCCTGCGACGTCAGACGGAGCCGGACCCGTCGGGCGTCGTGGCTGTCCGGGAACCGCTCCACCAGCCCGAGGTGCTCGACGCGACCAGCGAGCTCGCTGGCGGTGTGGTGCTGCACGAGCAGCGCCTCTGCGACCTCCCCGACGGTCGGGCCGCCCTCGGTCGCACTGCCGCGCACCGCGAGCATCAGCTGGTGCTGGGTATGGGTCAGCCCATGCGCCTCGGCGGCCTGACGACTCCACTGGTCGAAACGGCGCAGAGCCGTCCGGAATGCGAGCAGACGTTGGAACTGCGCATCGGTGGTCACAACTCAGAATAATATGTCGTAACACGACAGATACTGTCGTCCCCGCACCAGAGTTGTCCGAGCCAGAGGAACCTTCCCGTGTCCAGTTCCGCCCAACTCCCCGTCCGCGACGTACGTCATCTCGGCGACTTCACGGTGACGCCGCGGATGATCCTCATCGCCGGCCTTGCCCTGCCCGTGGGCGCTGTCGCAGCCGGGGCCGCGTGGTGCCTGCTCCGCCTTATCGGCCTGATCACGAACGCGGTGTTCTACCAACGCGCCTCGTCAGCGATGGTGGCCCCTGGTTCGCATCACCCGTGGTGGCTGATCCTGTGCGCGCCGGTCGCCGGCGGACTCGTCGTCGGCGTGATGGCCCGGTGGGGCTCGGAGAAGATCCGCGGCCACGGCATGCCCGAGGCCATCGAGTCGATCCTGCTCGGCGGCAGCAAGATCCAGCCCCGGGTGGCCGCCTTGAAGCCGGTGGCCTCGGCGGTCGCGATCGGCACGGGAGGACCTTTCGGCGCCGAGGGGCCGATCATCATGACCGGTGGCGCACTCGGCTCCTTGCTCGCCCAGTTCCTGCACCTGACCGCAGACGAGCGCAAGACGCTGCTGGTTGCCGGGTCTGCGGCCGGCATGGCCGCGACGTTCAACTCTCCGCTGGCCGCCTTGCTCCTCGCCGCCGAGCTGCTGCTGTTCGAGTGGCGCCCACGGAGTCTGGTCCCGGTCGCTGCCGCTGTCGCCGTGGGCACGATCATCCGCGGGCACCTGCTCGGCCACGGGCCGGTGTTCCCGGTGACCGGCGCGCTGCACCTGCACGACGTCGACTACGCACTGTGCGTCGTGTCCGGAGTCGTCGCCGCCCTGCTCGCCGTGGTGGCCACGATGCTCGTCTATGCCTCCGAGGATGCGTTCCGCCGTCTCCGGGTGCACTGGATGTGGTGGCCCGCGATCGCCGGGATCGTGATCGGGGCCGGTGGGCTGGTCTGCCCCCAGGCCCTGGGCGTCGGGTACGGCGTGATCGGCTCGGAGCTGCGCGGGGACATCACCCTCGGCCTCGTCGTCGGAATCCTCGTCGTGAAGACGGTGATCTGGTCGCTGTCGCTGGGCTCGGGAACCTCGGGTGGGGTGCTCGCGCCGATGTTCATGATCGGCGGCGCCCTGGGCGCTCTCGAGGCCCACGTGTTCCCCCAGGTCGGCCCCGGCTTCTGGGCGCTGATCGCGCTCGCCGGCGTGCTCGGCGGGGTGATGCGCTCGCCCGTTACCGGCATCGTCTTCGCCCTCGAGCTGACCCACCGCTACGACGCCCTGCTGCCGGTGATGATCGGCTCGCTCACGGCGTACGGCGCGTCGGCGCTCATCCTCAAGCGTTCAGTGCTGACCGAGAAGATCGCGCGCCGCGGATACCACCTCAGCCGCGAGTACGACGTCGACCCGCTGGAGATCCTGTTCGTCAGCGAGGTCATGACCACGACCGTCGTGGAGTTCCGGCCGGACCTGCCGCTCTCCGAGGCTTTGAGCGCTCTCGAGGATCCTGCCGATGACTACGCCGCCTGGCGTCAGCAGCTCTACCCGGTCGTTGCTGAGGGCGAGATACTCGGCGTCGTCACCCGAGGTGCGTTGCTCGGCCACACCGGGTCCTCAGCCCTGAGCGTCGACTGCGCCCTGCTGCCCGATCCGATCCAGACGCACGCGGACCAGACCCTGCGTCAGGTCGCCGAGACGATGGCAGTCAACGACGTGACCACCATGCCCGTCATCGACCGCGACGAACCCCACCAGATCGTCGGCATCGTCTCGCTCCCGCAGTTGCTCGCCGCCCGGCGGCGCGACCAGACCGAAGCCCGCGAGCGCGAGCGAGTCCTGACGATCACCATGCCGGGGCGGCGATGACGCTCGGAGGCGTCGGCGTCACCAGGCAGTGCCCGTCCTGGCACTCGATCGGCACGGACGATCCCAGCCCATGGCCTCACGCCTGCGGCAGCAGCAAGAACTTCTCGCCCGTCGCTTGGCGTACGCACCGTTGTAGCGTCGCTACGTCCAAGGCCGCGCCCAAACCGATCTGGTCGGTGTAGTGACTGACGAACGTCGTGGTGAGCTCGTCAGCCACCCGCTGCTGTAGCCGGGCCAGGTCCGCACCACTGGTCCGGGCGAGGAACGGCGTCAGCAGCCAGCCGCCGACGCCCCAGGCGAAGCCGAACCGGCGCCGCAGCTCGATCGGCCGCGGGTCGAGGGCGCCGTAGACGTAGACCTGCTTGTGCACGTCGCTGCCGTACCGGCTGTACGGCGCATTGGGCGCCACGATCGCAGCCTCCATGGCGTTGAGGATCTCGCCGACCAGCCGCCCGCCGCCGATCGCATCGAAGGCGATGGTCGACCCGGTCTCGCGAAGCGCCGCGACGAGATCGGCCTCGAAGGTCGGTTCGCTGGAGTCGCAGACGTGAGTGGCCCCCTGCTCGCGCAGCAGCTGGGCCTGCTCCGTACGTCGGACGATGTTGACCAGTGGCACGCCGTCGGCCAGGCAGATCCGGTTGAGCATCTGCCCCAGGTTCGACGCCGCCGCGGTGTGCACCAGCCCGGTGTGCCCCTCGCTGCGCATCGTCTCGACCATGCCCAGCGCGGTCAGCGGGTTCACGAACGACGACGCCCCATCGGCCGCGGGGGCGCCCTGGGGCAGCGGCAGGCACAGCTGGGGCACCGCCAGGCAGTACTCGCCGTACGTCGCCCCGCCGATGAAGCCGACGGTGCGGCCGAGCAGCGCCTGCGCCTCGGCCGACGCGCCAGCCGCGACGACCAGACCGGCACCTTCGTTGCCGACGGGCATCGAGGTCCCCACGCGTGCGGCCAGCGCCGCCATCACGGGCTCGGCGATAGGAGCCGTCACGGTCGGTTCGTCAGGCGATCCGCCGGCAACCGCCTGCGAGATGTCTGCCATCGCCAGCAGCAGCCCCAGGTCAGAGGGGTTGACCGGCGCGGCGTCGACCCTGACAAGAACCTCCCACTCGCGGGGCTGCGGCGTCGTCACCGTCTCGATCGACAGGTGGAGCTGGCGCTCCGGTGTGACCAGACTCTGGAGCTGACGCATCGTGGCTGGGATCTCGGTCATGGCGGACCCTTTGTGAGGAAGGTGGACTTCTCGGCAGCCTATGCCGCGGCCCTCTGGCGAGACCTAGGAGTAGCGGTGGCTCTTGGCCGCGTGCCCTTTGTCGCGCGTACAGGTGCGACCGCTGATCGCTCGGTGCCCGCACAGCCCTTCTTGCGCCGGCTCGGCGACGGTCTCTTGCCTCTCGGCCCGAGCAGGGACCTGCGCCTTCGGGGCAGGCGTGGGCTTGGAAGGTGCGGACTGGGCTGCCTGGTAGCGAGCTTCACGCATCGCGCGCATGGCGTCCATCTTGCTCATCGTCGGGTCACCCGCCGAGCCTAGTGCGACGTCTCCGGCAAAGCGCCCACAGGCGTTGATAGCCAGACGACCTCGCCCAGTCGATCACCGCCAACGAGGCTTCCGTCGCATACCCCGGGACCAGGCTCGGCGCAGCAACTCGAACGCCAGTTCCGGCTGCATCTCCGCCCCTCGCAGGCTGTCAACCAGACCGCAGTAACCGACAACGTCTCCTTCGTCTTTCCGTTCGAGTTCGAACAGCCTGGTCGACGATGGTTGGGCTCGGATCGACTCCTCGAGTTCCGTGACTGTCGGATGCCCGTCAGCGTCGATGCGGCGGTGCGCCGGCACTCGTTGATCGCCCTCGACAGCAGCATCAGCTACCCGCCAGCTTCTGAGCAGCAAACGCTCCGTCTGAATCGGAGCCTCACTACCTCGAGCTTCATCACCTGTCACGACATTCAGCCTGACATGGGCCAGCGCTGTCAGACGTCCCGACCGAGCAGTGCTGCACTTCGCCTCGTCATGGACATCCGCTCATGCCGAATAGCGGACGTACGTGGGTGCAGGCGATGATTAGCGCATGCCGAATGGTGGTGGTCTCCATCTCTCCGAGCCCGGCGGTCCGCGTTGGGAACTTGCGATGTCGCTCCTCGATTCAGGCGAGGCCCCAGTGACGCTCGGGGACGTTCAACTGTGGCGATCCACGTCTGGACCCGCAGCCGATGGCCGGATCACCGTCACTGTCAGGGTCGGTGAGCACATTTCCGAGGCATTCGCTCGTGACACGTTCCGTCGGGTACACGGAGAACTCGCCGCACTCGCTGCGGCCCACACCGAGTTCGCCCGGCTCGTGTCGACGTACGACTGCCATTGGGAACTCGTGCACGACTACGGCATGGGCTCTGTCCTGGTTGCCTCAGAGGATCAGCACGGCGACGTCGTCTGGCCGACGGATGGACGCCACTAACGCACGGATCCGCGATTAGTGCGCCGTTCCGCCGCCTCTGGGATAAGCCCAGATCTGCCGGGCCTTAGGCGTCGAGTCCGATATCGATCGCCGGCGCGGAATGGGTGATGCCGCCGAGGGCGATCGAGTCCACCCCTGTCAGCGCGACCTGCCGGGCATCGTCCAGGGTGAAGCCGCCGCTGGCCTCGAGTCGTACGTCGCGGGAGCAGCTGCGGGCGCGTTCCACGGCGATACGCATGTCGCTCACGGCAAAGTTGTCCAGCATGATCTGGTCGGCGCCGTGAGCGAGGGCCTCGTCGAACTGGTCCAATGAGTCCACCTCGATCTGCACCGGTACTGCTCCGCGGGGGAAGGCCTCGGCGACACGGTCGAGCGCGTTCCCGATCCCGCCGGCGGCTGCGACGTGGTTGTCCTTGATGAGGATCTCGTCGTACAGCCCGGACCGGTAGTTGGCACCTCCGCCGCACCGCACGGCGTATTTCTCGAGTGACCGGAGCAGCGGTGTGGTCTTGCGGGTGTCGCGCACGACGACCCCGGTGCCTTCGAGTGCGTCGACCCAGGTCTGGGTCGCGGTCGCGATGCCGCTCAGGTGAGTGAGGAGGTTCAGCGCTGTTCGTTCCATGGCCAACACGGATCGGGCCGGAGCGCTCAGAGTGGCTAGGTGCTGACCCGGAGCGATCCGGTCTCCGTCGGCCGCCAACGGGGTGAACCTCGCCGCCGGGCCGATCGCGTCCTGACACAGCAAAGCCACCACTGGGAGGCCACAGGCCACACCGCCGACGCGAGAGGTGAAGGTGACCTCAAGGTCTGCGTCGGCAGGGACTACGGCCAACGACGTGATGTCCCCGGCGTCGGAGAGGTCTTCAGCCATCGCTGCCCGCAGCAGGCGCAGCACCGCGTCGGGCTCCAGTTCCGCGCTCGTCAACGCGTCCCGAGCGCTGCCTGCATCGTCGTGCACGCGCACGCTGTCGAAGGTGGGGGCGTTCGGCTCGAGCGGGACTCCAGCGGCGTTCGCAGCGAACGAGATCGCGTGGTACCAGCCGCAGAGCAGGAAGATGTCGAGCAGCTCCGCCTCGTCGAACTCGACCGAGAGCAGCTCCCCCAGCGGCTCTGGGATCGTCGACTCGTCGTGGAGAGCGTCAGCCGCACGAACCAGCAGACGGTCACGCGTCGAGGACCAGCAAGGGTCAGTGGGCCTTCCGTGCGTCAGGGATGCGACTTGCTCCGAAGAGAAGCCAGCGCGCTCTGCGAAGAAGCTGACGTGGACTCCCCACTCGTACTCGCAACCGCAGCGAGCGCACGTCCGGTCGATGAGGATCTCGCGGTCGCGCAGGCTGAGGGACAGCTCGCGACTCAACTCGTACGCGCCCCAGCCCTGCATCGCCTTGGTCATCGACAGGTTCTTGGCGAACGTGCGGAAGAGCGCGATCGGCGAGACACCGGGCGGCATCATCGGCGCGAGCACAGCTGCCACCTCGGGGTCGAACGGGGCTTCTAGCGGAGTGAGTCGCACGATCAGTTCCTCATTTCGTAAATCGAAATCCTGAGCAGACGCTATCATTTCTAAATCAGAAACTCTCGAGGAGGATGTGTGACGCCGCCAACTCCGGCACCAGGTCATCCGGTTCGTGGTTCGTCGACCGGGCGGCCGGTCATGGCTGTCATGGATCTTCTTGGCCGGCGATGGGCGTTGCGCATTCTCTGGGAGCTCTCCCATGAGCCGATGAGAGCGCTCGATCTCAAGGGCCGGTGCGACGACATGTCCTCGAGCGTCCTGTACCAACGGCTGCGCGAACTGTCGGAAGCAGGTCTGGTCTCCCAAGACGACCAGGCCCGGTTTGCCGTCACGCCGCTGGGTGGGGACCTGCGCGCCGCGCTCGAACCCCTCAACGTATGGTCGCGTCGCTGGGCCGAGCGCGCCTGATCTCAGGCAGGCGTGGCGACGCGAGTCCCCAGACCATCACCACGACACCGTCGTGACCACCTGGGTGATCGAGGGCGTGGCAGGAGTCGAGGAGAACCCGAACCGCGGCGACGGCAGCACCGGGCTCAGCTCACCGAGGTCCGCGCCATCGAAGGCTCCAGCCAAGCTGGTGACGGCATGGTGGTCGGTCGCGCCGTACCACTCCCGGCGGCCGCCGCCCGCAGTGCCGCGCGTGCGTACGCCGCGTAGTGCCACACGAGCTACCAGATCGGTCACGGTGCACCAAGCCGGACTCTCCGCGATGCCGGCCGGCACCAGCCTCAGCAACCGTCCGAGAAGCGTCCTGCCACCGAACCTCACCTCGAGGACGAGCGAGGTCGACCTGACGGACCAGCTGCCGTCGGGAGCCTCCTCGACGCGCACGTCTTCAACGCGCACCGTGTCGAAGGAGTAGGTCGCCTCCACGAACTCCGCGACCTGCTGGCTGGGGGCGAGGAGCACGCGCTGGCCCTCGGCGGTTTCGATCATCACGTCTGCGAACGTCCCTAGCGGCGAGGACCTCCAACGGCCGACGACGATCCGGACACCGCTGGTACTACCGACGCCGACGATCTCGCCGCGGAACCGACTGCGGGCCATCCCCACTCCCCTCTCCCGCGACCTCGTGATCCAAGCCTGCCATTCCGTACCCGGAGCCGCTCCGCGCGAGCGATCGCCGCGTACCGTCTCCCCATGCCCAATCTCACCGCCCGCGAGACCGAGGCCCTCGCGGCTTACCGCGCGTACGTCGCCCAGCGGGAGCTCTGCGTCGCCGGCGAGGTGCCGTGGTCGACCATTGGCCGCTGGTTCACCGACGACGCGGTCTTCATCGACCCGGCGTGGGGGCGCGCAGACGGGCGCGAGGAGATCGCCAAGCTCATGGTGCACGCAATGGCCGGGCTCGAGGACTGGAGCTTCCCGGAGGAGTGGATCACCGTCGATGGCGATCGGGTCGTCACGTTCTGGTGGAATCGGCTGCCGGGCGCCCGCGCCGACGGGACGGCGTACCAGGCACCGGCGTTCTCGGTGCTGCACTACGCGGGCGACGGCCTCTTCGACTACGAGCTCGACCTGATGAACCTCGCCGAGGTCGGCGAGCTGATCGGGGCGTCCGGCTGGCTGCCCGGACCGGGGATGAACATCCCGCCGCCGAACCCGAACCGGGACGTCACGCCGCGACGGCTTCCCTCACCGTAGATCCCGGACCAAGGCGGCGTTCGGCCCAGTCCGCTCGCCCAAACTGGCCAGTGCGAGTGCGCGAGCGCCGGCAGTGATCTGCTCGATCTGGGACGAGGACGCAGACTCGGTGCGGAGCAGGTGATCGTTAGGTAGTGGGGCAAGAAATGCACGGTTCCGCCCTCCTTGGCCAGTGCACGCAACCCGACACGCCCGTTCCTGCCTACCCCGCGTTGCATGCCGGGGATGCTTCTCCTTAGGCTGTCGTTGTTGCGAACTACTTGCAACAGACTCGACGTGAGAGGTCCCCGATGACGTTGCAGGCCACGGCTCCCAGCAGCTCGAGGCTGGGCCAGTTCCGAGCCAGCCTGACGACTGGGGACAAGCGCTCGCTGGCGGGGATGGGCTCGTTCATCGTGGTGCTGCACGT
Source organism: Marmoricola sp. (assembly GCA_035695505.1). GTDB lineage: Bacteria > Actinomycetota > Actinomycetes > Propionibacteriales > Nocardioidaceae > Marmoricola. The sequence goes on along the minus strand of DASRRQ010000142.1, from coordinate 4,755 downwards.
GGTGGGCTTCGTCATCTTGCTGGCCCTCGTTGCGCCGCACAGCTATCACCTCGGCGGCGACCACCCGGTCTTCACCGTCGGCGTCGGGGTGCTCGCCTACACCTTCGGCCTGCGGCACGCGTTCGATGCCGACCACATCGCCGCAGTCGACAACGCCACCCGGAAGCTGATCGCCGACAACGTGGCCCGCGAGGCCGCCGGCGAGCCGCCAGAGCGCAAGCCGCTGAGCGTCGGCTTCTGGTTCTCCCTGGGGCACTCCACGATCGTGTTCCTGCTCGCGTTCCTGCTCTCGATCGGCGTGAAGGCGCTCGTCGGGCCGGTCGAGGACGACTCCTCCCGGCTGCACACGATCACCGGCGTCATCGGCCCCTCGGTCTCGGGCGTCTTCCTGTGGGTCCTGGGCATCCTCAACCTCGCGGCCCTGCTCGGGATCCTGAAGGTCTTCCGGGAGATGCGCAGCGGCCGCTTCAACGAGGCCGAGCTCGAGAAGCACCTGGACTCCCGTGGGTTCATGAACCGGTTCCTCGGCACCCTGACCAAGTCGGTGCGCAAGCCGTGGCACATCTACCCGATCGGGGTCCTGTTCGGTCTCGGCTTCGACACCGCCACCGAGGTCGGGCTGCTCGTCCTGGCCGGCGGCGCGGCGGCGTTCAACCTGCCGTTCTACTCGATCCTGGTGCTGCCGATCCTCTTCGCTGCCGGGATGTGCCTGATGGACACCGTCGACGGCGTCTTTATGAACGCGGCGTACGGCTGGGCCTTCGCCCGCCCGGTCCGCAAGGTCTTCTACAACCTGACGATCACGTCCATCTCGGTCCTGGTCGCGCTGGTCATCGGCACCATCGAGCTGATCGGCGTCCTCGCGGACCGGCTCAGCATCACCTCGGGCCCGCTGGCCTCGATCGCCCACATCAACCTCGACTACGCCGGCTACGGCATCGTCGGATTGTTCGTCGTGTCCTGGCTGGTCGCGATCAGCGTCTGGTACTTCGGCAACATCGAGGAGAAGTGGTCGGCGAACCTCGCCGAGTGAGTTCTCCGTCGATCACGCGAACAGGTTCACGCCGCCGTTCGCGTTGATCGTGCAGCCGGTGACATAGGCGCTGTCCGGGCCGGCCAGGAAGACGGCGACCCGCCCGATGTCGGCCTCGGCGTCGCCGAACCGCGGGATCGCGAGCTGGGCCTTGAGCCGGGCCTCCTCCTCGGGCTGCGAGGACAGGTACACGGCAGCAGAGTCGCTGAGGACGTACGGCGCGATGGCGTTGACGGTGATCCCGTGGCAGCCCCACTCCTTCGACGCCGCCCGGGTCAGGCCGCCGATCGCGGCCTTCGCGGTGATGTAGGCGCCGAAGCCCGCGAGGCCCTGGACCTCGGAGCCGGAGCGCAGGTTGATCACCCGGCCGCCGTCGCGCAGGTGCGGGAAGCAGGTGCGCATGAACGCGATCGTCGCGCGCGGTCCGGCGGCGTACGCCTCGTCGACCTGCGCGTCGGTGATCTCCTCGAAGGGCACCGAGAACGACGACGTCATCGCGTTGTTGACCAGGATGTCGACGGTGCCCCAGCGGCGTACGACCTCAGCGACCGTGGCCTCGACCTGGGCGGTATCGGTGATGTCGCAGACGTACGCCGCGGCCTCACCGCCCGCAGCGCCGATCGCCTCGGCGACCTCGCGGGACTGCCGCTCGCGCACGTCGATGACGGCGACCCTGGCGCCCTCGGCTCCGTAAGCGCGCGCGATCCCGGCGCCGACCCCCTTCGCCGCACCGGTGACGATCGCGACCTTCCCCTCGAGCACTCCTGGCATGGTCCCTTGTAGCACCGACGCGGGCGCGGCGGGAAGGGCGCGCTACAGCTCGATCTCCGGCTCGACCTCGGGGCCGACCTCGTCGTCGATGACGTGCACCGCTGCCTCCTCGGCGCTCGCTCCCCCGCCGTCGATTCCGACGTCATCGGCGACAGCATCCGTCTCGGTGTCCTCGCCGAAGCCTTCATCCGGAGCGATCAACCGGCCGGCACGCGGGTCGGCGGTGCCGACATCGCCAACGTCCTCGGCATACGGGTCGGGGTCGGGCTCCTCCTCGGCCAGCCGCTGGTCGAGCGTCTCGCCTTGGCGCTGCTCCTCGCGGGTGGTGCCGAAGCGCAGGTGCGCCGGCTCGCGCTCGGGCGGCGAATAGCCCTCGTCGAGCGCGTCCTCGACCCCACGATCGTCCAGGGTGTCCTCGGGCTGGAGCTGGTTCTCGGGATCGACGGACTGCTCGCCGTACTGCTCCCGGTCGACCTCGCCAGGCTCGGACATGCTGGACCTCCTACGGATCGGTGACGCGAGCCTGAGCCGTACCCGCGACACAGGTCCTCATGCGGGTCAGCGGCCGAGGCCGACATCCGCCAGCAGCAGCCCCACTAGCGTCTCGGTCGGCCGTCGCGCCAGATCGCGGCCGAGGAGGCCGTGGGCGCGGGCGAGGCGGCGCATGACCGTGTTGCGGTGGACGCCGAGGGCGGCAGCGGTCGCGGTGGTGTCCTGCCCGTGCTCGAGATACACCAGTGCCGTCGACCGCAGCTCGCGGTGCTCCTCGGCGGCCAGCGCGCCGAGCTCGGAGGCGACGAAGCCGGCCGCTGCGGCGGGATCGGCGAGGAGCAGGTTGAGCAGCGCGACGTCGGCGTGCACGAGCACCGTCCGCGACGGCAGGTAGCGGGCCAGACGGCGTACGGTCTCGGCCTGCCGCCGCGAGGCGACGAAGCCGGCGAGATCGGTAGCGGCATCGCCGAACGCCACCCGGACGCCGGCAGCGGCCAGTGCGTCCACGAGCTCGGCCGGGACCGCTGCGAGGTCCGCCGACGACGGGTGCACCCAGGCGTAGAGCTCGCCGCTCGGTCCGGGCATCGTGAGCGCCGCGCCCGGCCCGGCCCAAGCCAGCACCCGGCGTACGACGCCGCGCAGCGCCGCCTCCGACTCCCCCTCGCCCGCCCACGCCACGGCGGCCCGATGCGCTCCGTGCATCCGCCAGCCGAGGACGCGCTCGACCTCGCTGGTCGGTGGCTCCTCCCCCGCCAGCAATCGCGCGACCAGCCGCTCGCGCCGCAGCGCCGAGCCACGGAGCACTGCCTCGCGCTCGCGGTCGAAGATCTCGGCTGCCTCGCCGGCAACCACATCGACATAGCGGAACGTCAGCAAGCCGACATCGCGCAGCCCGGCCAGGTCGCCGTCGTCGACCAGCTCGGCGGCGCGACTGAACAGCAGTTCCTGCCCGATCCGGAACGACCGGAGCAGCAACGAGAGCGGGACGTCGGTCCGGGCGAGGTACCGGGCGAACTGCAGGGCCGGCTCCGGCGCACGGGCCGGCACCTCAGGGTCGCCCACGAGCGCTGCCGCGAACTCCACCAGCAGGGAGCGGCTGGAGGCTGCCGCGAGCCCGCCCGCCCGGTCGTCACGGATCAGTCCTGGCACGTCCGCGCGGACCCGCTCGAGCACTCCAGCAACCCAGGCATCGGGGTCGGCTTGGATCTCGGCGGCGAAGAGCTGTTGCAACGGCACCGCACCAGAGTGCCACGTCCACGGTGCACTCTGCCTCTCCCATGACGTGATCACTCAGCGGATCATCGAACAACGCACAGTGAAGGAGACACAATGCACCCCGCACTCTGGTTGGCCGGACGAGCAACGACTGTCGCCGGCGCCATGGCACTGGAGAGCGTCGGCGGCGCCGTGCCGAAGACGGCCGATGACATCCCGCGCAGCGGGACCGACCTCAACACCACCTGGCTGACCGCGGTCCTGTGTGCTGACGTACCGGGGGCTGAGGTGGCCTCGTTCACGGTGCCCGAGGCGCATGCCGGTACCACCAGCCGGGCGTCGCTGCGGGTCGTCTACAACCAGGCCGGCAACGACGCGGGGCTGCCGACCGAGCTGTTCACGAAGTCCTCGGCCAGCTTCTCCCAGCGTCTGATGCTCGGCGGCGCCGACGTCCTGCACGGCGAGACCCACTTCTTCATGACGTTCCGCGACAAGATCGACATGGAGGCGCCGCGGGGCTACTTCGGCGGCGTCGATCCGCGGTCGTGGCGCAGCCTGCTGGTGATGGAGGACATCGCGGCGACCAAGGGCGCGCGCTTCATCGAGCCGACCACGCCGATCACCCGGGCCCAGCTCGAGGACCTGCTCGGCAACATGGCGAAGTACCACGGCGCCTGCTGGGAAGACCCCGACCTGGCGATCCTGAAGACGCCGAACGACTTCTTCCGCAACCTCTCGACACTGGTCCGGATGGGGCCGCGCACGGCCGTGGGCATGGAGCGCGCCAAGTCGGTGATCCCGGCGAGCCTGTACGGACGGTCCGACGCCCTGTGGGAGGGCACCCGGCGCTGCCTGGACCTCGCCACCAACGACGCACCGGCGACGCTGCTGCACGGCGACGGCCACGTCGGGCAGGTCTACATCACCGGCGACGGGCGGATGGGCCACACCGACTGGCAGGGCACGATGCGCGGCGGCTGGTTCTTCGACTACGCCTACCTGGTCAGCACGGCCTTGGAGCCGGCGGACCGCCGGGCGTGGGACAAGGAGCTGCTCGAGCACTACCTGGAGCGGCTGGTCGAGGCAGGCGGCAAGCCGCCGGCCTACGACGACGCCTGGCTGCGCTACCGCCAGGCCGTGTTCTACGCCTACTCGGCTTGGTCGTTCACGATCGGTCGCGCGTTCTACCAGCCGAAGATGCAGCCCGACGAGGTCAGCCTGGCCTGCATCAACCGGGTCGCCGC
>DASRRQ010000141.1:0-40123 GCA_035695505.1 Marmoricola sp. | reverse complement strand
GGACTGACCGAGCGGTACTTCTACGAGTCGTTCGGCGGCCTCGATGATGCCCTGCTCGCTGCCCTGGACAGCGTCTGCGAGGAGATCCTCGAGCTCGCCTCGGCCGTCATCGTCAGCACGCCCGGTACGCCGGAGGCCCGGGTGCATGCGGTGATGGAGGCGTTCGTCGGCCTGGTCAGCCAGTCACCCGCCAAGGCCCGCGTCGCAGTGATCCACGCCAGCGCGAACCCCCGGCTCCGCGCCCGCCGCAACGAACTGCTCAGTGTCTTCGCCGACTTCGTCGCGCGCGAGGCCGCGGACCTGTATGGCGACCGCGCCTGGCCTGCGGCGCGCGCCCGGATCCACGGCCTGGTCTACATCGCCGGGTTCAGCGAGCTGGTCGCGTCGTGGCTCTCCGGAGATGTCGAGCTCACCGATGCCGAGCTGGTCGAGACAGCCGAAGGGCTGTTCGCCGCCCTGAGTCGGCGTACCTGAGCCTGAGCAGTTCTCGACCGGAAACGTGCGTGCCAGACTTCGCACCGTGAGCGACGAGCGCGAGATTCTGACCTGGTCGGACTTCGGTACCGCGGTCCACGACCTGGCCCGCCAGGTCGTCGACAGCGGGTTCGAGCCGGACGTGATCCTCTCGATCGCCCGGGGCGGACTGGCGCTCGGGATGGGCTTGGGCTACGCCCTGGACGTGAAGAACCTCTCGGCCGTCAACGTCGAGTTCTATACCGGCGTGGACGAGCGGCTGCCGGTGCCGATCATGCTCCCGCCGACTCCAGCCGTGGTCGACCTCGAAGGCCTCAAGGTGCTGATCGCCGACGACGTCGCCGACACCGGTCTGACCCTGCGGCACGTGCAGGAGTTCGTCGCAGGTCACGTCGCCGAGGCCCGCACAGCAGTCGTCTACGCGAAGCCCCAGTCGGTGGTGCGCCCCGACTACGTCTGGAAGCGCACCGACCTGTGGATCGACTTCGCCTGGTCGGCGGCCGGCCCGCTGGTCAACAGGCGGGGCGGCCTCGCGCACTAGCGCCGGTTACACCCGTCGCGACACCGAGGCCGAGTACGCACCCGAGCGGTATCGCAGGATCGGGTCATCGGAGAGTTCGATGCCCTCGACGATCCGGGTCGGGTCGAACACGACGATCTCGCCGTTGGTCTCCCGATCCGGGTCGAGGCCGGTGATCTCGAGGCGCCCGGCGTCGAACCATGGACCGGCCCCGACGACCATCGGATCGGCCGGATCCTCCCCAGGCAGGGCGATCTGGGCTTCGAGCGCGTAGTTGACCTGGCCGGCCTCGAGCCGTGCCGCCATCTCCTGGGCGAGCCGGTCGGGCCCGGTGAACTCGGTGCTCCGCACGATCGTGTCCAGGGGCGTGAGGCGGTACCGCACCCAATTCTCGGTGCCGTCGGCAGCGATCCACTTGTACGCATGCACCGGGTAGTAGGTCTTCTCGGCGTAGGAGTACGGCGGCACGGTGGCCTTGCTCCGGATCGTCGCGAGCAGCGCCGGGAAGGCGTCACGGTGCCGGGCTAGGAACGCCGGCATCAGATAGGGCTTCTGGGTCGCCCGGGTCAGCGCCAGGAACGCCTCCGGGGTGCGCGCTGGGAAACGCGGAGCGGTCTGGCCGAGCAGGTCGGTCGCCGTACCGTCCGAGAGTCGGAAGGACACCGCCATCCCCCGGATGTCCGGCGCCTTGTCGGGCACCTCGGGGTTGCCGCCGGCGTTCGACCAGCGCACCCGGATCGGGACCGGGTCGCCCTGGAGGTGACCGGCTTTGCAGAGCTGGGCTGCGGCCGGGGTAGCGGTGAAGGTGCCTGCGTAGAACCCACCCTTCGCGTGCAGCGCCCGGAAACCCTGGTGCTTGCCGAAGATCGCGTTGACCTGGTCGATCGCCTGCTCGGGTTGGATCATGCCCCGAGACTAGGGGTCAGCGTGCGTTGACCACCACGGTCTCCTCGCGGCCCGGCCCGACGCCGAGCGCCCAGAACGGCGCCCCGGAGATCTCCTCGAGCGCCTTGACGTAGACCTGGGCGTTCTTCGGCAGCTCATCGAAGGTGCGGCAACCGGAGATGTCGGTGCCCCAGCCGTCGAAGTACTCATAGACCGGCGTCGCGTGGTGGAACTCGGTCTGGGTCATCGGCATCTCGTCGTGGCGGACACCGTCGACCTCGTAGGCGACGCAGACCGGGATCCGCTCCCAGGTGTCGAGGACGTCGAGCTTGGTCAGGTAGAACTCGGTGAGCCCATTGACCCGGGCGGCGTACCGGGCCACCACGGCGTCGTACCAGCCGCAGCGCCGGGTGCGTCCGGTCGAGACCCCGATCTCGCCACCGATCTGCTGCAGCTTGAGGCCGTCCTCGTCGAACAGCTCTGTCGGGAACGGGCCCGAGCCGACGCGTGTCGAGTAGGCCTTGATGACGCCGATGACGCGGTCGATCCGCGTCGGGCCGATGCCGGCGCCCGTGCAGACGCCGCCGGCGATCGGGCTGCTGGAGGTCACGAACGGGTAGGTGCCGTGGTCGACGTCGAGCATCGTCGCCTGGGCGCCTTCGAAGAGGACGGTCTTGCCCTCGTCGAGCGCCTTGTTGAGCAGCAGGCTGGTGTCGGCGACCAGCGGGCGCAGCCTGTCGGTGTAGGCCAGCAGCTCCTCGACGACCGCGTCGGCTTCGATCGCGCGGCGGTTATAGACCTTGGCGAGCACCTGGTTGCGGACCTCGAGAGCCGCGTCGACCTTCTCGCGCAGGATCTTCTCGTCGAACAGGTCCGCGACCCGGATCCCGACGCGGTTGACCTTGTCGCCGTACGCCGGCCCGATGCCGCGGCCCGTCGTACCGATCTGGTTCTTGCCGAGGAACCGCTCGCTGACCTTGTCGACGGCCACGTGGTACGACGCGATCACGTGCGCATTGGAGCTGACCACCAGGTCGGCGAGCTCCACGCCGCGCTCGATCAGGCCGTCGAGCTCGCGGAAGAGTGCCTCCGGAGAGACGACCACGCCGTTCGCGATCACCGACGTCGCCCCTGGTGTGAGGATGCCGCTGGGCAGGAGGTGGGTGGCGTACTTCTCGCCGTTGACCACGATCGTGTGGCCGGCGTTGTGGCCGCCGCTGGTGCGCACGACGAAGTCGATGGGCTGGCTGGTCGCGAGAAGGTCGGTGGCCTTCCCCTTGCCTTCGTCGCCCCATTGGGCTCCGAGGACCACGATCGCGGGCATGAGCACCCCTCACTGTCGAGAACTCTGTACGCCTGGCGCGTCGGACCGCACGCTGTCCCGCGCGAACGCAGAAGAGCCCGGCGTGCAACAGCACGGGGCTCTTGCGGCGTCACGTTACCAGAATTTCGCCTCAGGGCCGGGCCACGGAGGCTGCACAGCCTCCATGCAGGGGTGTCGCATACGGTGTTCGGCGTGGAACCGCTGCTCCTGATCACGAACGCCGAGGCCGGCAACACCGCGGCCCTCGGAGCAGCGCTCGAGGTACTGCGGACCGAGGCATCGGTGGAGGTCTGCGAGACCAGCAACCCTGGCGAGCTCGACGGCGTCCTGCATCGGGCCGGGAGCCGGCCGATCGTGGTCGCCGGTGGGGACGGAACCTTGCATGCGGTGATCGCGACCCTGTACCGACGCCACGACCTGGCCGGCAAGACGCTCGGGCTGCTGCCCTTGGGCACCGGCAACGACTTCGCCCGCGCCGTCGGCTTGCCGTTGGACGCGACCGAAGCCGCAACGGCGCTGCTGACCGCCGAGCCACGCCCGATGGATCTGATCGTCGACGAGCTCGGCGAGGTGGTCGTCAACGGCGTGCACGCAGGCGCCGGCGCTCTGGCAAGCAGGCACGGCGCCACCTGGAAGCAGCGCCTCGGCCCGTTCGGCCTCGGCCTGGTGGGCTACCCCGTCGGCGCGGCGATGGCGGCGCTGCGGCACCCGACCGTCCGGTTGCGGATCGAGGTGGACAACCGGGTCGTCACCGACGTCGACCGGCAGGTGCTGATGGTGGCGCTCGGCAACGGCAGCAGCGTCGGCGGAGGTGCCGGCCTGACCCCGCGCGCCGACCCGGGCAACGGCAGCCTGGACGTGATGATCTCGTTCGCGACCGACCCGTTGGCGCGGCTCGGCTACGCCGTGGACCTGGTACGCCGTACCCATCCGGCTCGCGCCGACGTCCTGTACCTGCGCGGAAGCCGAGTCTCGATCAGCGGCGAGGACTTCTGGATCAGTGCGGACGGCGAGCTGAGCGGCCCGGAACGCCGACGCAGCTGGCACGTCGAGCCGGCGGCGTACTCGTTGCTCGCACCCTGAGGCTGGCGGTCCCCACAGCGAGCTGCAGGGCAGTCCATGGACGGGCACCGCGAGCAGACTTAGTCTCGGACCATGAACAACCTGCGCCGCACCGTCGCCTTCGCCGTCATCGTCCCGCTCGCGTCGGTCGGCCTGCTGGCAGCGCCCTCGGTGGCCGACACCCCGAAGACCTACCACCACGCCGCCAACGGTCGCACCGTCACGGTGCATAAGGGCGCGACAATCAGGATCGACCTCGCGACCTCTGCCGACGGCGGCTACACCTGGGCGATCGTCGAGGGCAAGCACTCGCCGAAGTTCAAGGTGGTCAGCAACAAGCTCGACTTCCCGTCGACACCCGGCGTGGTCGGCGGGACCGCGCACACGGTCATCACGTTGAAGGCCACAGCCCGCGGCAACGCCACCGTCAAGGCCCTCGAGCGGCGCAGCTTCGACAAGTCCGACGTGATCGCGCGATTCACCCTGCACCTGCACGTGGTCAAGCCCGCGAAGTAGGGCTCACATCAGCGCGCCGTAGGCCTCTGGGCTGGAGTCGCGCAGGAACTCCCCGCAGCGCTGCTGCTCGGCGGTCTCGCCGATGGCGCCAGCCGCCTTGGTCAGTGCCGCGAGCGCACGCAGGAAGCCGCGGTTGGGCACGTGGTCCCACGGCACCGGGCCGTGGCCCTTCCAGCCGTTGCGGCGCAGCGCGTCCAGGCTGCGGTGGTAACCGACCCGTGCGAAGGCGTAGGCCACGACGTCGTCGGAGCCGTCCGCCTCGGCCTGCTCGGCGAGCACCGCCCACGCCAGCGGCGACTCCGGGTGCTGCTTGACCACGTCGCGCGGGTCGTCCCCGGCGGCGAGCGGCGCGGCCGCCGGGTCCTCGGGAAGGTGGGTGGGAGGCGGTCCGGCCATCAAGTCGTGGCCGTAGAATTCAGGGGGGGTCATGGAGTAATTGTCCCAGGCAGGGTGTTGAGTTGTTCCGTGACCCAGACGAAGCCTTCCCCGGCCACCACGCCCACCGACGAGATCCGCCCCTGGCCTGCCTTGTTCGCGCTGGTCTTGGGCTTCTTCATGATCCTGGTCGACCTCACGATCGTGACGGTCGCGACGCCGACGATCATCGACAAGCTGCACGCCAGCGTGAACGAGACGCTGTGGGTCTCGAGCGCCTACATGCTGGCGTACGCCGTCCCAGTGCTGATCATGGGCCGGCTCGGTGATCGGTTCGGCTCCAAGAACCTCTACCTGACCGGTCTCACGGTGTTCACGCTGGCCTCGTTGTGGTGCGGCCTCTCGGGCGGGATCACGATGCTGATCATCGCCCGCGTCGTGCAGGGCTTCGGCGCCTCGATGATCACCCCGCAGACGATGGCGATCATTACCCGGATCTTCCCCGCCGCCGAGCGCGGTAAGGCGATGGCCGTCTGGGGCGCGACCGCGGGCGTCGCGATGGTGGTCGGCCCGATCCTCGGCGGCGTGCTCACCACCGGCCTCGGCTGGGAGTGGATCTTCTTCGTCAACATCCCGGTCGGCGTGGTCGGCTTCTTCCTCGCAGTGCGCAACGTGCCGTCGCTGTCGACCAACGACCACAAGTTCGACTGGCTCGGCGTCGTCCTCTCGGGCGGCGGGTTGTTCCTGCTCGCCTTCGGCATCCAGCAGGGCCACCAGGAGGACTGGGCCGGCTGGATCATCGCGATGATCGTGGGGGGCGTCGTCCTCCTGACCGCGTTCGTGTTCTGGCAGTCCCGCAACAAGGCGGAGCCGCTGGTCCCGCTCAGCCTGTTCAAGGACCGCAACTTCTCGGTCTCCACGATCGCCATCACGGTGATGGGCTTCGTCGGCGTCTCGATGGGTTATCCGCTGATGCTCTGGGCCCAGGCGGTCCTCGGCTACAGCGCCACCAAGTCCGCGCTGCTGCTCTTCCCGATGGCGGTCATGTCGATCATCCTGGCCAGGCCGATCGGAGGGTTGACCGACCGGGTCCACCCGCGACTGATCGTCACCACCGGCTTCGTCCTGAGCATGGTCGGCATGTTCTCGTTGACCACCCAGATCAAGGCGGACACGTCGATCTGGATGATCGCGGTCTTCCAGGTCATCCTCGGTGCCGGCAACGCCTGCATCTGGGCGCCGACCGCAGCCACCGCCAACCGCAACCTGCCGTTGCAGCTGGCCGGCGCGGGAGCAGGGGTCTATAACGCGACCCGGCAGGTCGGCTCCGTGGTGGGGTCGGCCGCGATCGCTGTGATGATGAGCAGCCGGCTTGCGCACTACCTGCCCGGCTCCTCAGCGCATGGCGATGCAGGTGCCCAGCACATCACCGACCCGCATGTGGCCGCCGCGTTCGCCAAGGCGATGCAGCAGTCGCTCATGCTCCCCGCGAGCATCTACGTCATCGGCCTGATCGCGGTGCTGTTCTACGAAGCCCCCAAGCACTCCGGATACGGCGGCGCCGCGTCAGGTGCGGAGACGGCAGCAGCTGCCGCGCACTGATCAGGGACTGCGGATGGAGCGTCGTCAGACGGGGTATCTGGCAAGGCGGACGAGCGCCGGAGTCCTCTTGCGGAGCGCAGGCGGCTCGGGTTGAGGAGCGAGCGTAGCGAGCGTCTCGAAACCAGGACTTCAAGCGAGGACAACGCAGCCAGGTGCCGCGTAGGACAGCGCTCAGCCGATGGACTGGCCGGTGCTGCGCAGGTTCTCGCAGGCGTGGGCCACTCGCGCCGCCATGCCGGCCTCGCCAGCCTTGCCCCACGCGCGCGGGTCGTAGGCCTTCTTGTCGCCGACCTCGCCGTCGACCTTGAGGACGCCGTCGTAGTTGTCGAACATGTGCGCCGCGACCGGACGGGTGAACGCGTACTGGGTGTCGGTGTCGACGTTCATCTTCACGACGCCGAAATCGACGGCCGCACTGATGTCTTCGGGCGAGGAGCCCGAACCGCCGTGGAAGACCAGGTCGAAGGGCTTCGCACCGGCCGGCAGGCCGAGCTTGGCCACGACTGCCTCCTGGGCTGCCTTCAGGATCTCCGGGCGGAGCTTGACGTTGCCCGGCTTGTAGACGCCGTGCACGTTGCCGAAGGTGAGCGCCGTCATGTACCGGCCATTCTCGCCGGTGCCGAGAGCGGCGACGGTGGCCAGCGCATCCTCGGGTGTGGTGTAGAGCTTCTCGTCGATCGCCCCGACGACGCCGTCCTCCTCGCCGCCGACAACGCCGATCTCGACCTCGAGGATGATGTGCGCTGCGGCGCACTGGGCGAGCAGCTCCTCGGCGATCGTGAGGTTCTCCTCCATCGGGACCGCGGAGCCGTCCCACATGTGTGACTGGAACAGCGGTGCCTCGCCGCGGGCGACCCGCTCGGCAGAGATCGCGATCAGCGGCCGGACGAAGCCGTCGAGCTTGTCCTTGGGGCAGTGGTCGGTGTGCAGCGCGATGTTGACGGGGTAGTTCTTCGCCACCTCAGCCGCGTACGCCGCGAAGGCCGCCGACCCGGTGACCATGTTCTTGATCGTCGGGCCCGAGAGGTACTCGGCGCCGCCGGTGGAGATCTGGATGATGCCGTCGCTCCCGGCCGCGGCGAATCCCTGGAGAGCTGCGTTGAGCGTCTGCGAGGAGGAGACGTTGATGGCCGGGAAGGCGAACGCCTTCGCCTTGGCCGCGTCGAGCATCTCGGCGTACTTCTCGGGGGTGGCGATGGGCATGGGAAAACTCCTCGGACGATCAGGCGAAGGCGCGTGGCAGCCAACCCTAGACGAACGCTTCGCTAGGGTCAGAACCATGTTCACTCTTACCCCGCAGGCCCGCGCAGTCGCCGCCATCGGCGCGGTGCTGCACGACACCAGCCTCGCGCTGTTCGGCGTGGTGGGCGCCGGCTGAGCCTCTCCGCTCAGAGGGCCAGGCGGCGCCTGCCGGCCCACAGCCCGGCGGCTGCGCTCAGCAGCACAGCGGCACCGACCAGGGCCGCGGTGTGCAGGCCGTGCACATACGCCGTCCGCCCGGCCGACAGCACCGCCTGCCCGGCGGCTCCGTGCAAGCGCGCTGCAACTGCAGCAGCTCCGGCGAGCGAGTCCCCGGCCGCGCCGGGCAGGTGCGCCGACGCCTGGTAGCCGGCGGCGCCGATGCTGCCCAGCACCGCAATGCCGAGTGCGCCACCGAGCTCACTGGAAGCCTCGGAGACCGCAGCACCGGCACCAGCCTCGGCCGGATCGAGGGCCCCGAGGACCAGCTCGCCGCACAACGTCATCGCGACCACCAGACCGGCCGCCAGCAGGCCGGCGCCGAGCATCGTGGGGACCAGGGAGCCGGTGCCGATCGTGGTCAGCACGACGAACCCGAGAGCTCCGGTCACGAGACCAGCGCCCGCCACCTCGGCGCGCCCGTGCCGTCGTCCCAGCCCGGTCGCGAACGGCGCCGCCAGACCCACGCCGATGGTCGGCACCAGGCTCCACAGCGCCGAGGCCAGGGGGCTGTAGCCGAGCACCAGCTGCAGGTACGCCGTCATGAAGACCGCGTTGCCGATCAACGCGAAGGCGCAGACCGCGTTGCCCGCGACCGCCGTCCGGTAGGCGACGTTGCGCAGCAGCCGGACATCGATCATTGCGTCGGGACGGGTCAGCTGGCGTCGTACGAACACGGTGCCGAGCACCAAGCCCACGGCGATGAAGACAGGCCAGCGAGCGTCGAACCCGTGCAGCGCCCACTCCTTGATCCCGTACACGCCGGACAGCACGGCAGCCAGCGAGAGTACTGAGCTCGCGACATCGAACCGTGCTCGCGGCTGCGGCTCGGTCCGGGGCAGCAGCAGCGGGCCGAGGACCACGAGCAGCAGCATCGCCGGGACGTTGATCAGGAACACCGAGCCCCACCAGAAGTGCGCAAGCAGGATCCCGCTGAGGACCGGACCGAGCCCGACCCCGGCGGTCATCACGCCGGTCCAGGCGCCGATCGCCTGGCCGCGCTGCTCGTCGTCGGCGAACAGCGTCCGGATCATCGCCAGCGTGGAGGGCATCAAGGTCGCTCCAGCGACGCCGAGGACGGCACGGGCCGCAATCAGCTCACCGGCGCTGTCGGCGTACGCGGCTAAGACGGAGGTGCCGGAGAACGCCACGGCGCCGATCAGCAGCAGCCGACGCGGTCCGACCCGGTCCGCGACCGCGCCCATCGTGATCAGCATCCCGGCCAGCACGAACCCGTAGATGTCGAAGATCCATAGCTGCTGCGCCGGCGATGCGCTGAGGTCGCGGCTGATCTCCGGGACCGCGAAGTACAGAACCGATACGTCCATCGACACGAGCAGCAGCGGCAGCGCGAGCACCACGAACGCCGTCCACTCCTTGCGGCCGGCACGGGCCGGCGCTGTCATCGTCGTCATCATCCACATCCTTCGAGTCTGTGTCTTAGTGTGTACGTAGCACACTGTTTATCTTGTACACAGATCATAGGGCGCTACTGTGGATCTTGTAAACAGTTATCGGCAGGAGCACCCATGAGCGACGACCGCCCCGATGTGGCCGGGGCCGGCATGTCCCGGGCCATGCGCCAGCTCTGGGGTCGACGCGAAGACGGCCGCCGAGGGCCCAAGCCGGCCATGTCGGTCCGCGCCATCGCCGTCGAGGCAGTCGCCCTGGCCGACGCCGAGGGTCTCGACGCCGTCACCATGGCCGCGCTGGCCTCGCGCCTCGGCTTCACCACGATGTCGCTCTACCGGTACGTCGAGTCCCGCCAAGACCTGCTCGAGGTGATGGTCGACGAGGCTGTCGGACCGCCCCCGACCCTCAACCGGCGCCGCGGCTGGCGCGGCCAGATCGAGGAGTGGGCAGGCGCCGAGGCCGCCCAGTTCTTCGCACATCCGTGGGTCTTCGCCGTCCAGACCGGCGCCCCTCCGGTCGGCCCGAACCTGGTCGGCTGGATGGAGGCCGGCTTCGCAGCGCTCAACCGCACCAGGCTCGGGCCGCAGGAGGTCGCCTCGTCGCTGCTGACCGTCGACGGCTACGTCCGTAGCAACGTGCAGCTCGCCCTCCAGTTCGCCGTGCCCGGTGCAGCAGAGCGTTGGGCGACCCAACTGCGCAGCGTGCTCGATCCGGACGCGATGCCGACCGTGCGGATCGTCCTGGACTCCGGCGCCCTCGAGGACGGGTCGGTCTCCACGGAGCCTGAGGAGTCAGCCGAGTTCGGATTCGGCCTCGGTCTGGTGCTCGACGGGATCGAGCGGATCGCCGCGCGGACCCAGCGGCACTAGGCGCTCGGTCAACCTCGCCAGGCCGCGTCGCCGGACAGGTCGGCGTATCGCCGGATCCAGGAGTGCATCGCGATCGCGGCGGCAGCCGAGGCGTTGATCGACCGGGTCGAGCCGAATTGGGCGATCGAGAAGGTGCCGTCGCAGGCCTCCCGAGCACGCTCGGAAAGGCCGGGGCCCTCCTGCCCGAACAGGAAGCAGACCCGCTCCGGCAGGTCCATCGTCTCGAGATGCTCCGAGCCCGGCAGGTTGTCGATGCCGAGCAGCCGTACGCCGGCGCCTGCAGGCCCGTCACCGAGGCCGCGCAGGTACGCCGCGAGCGCGTCGGCATCCGGGTGGTGCCGCACGTGCTGGTAGCGGTCGGTGACCATCGCACCGCGCCGGTTCCACCGGCGGTTGCCGACGATGTGCACCTCGGCAGCGAGGAAGGCGTTGGCCGAGCGGACGATCGTGCCGATGTTGAAATCGTGCTGCCAGTTCTCGATCGCGACGTGGAACCCGTGCCGGCGGGTGTCGAGATCCGCCACGATCGCCGCCATCGTCCAGTACCGGTAGCGGTCCACCACGTTGCGCCGATCGCCACCCGCCAACAGCTCCGCGTCGTACTGGAGGCCTTCGGGCCAAGGACCGTCCCAGGGGCCGACGCCCACCTCCTGCGGCCCGTTCGGCATCGGGTCGTACGGCGCCCGGGCCGGCTCGGGTCCTGTGAGGTTCACGTGCGAAGCCTACGAGTCATCGAAACGTCAGGTCCCGTTCAGGCGAAGGCGGATACGCTCAACGAGTGATCCTCGACGTCGCCCATGTCGCCGCTACCAGCCTCACCGACCCGAGCTGGTACCTGCATCAGTTCGGGCAGCAATTTTTCTGGCTGAGCGCCGGGATCATCTTCGTCGAGTGCGGCCTCTTCTTCCCGTTCCTGCCGGGTGACACCTTGTTGTTCGCGATGGGGCTGTTCATCGCCACCGATCAACTCCGGGTAGTGCCGGGCAACAAGGCCGTCGACATGCTCGTCGCGATCGTCATCCTGATCGTCGCCGCGTTCCTCGGCAACGTCACCGGCTATGAGATAGGCCGCAAGATCGGGCCGCCGATCGCCCAGCGCGACGGACGGATCCTGAAGAAGAAGTACTACGACCAGACCAGCGCGTTCTTCGACAAGCACGGCAACAAGGCGCTCGTGATCGGACGCTTCGTGCCGTTCGTGCGCACCTATGTCACCGTGGTCGCCGGGGTGGCGTTGATGGAGCGCCGCCGGTTCGCGATCTGGAGCGCCGTCGGCGCGAGCCTGTGGGTCACCGTCATCACCGTCCTGGGCTACGGCCTGGGCAAGCGCTGGCCGAGTCTGGGCGACAACATCGACAAGGCCATCTGGGTGATCCTCGCGCTGACGGCGATCCCGGTCGGCTTCGAGTACCTCAAGCGGCGCCGGCGCGACCACGCCCCTGCGGTTCCGGTCGGCCCGGACGGGCCGGTCGACCCGGTGGAGCCGCCGACCCCCTCAGATGTCGAGGTCTGAGATCCCCACCGCATAGCGGTATTCGAGGCCTTCGGCCTCGACAGCTTGGCGCGCGCCGGTGTCCCGGTCCACGATGACCGCGACACCGACCACCTCGGCACCTGCAGCGCGGAGAGCTGCGACGGCCTCGAGCACGGAGCCTCCGGTGGTCGAGGTGTCCTCGACCGCAAGCACTCGTCGGCCGGCGACGTCCGGGCCCTCGATCAGCTTCTGGAGGCCGTGCACCTTCTGCGACTTGCGGATCACGAACGCGTCCAGGGTGCGCCCGGCGGCGACGGCCTGGTGCATCATCGCGACCGCGATCGGGTCGGCGCCGAGCGTCAGGCCGCCGACGGCGTCGAAGTCCCAGTCAGCGGTGAGATCGAGCATCGTCCGCCCGATCGCCGGCGCTGCCTCGGCATCCAGGGTGATCCGGCGCATGTCGACGTAATAGTCGGCCTCGCGGCCCGAGGCCAGCGTGACCTTCCCGCGGACGATGGCCTTGCTGTTGACCTGGTCGAGGAGGAGATCGCGATCCGACATGGCCCGAAGGCTAGTCGACCGGGTGCGCCTTGGTCTTGCGGACCTGGCTGACCAGGTGGCCGAAGGCGATCATCCGATTGTCGGTGTGGAAGATCTCCGAGCAGGTGGTCAGCGTGATCAGCCGCTGGCCAGGTGCCTGGCTCGGCGGCTGCACCCCGCCCGGTTGCGGGTTGTGCGGCACCGGGTCCAGGACCCAGGTGCCGTGGAACGAGATGACCAGCTTGTTGGGGTTGGTGTCGAGCACGTAGGTATAGGTGTAGCTCCGGGTCTCGACGATCACCTTGTCGCCGGGCCGCAGGTCTGGCATGTGCCGCAGCGGCTCGCCGTGGGTCACCCGGTGGGCCGCGAGCGCGAAGTTGCCCGGCTGGCCGGCTTCCGCCGTACCGGTGAAGTGGCCGTACGCGCCCTTGTCGAGAACAGTCGCCTTGTCGGTACCCTCGAGCACCGGGATTACGTAGTTCTTGCCGAACTTCGGGATCCGGATGAGGGCGATGGTGGCGCCCTTCGGGCAGTACTTCTCGCATCCAGCACCGGCAGCCCAGTCCCGCTGGATCTCCGAGGTCAGCGCCTTCTGATGCTTCTTCGCGATGATGTTGGTGCCCCACAGCTGCCAGGCGACATAGCCAAGCAGGCTCAGCCCGGCCAGGATCAGCCCGACGCCGATCCAGAAGCTGATCCGCCGTACGGTGGTCTGCTTCTTCTTCGGGGCCGGCGGCTCGGCGACAACGGTCGCCGGCGGCGGGTCAAGGTCGGTCACCGGCATAGTGTGAACCACTAGTGTCTGAGCATGGGCATCGGCGCGCTCCGACTGGACGGAATCGGCAGCACGATCTTCGCCGAGATGTCCGCTTTGGCCGTCCGAACCGGTGCGGTCAACCTCGGCCAGGGCTTCCCGGACGAGGACGGCCCCGAGGCCGTGATCGAGGCCGCGGTCACAGCGCTGCGCGGGGGTCGCAACCAGTACCCGCCGGGCCATGGCACCCCCGAGCTGATCGACGCGGTGATCGCCCACCAGGCCCGCCACTACGGGCTCGTCCTCGAGCACAGCCAGGTGGTGGCCACCACCGGCGCCACCGAGGCGATCGCCGGCGCGCTGCTCGGACTCGTCGATCCGGGCGACGAGGTGGTCGTCCTCGAGCCCTACTACGACTCCTACACCGCGGTCATCCAGATGGCAGGCGGCGTACGCCGGCCCGTCACCTTGCGCGCGCCGGACTTCCGGCTCGATCTCGAGGAGTTGGAGGCTGCGGTCAGCCCACGGACCAAGCTGCTGCTGATCAACACCCCGCACAACCCGACCGGGACGGTGCTGACCCGGGCCGAGCTCGACGGCGTTGCAGCGGTCGCGCAACGGCACGACCTGGTCGTCGTCACCGACGAGGTCTACGAGCACCTCGTCTACGGCCAG
Source organism: Marmoricola sp. (assembly GCA_035695505.1). Classification (GTDB taxonomy): domain Bacteria; phylum Actinomycetota; class Actinomycetes; order Propionibacteriales; family Nocardioidaceae; genus Marmoricola. The sequence goes on along the minus strand of DASRRQ010000141.1, from coordinate 26,182 downwards.
CCGCACGTGCCGCTGGCCACGCTGCCCGGCATGTTCGAACGCACCCTGACGATCTCGAGCGCCGGGAAGAGCTTCTCCGTCACGGGCTGGAAGGTCGGCTGGGCCAGCGGTCCCGAGCACCTGGTCGCAGCCGTCGAGGGGGCCAAGAACTGGCTCAGCTATGCCACCGGCGCGCCCCTGCAGCCGGCCGTCGCCCTGGCGCTCAACGAGCACGACGCGTTCCACCGCGCGCTTGCCACCGAGCTCGCCGGCAAGCGCGACCTGCTCTGCGGCGGCCTGCAAGCGCTCGGGCTCGAGGTGTTCCGGCCAGCGGGCACCTATTTCGCCACCACCGACGTCTCGAGCCTCGGGTACGCAGACGGACGAGCGTTCTGCCTAGCGCTGCCCGAGACGGCAGGCGTGGTGGCGATCCCCTCGCAAGTCTTCTACGACGACCAGGTCGAGGGCCGCAACCTGGTCCGATGGGCTTTCTGCAAGCGGCGCGAGGTCATCACCGAGGGACTGGACAGGCTCGCCGCTGCGGACCTGCGTGCGCGCTGACCAGCGCTACCGTCCCGGCGCGCTGGAGCGTCCGCTGGGTCGACGGGTCAGGTACCAAGCCCGACTCGCCCGGCTGAACAGGAGCACCAGTACCGCGATCGCCGCGAGCAGGTGCACCACCGAGTAGGGCAGCAGCACGATCGAGGCGAAGGTCGCGAGCACAGCAGAGAACGAGAGCGCCGCAACGGCCCAGAGCCGTTCGCGGTAGGCAAGGACCGCCAAGACGGCGGCAGCGATCGACCAGACCAGCACGATGCTCGACCCGATCACGACGGCCGGCACGAAGTCGCTCTCGAACGAGCTCTTCCAGGACGGGCTCTTGCGAGCATCCACAAGCAGTGTGTGCGAATCGGCGATTGCCACGACCAGGACCGCGACCGCGCCGAGCGCGGTGATGGCGGTCAGCACCCAGGTGATCACGCACGCGATCCGGATCTGGACAGGCACGGCGTCACTGCTCGGCGCCGGGGCCGGGGCGGCGTACGGGCTGGCGTAGGGGTTGGCCGCGCGCGGGATGCCGGCGTACGGGTTCGGGGGTGCCGGTGGCGCCCCCCAGCCTGGCATCGGTGGAGGACGGAGCTGATCCGCGCTCGGCGGGAGCCAGCCACCACCTGGCGGGGGCGCCGGCGCTGCTGGCGGGGCGTCGGGCGGCGGCAGCCGGGTGAGGTCAACCGGCGGACGGGCCTGATCGAGAGGGCGCGGCGGCGCGAGGGGCCTCGGCGGAGGCTGCATCCGGGCCCGCGGCGGCGTGATCGGCCGCCCGGCGAACCAGTCCCGGGACTGCTGGGTCCAGAGCATGCCGGTCGCGACCGCCACGACGATCCCGAGGTAGCTGCTGGCGACCAGCGACGCCGGCACCATCACCGCCGCCGCGACCGTCAGCCCGATCCGAGCGCCTCGATGGCGCTGCAGGGCGTAGATGCCGAGGATCGCACCGGCGACCGCGGCAGCGCCGCTGACGAAGAGGCTCCAGCGCATCGCCTCGATGACGCCCTCGACCGTGAAGCCCATCCCCTTGAGCGAGCCCGTGCCGATCTCCTTCGCGATCCGCGCGCGCGAGTCGAGGGAGCGCAGACCCGCCATCAGGCTGAACGCCTGGATCAGCAGGGCTCCGGATGCGATCGAAGCGGCCCATCCGGCGAGGGTGACCTGGCTCGGGCGCTGGCTCGCCGGGTCGGGACTCATGCCGCCATTCAACCAAGGACGCCTGAGGTCACCGGCGGCCGACTGCGATGATCCGCGCATGAGCGCCATGCAGGACGTCGCGTACGTCGACGCCAACGGGATCCGGCTCGCCGTACGGATGCAGGGTTCGGGGCCGCCGGTCCTGCTGGTGCACGGGTTCCCCGGTACGTCGTACAGCTGGCGGCACCAGCTCCCGGTGCTGGCTGACGCCGGCTTCACGGCGATCGCGGTGGACACCCGCGGCTACGGCGCCTCGGAGCGGCCTGCCGCGGCCACCCAGCCGAGCGCGGTCATCGAAGCCGACCTGATCGGTGTCCTGGACCACCTCGGCATCGAGGCTGCTCATCTGGTCGGCCAGGACTTCGGCTCGATGTATGCCTGGAACCTTGCTCAACGCCACCCGGACCGGGTCCACAGCGTGCTCGGCACCGTGCCCTTCGGTGGTACGCCGGGCCCGTCCGCGCCGAGTATCGGCTTCGCCGCCGTCGCCGAGCGGCACTTCCTGCACCTGCACTACTTCGGCCAGGCCGCGATCGCCGAGCGCGACCTCGGCGGGGCGAACCTCGCCGACTTCCTGCGTCGGCTGATGTGGGCGCTGTCGGCGGACGGGGACCTGCTCTCGGTCTTCGGCTGGCCGTCGGCCGGCACCTCCTACCTCGAGGCCCTCCCCGAAGCACCGCCGCTGCCGTGGTCGTGGCTGAGCGTCGAGGAGTTCGGCACCTACGTCGCTGCCTTCGCCTCCGGTGGCCCCGGGCGCGAGCTCGCCGGCGGTTTGGCGTCGTACCGGGCCGCCGACGAGGACTGGGCGGACGCGAGGACGTGGGACGGCACCACGATCGACCAGCCGTCGTTGCTGGTGATGGGCGAGCACGACCCGGTCCGGACCTTCGCCCCACCGGATGCCGACCAGCAGCGGGCTTGGCTGACCGGCCTGTGGGGGGTCGTACTGATCCCCGGCGCCGGCCACTTCGTCCAGCAGGAGCAGCCCGCCGCCTTCAACGACGTGCTGCTCCGCTGGCTGAGGGACAACCCGGTCAGTCGGTAACCCGTAGTGCCAGGCCCTCACCCTCGATGTCGACCACGACGTGCTGGCCGTCGAGCACGGCTCCACCGATGAGCATCCGGGCCAGCGGGTCGCCGATCGCGGTCTGCACGAGGCGGCGCAGCGGCCGGGCGCCGTACGCCGGGTCGTAGCCGTTCTCGGTCAGCCAGGTCCGGGCGTTCCCGGTCACCGTCACGGTGATCCGCCGCGGAGCCAGGCGCTGGTCGAACGCGGCCAGCTGCAGGTCGACGATGTGCGCGAGCTCGTCCTTGCCGAGCGCCTCGAACATCACGACCTCGTCCAGCCGGTTGAGGAACTCCGGTTTGAACGCCTGCCGCACCACGCTCATCACAGAGTCGTGCTGGACGGCAGTGTCCATGGTCGGGTCGACCAGGAACTGCGAGCCTAGGTTGCTGGTCAAGATCAGCAGCACGTTGCGGAAGTCGACCGTCCGGCCCTGGCCGTCGGTCAGCCGGCCGTCGTCGAGCACCTGGAGCAGGATGTCGAAGACCTCGGGGTGCGCCTTCTCGACCTCGTCGAGCAGCACGACCGAGTATGGCCGGCGGCGTACCGCCTCGGTCAGCTGGCCGCCCTCGTCGTACCCGACGTAGCCCGGCGGGGCACCGACGAGCCGGGAGACCGAGTGCTTCTCGGAGTACTCGCTCATGTCGATGCGCACCATCGCGCGCTCGTCATCGAAGAGGAAGTCCGCCAGCGACTTGGCCAGCTCGGTCTTGCCGACGCCGGTCGGCCCGAGGAACAGGAAGCTGCCGGTGGGACGGTCCGGATCGGAGATGCCTGCACGGGAGCGGCGTACGGCGTCGGAGACCGCGGACACTGCGGCACGCTGGCCGACCAGCCGCTCGCCGATGATGTCCTCCATCCTCAGCAGCTTGGCGGTCTCGCCCTCGAGCATCCGGCCGGTCGGGATCCCGGTCCAGACCTCAACGACCTCGGCGATCTCCGAGGGCCCGACCTTCTCGTTGACCATCGGGTTCTCCACGGCGTCGCCTGCCTCGGCGTGCTCGATCTGGTTCTCCAGCGCCGGGATCTGGCCGTAGAGCAGCTCCGAGGCGCGGGCCAGGTCGCCCTCACGCTGCAGCCGCTCAGCCTCGACCTTCAGGGCGTCGAGCTGCTTGCGGATCGCGCCGGAGCCTTCGAGCATCGACTTCTCCCGCTCCCACCGGGCTTCGAGCCCGCGCAGCTCCTCCTCCTTGTCGGCGAGGTCCACCTTGAGCCGCTCGAGGCGGTCCTTCGAGGCCTCGTCGGTCTCGCGCTCCAGAGCGAGCCGCTCCATCTTCATCCGGTCGACACCACGTCGGAGCTGGTCGATCTCGACCGGCGAGGACTCGATCTCCATCCGCAGCCGCGAGGCCGCCTCGTCGATCAGGTCGATCGCCTTGTCCGGCAGCTGGCGCCCAGAGATATAGCGGTCCGAGAGCATCGCGGCAGCGACCAGCGCCGCATCGGTGATCTCGACGCCATGATGCGCCTGGTACTTCTGCTGCAGGCCGCGCAGGATCGCGACGGTGTCCTCGACACTCGGCTCGCCCACCAGGACCTGCTGGAAGCGACGCTCCAGAGCCGGGTCCTTCTCGATCCGCTCACGGTACTCATCGAGCGTGGTCGCGCCGATCAACCGCAGCTCGCCGCGGGCCAGCATCGGCTTGAGCATGTTGCCGGCATCCATTGCCGAGTCGCCGCTGGCTCCGGCGCCGACGACGGTGTGCAGCTCGTCGATGAAGGTGATCACCTGTCCATCAGAGGACTTGATCTCCTCGAGGACGGCCTTGAGCCGCTCCTCGAACTCGCCGCGGTACTTCGCACCGGCGACCATCGCGGCCAGGTCCAGGCTGAGCAGCCTGCGATCCTTGAGGCTATCCGGCACATCGCCGTCGACGATCCGCTGGGCGAGGCCCTCCACGACGGCGGTCTTGCCGACGCCGGGCTCCCCGATCAGCACCGGGTTGTTCTTGGTACGCCGCGAGAGCACCTGCACCACCCGGCGGATCTCGGCATCACGGCCGATCACCGGGTCGAGCTTTCCTTCAGCAGCGAGCGCGGTCAGGTCCACGGCGTACTTCTCGAGCGCTTCGTAGGACGCCTCGGCCTCCGGGCTGGTGACCCGACGGTTGCCGCGGACGGCGGTGATCGACTCGCGCAGCGCGTCCTGGGTGAGCCCGGCCTTGTCGAGGGCGTCCTTGACGGGGCTCTCGACGGTTGCCAGCGCCAGCAGCAGGTGCTCGGTGGCGACGTACTCGTCCTTCATCTCGCCGGCGACCTCGAGGGCCTTCGCGAAGACGCGGGTCAGCGCAGGTGACGGGGTCGGCGTCTGCACCGTGGCGCCCGACGCGCTGGGCAGCCGTACGGCGACCTCGTCGATCGCGGCACCGAGGGCGGCGGTATCGACTCCTGACTTCTCCAGCAGGGTCGGAGTGATGCCGCCGTCCTGACGCAGCAACGCGAACGCGAGGTGCGCGGGCTCCAACTGGGCATTGCCCGCGGCCACCGCCGCGGTCTGGGCAGCGTTGATCGCCTCGACGCTGCGCGAGGTGAACTTCGATCCGTCCATGTACTCCCCCTCAGGGCTCGTAGGTCCATCGTGACGGACAGCGATCAGTCCGTCACCCGGTACAACGAGCCCGAAGTTGAGTCCATTCCACTCAACTCTGTGAGTTTTCGGGCGTCAGTCGATCTGCTGGCGTGGAACGGCGAGGGCCAGGACGAGCGCTAGGCCAGCAGCAGCGAGCGAGATCAGGAACGCGATCGTGAAGGCATGGTCGGTCGGGTAGGTGATCCCGTCGATCTTGATCGTCCCTTGCGCCAGCACCGTCGCCACCACGGCGGAGGACAGTGACGTCCCGACCGAGCGCATCAAGGCATTGAGGCCGTTGGCCGCCGCCGTCTCGGTGACCGGCACGGCGCCCATGATCAACGCCGGCATGGCGGCGTACGCGATCCCGATGCCGACGCCGAGCAGCGCGGTGGCCAGGCAGATCTCCCACCACTGGTCGCGCAGGAACAGGATCGCGACATAGCTGATCCCGAGGATCACCACACCGGTGGCGAGACTGATCCGGGGCCCGCGGGCGGCCGAGAGCCGGGCGCCGACCCCGGAGAACAGGTACATCATCAGGCCGCTGGGCATGCAGACCAGGCCCGCCTGGATCAGGGTCAGGCCCTCGCCGTACCCGGTGTGACCGGGGGCGACCAGCAGCTGGATCGGCATCAGCGACATCCCGTACATCGCGAAGCCGGTGGCGACCGAGGCGATGTTCGTGAACAGCACTTGCGGTCTGGCTGACGTCCTCAGGTCGACCAGAGGAGCCTTGTTGCGTAGCTCCCACGCGCCCCAGAGGACGAAGACGACGAGGCCGCCGAGGATCCAGCCGATCGTCTTGGCGCTGGTCCAGCCCCAGTCGCCGCCATCGGTGACCGCGAGCAGGACCATCACCAAGGCGGAGCCCAGGCCGAGGGCGCCGAGTACGTCGAACTTCGCCGGCGTCCGGACCGGGGACTCGGGGATCGTGAGAAGCACGGCCGCCATGCACAAGGCGCCGAGGCCGGCCGCGATCCAGAACAGGACGTGCCAGTCGGTCTTCTCCACGATGATCGCGGAGACCGGCAGGCCGATCGCGCCACCGACGCCGAGCGTTGCGCTCATCCGGGCGACGGCCGGACCGACCATGTCGGCCGGCAGCTCATCGCGCATGATGCTGATGCCGAGGGCGATCGCGCCCATCGAGAGGCCCTGCAGTGCGCGGCCGGTGACAACCGGGATCACGCTGCTCGTGACCGCGCAGAGCAGCGAGCCGACGACGAGCATGGCGAGGCTGATCACCAGGATCAGCCGCTTGCCGATCATGTCGCCCAGACGGCCGGAGATCGGCATCGTCACCGCGCCGGTGAGCAGGGTCGCTGTCACGGCCCAGGATGCGTTCGACGAGCTGGTGTGCAGCAGGCTCGGCAGCAGCGGGACCAGCGGGATGATCATCGTCTGGGTCAAGGCGACCACGATCCCGCAGAAGCAGCCGATTGCGACGACGGCCGTTGGATGGACAGCCTTGCGCACCGGTACGACGCCTGGGGCGGGCGCGGTCTGCGTCATGACGATCCTTCCGTAGCTGGTCGCCGGGCCCAGGCGCGGCGTCATCATGTGTATCGTACACATCCTGTGTATTATGCACATCGGAACGCACATCCAGCCCATCGAGGGGATGGTCACATGCCGGCCCGCACCACCGTCGACACCCTCGCCGTCCTCGAGCAGGAGTTGACCCTGCTGGCCCGTCACCAGCTCAGCACCGGCCACGACCCGGATCTGCACCTGGACCGGTCCGGCTACCAGCTCCTCGGCCGCCTCGAGCTCGGGCCACTGCCGTTGAGCGGTCTGGCGGAGGCGTTCCGGCTCGACGTGTCGACGGTCAACCGGCAGATCGCCGCCCTGCGCCGCAAGGGCCTCGTCGAGAGGGTCGCTGACCCCGACGGCGGCGTGGCCATGCTGCTTCGTCCGACCCGCGTCGGCCTCTCCCAACTGCGCGCTGACCGCAAGGTCCGGCATGGCCATGTCGAGCACGTCATCGGCGCCTGGGACGAGACCGACGTCGAGCGCCTGCACGCCCTGCTCGAGGCGTTCAACCAGTCGATCGAACGCCTGGAGGGCAGGCCCTGGCCGCGGGGATGAGCTAACGACTGGTCCAGTCCAAGAGTTCAGAAAACCACGCTGCGCTTCCCAACGAGGGCCTTGGCACGCAACGATCCAGAGCGTCGGTCTCGGGACATCTGGAGGGCTCGGGGCACCCAGATGGGAGAACGCCATGCGTCATCTCAAGATCCTGCTGACCGTCATCGGAGCGGTCACGGTCCTCGTCCTCGCCGGGAACACCGTCGCCCTGGCCGCCACCGGCCACAGCTTCCTGCTCGGCAAGACCAACACGAGCAAGACGACCACGACGCTGGTCCGCACCAAGCCGGGTGCGGCGCTGACGGTCAAGACGAGGTCCTCGGCCAACGCGCCGTTCGCGGTCAATGGCAGAGGCAAGGTCGCCAACCTCAACGCGGACACGGTCGACGGCCTCGACTCCTCGGTCCTGGCTAACCGGACGAGCGTCTACTCGTTCGATCTCAATCGGACTGGGGTCAACTCGTTCAGTCTGCAGACCGCGACGCTGCCAGCCGGCAGCTACCTGGTCTCGGCCAGTGCCGAACTCTACGGCGGCCCGACCGTCGCCGACGACAGCATCAGCTGCTCGATCCAGGCTTACAGCCCAGACCAGCAGATTGCGTGGATCGGGCCGACGACACCGACCGGCTTGTACGCGATCACCATGTCTGGCGGGCTCAGGCAGCTCACCCCTGGCAGGTTCACGCTGAACTGCAGCGGGCCGACTGCCACCTACAAGACGCTGTCGGACGGACCCGGCCAGATCTCGGTGACCCGGATCGGACAGCTCACCATGGGCACGGCAACCGCGCCCTAGCCTGCGGCACAACGACCCCACCACACCAACCACGAAACGAGACAACTACATGCGGTCCAAGCTCTTGTCCCTGCTCACCGTGATCGGGGCCATCACGGTCCTGGTCCTGGCGGGCAACACGGTGGCCCTGGCCGCTACTGGCCACGGCTTCCTGCTCGGCAAGACCAACTCGGCGAAGACGACCACCACCCTGGTCCGTACCAAGCCAGGTGCGGCGCTGACGGTCAAGACGAAGTCGTCGACCAATCCGCCCTTCAGCGTCAACGGCAAGGGCAAGGTCACCAACCTGAACGCCGACCTGCTCGACGGCAAGGATTCGACTGCGCTCGGGACTCGGGCATACACCTGGTCAGACCACGGCCAGCTCGACCCCGGTAGTTCGACGAGCCAGGTCTTCGTGCTCAACGGGCTGCCCGATGGGACCTACTTGATCAACTACGAGATCTACTTCCCGAAGACCATGATCACTACCGGTACGTCGGACTGTGAGCTGTATAAGTCCGACGGTTCGGCGTACGGCGCCTTGACGCACACGATCTTCGACACCAACGCCAGTAGCGAGGGCACCGGGCTGAACGGAAGCGGCCTGATGACGGCGAAGGGGGCTGGCGACCTCCGGCTCGAATGCTTCAACTCGCAGTCGGCAATCTGGAACCTGCCCACCGACCAACCGCTGAAGATCACCGCGATCCCGATCTCGTCGGTCACCAACAAGGGGGTCCCCCCGCTGTCGTAAGCCCGGAGAATTAGGGCTTCCCCTGATTCGTCCTGTTCGGCCTCGTTCCACCCTGGAGGAGTCCGCGTGCACGGTGCCGCGGACCGATCATCTGGAACGAGGCCGAACATGCGCTCCAAGCTCCTCTCACTGCTCACCGTCATCGGCGCGATCACCGTGCTGGTCCTCGCCGGCAACACGGTCGCCCTGGCCGCCAACGGCCACGGCTTCCTGCTCGGGAAGTCCAACACCGCCAAGAGCACCACGACGCTGGTCCGCACCAAGCCGGGGCCGGCGCTGACAGTGAAGACCAAGTCCTCGTCGAACCCGCCGTTCGCCGTCAACGGCAAGGGCAAGGTCGCCAACCTGAACGCCGACAAGGTCGATGGCCTCGACGCTGCCGCTCTGATGGGCGTCCGCACCAAGGTGTACCGCTACGTCTTCGGGCCTAGCGCGACCGGCCACGCGCAGGCTCTGCCGACGCTCGCGGCAGGCGCCTACCTGGCGACCCTGGACGTTCCGCTGCTCGGCTCTGGGGGAACAGCTGCCACTCCAACCTGGGTGTACTGCGAATTGGAGCAATCCAATACGGGAGGCCCGGTGACGGACCACGGCCTCGTCCAGGCCAGTTCGTCAACCTCGACGGCGCCGATCCTGAGTTCGTCAACCGTCCTCAGCACCGTCGACGGCAACCACGTGACCTTGCACTGCCAGTCCGACGTCGGCTGGTACGACACCAGCTCGCTCCCTGCCGAGGTCACCCTGACCAAGCTGGACGGCGTGAGCGTTGCCGGCACCTCGACGTCATCGGGACGCGTCGTCGCCCCCCATGCTCCGGTCCGCTGATGGCGCCGCGATAGCCAGTCGGGAGACAGGTGTCTCCCGAGCCCGGTATCAGCGCCGTTAGTCGCGCCCTCACCACTTGTAGGTCAATCCTCCACAGATCGGAACTCTCATGCGCTCCAAGCTCCTCTCCCTGCTCACCGTGATCGGCGCCGTCACAGTGCTCGTCCTCGCGAGCAACACCGTCGCGCTGGCCGCGACCGGCCATAGCTTCCTGCTCGGCAAGACCAACAAGGCCAACAAGACCACCACCCTGTCCCGGACGACCGCCGGCGCCGCCCTGACCGTGAAGACGAAGTCCTCGACCAACCCGCCGTTCGTGGTCAACGGCACCGGCAAGGTGACCCACCTCAACGCGGACTCGCTCGACGGCAAAGACTCCACGGCGTTCGCCTCCGTGGGCGCTCTGCCCGTTGCCTACGGCTACATCGAAGGCGGCGCCGGCGGCATCAATCCCTCGATCGCGTCCGGTTCGAAGGGCGTCAGCGCGGTGTCCTGGGACGCTGCCGACAGCCGCTACGTCATCGCCTTGACCGGTCAGAACTACATCTACGACCACTACGCCACCGTGGTGACCGGCACCTGCGGCAACCAGACGGCCAACGGAAGCAGCGTCGACGGCGACCTCCTGGTCGCGTTCACCAGCCCGCAGACGTGTGCTGCCGGATTCGCCTTCATTACCTACAAGATCCGCTGAATAGAAGGAGCCACCTCATGCGTTCCAAGCTCACGACCCTGCTCACAGTGATCGGCGTGACCGCCGTCCTGGTGCTCGCCGGCAACACCGTCGCTCTCGCCGCGACTGGTCATTCCTTCCTGCTCGGGAAGAGCAACTCCACACCCAAGGCGACGACGCTGACCCGGACCAAACCGGGTGCCGTGCTGTCACTGCACGCGAAGTCGGCCGCCAACGCGCCGCTCATCGTCAACGGCAGCGGCAAGGTCACCCACCTGAACGCCGACAAGCTCGACGGCTATGACTCGACCCAGATGATCAACCGCAGCTACCTCTACACGGGTGTCGTCGAGCCGACGAACAGCGGCTATGACACGAACGTCCCAGCCGCAGCCGGTACCTATGCCTTCAGCTTCTCGGCCTTCTTGCTCGGAGCCTCGGGCAGCTCGACGTACTGCAAGCTCGAGACGCACCATGGCACCGCGACAGACAACATCGGTGTCGTCAGCGCCGCGTCGACAGACCCAGGCCTGTCGGCTTCGGGCGAGGTGAGGCTCGCACCCGGCGACACTCTCGAGTTCATCTGCGGTGGTTCAGCAACGTCATTCGCCACTCAGGGCGGCTCCCCGGTCCAGATCCTGCTGACGCCGATCGCGTCGCTGGGTGGTGGAACGCTGACGGCGAAGTAGGGCCTACTCCTCGGGCACCACGTGCTCGGGGAGGTCCTGGGCATCCTCGTCGTCGACCAGGCACGTCTTGCAGAAGTCGATACCGAACGGCGTGAGGTGGATCGAGCGCCGGATCACCTTCGCGAATCGCACCGAGTGCATCGCAGCGAGGACGTCCGGCTGGGCCTCGACGACCTGGTACTCCAGCGGGTCCTCGAGCTGCTCGTGGGAGAACCAGATCAGGCCTAGCCGATACAGGTTGTTCAAGTACGCCGGCACCTCGTCGAGGTAGCGCACGCCGGCTCGCGGCCCGATCATCGTCAGGCCGGCCGAGATCAGCGACGAGCTGACCATGCCGACCGGCCCACCGGTCCGGACATCGACCGAGGGCTGCGGCCCTCCGCGCAGGAGCAGCAGCAGGATGCGGGCCTCGTCGGGGGCGACCTCTTCGAGGATCCGCGCGTACGCCGGGTGCGCCTCGTCGTCGCTCCACACATCGCGCGACCGGCGCAGCAGATCCTCGCCGCGCTCACGCAGCGTCTTCTCCCGCTCCTCGCGGCGCGAGTGCTCCTCGGGCGCCATCACCGAGGACAACGAGACGCTCGCCTCGAACAGCGCGACCGGGATCGGCATCCCGTTCGACACCTTGCCCGCCACCGTCGAGATCGCCCGGGTCGCATCGGCGAGGTCGTTCGCGAGATCGCGGACCAGCTCGCCGGCCGCTTTGGGGTCGGTCATCGCCCGGGCCAGGTTGCGCGCGGAGCGGGCTCCTGATCCTGCCGCCCAGGAGGCTGACCGCAGCCACGCCGTACCGGCGATCCTGGCGACTCCGGGCAGAGCCTCGGCAGCACTCTCCCAGCTCACCGGAAGCCGGTCGTCGTTGTGCTCGCGCTCGCTCACTTGCCACCTACTCCGAAGATCAGCAGGTGGATGACCCCACCCGCGAAGCCCATGATCGCGCCATGCGCGTAGAGCATCCACTCGTCTTCCTTGATCGCGGAGCGCATCATGTCGACGAAGTCCCGCGGAGGCAGCTCCTTGGTGCGCACCGAGACCAGGCTGCGGATCCGGTCGGCCTGGCGCTTGCTGAACTCGGGATCGCGGAAGGGCGTGATGGTCCGGTCGACGGCCTCGTTGGCGACCGCGTCGCGGATGCTGTCGAACCGCTTCGTCCCGATCGCGATCCGGACCGCGCCACGGACCGGGCCCGCCGCCTGGTCGATCGCCGGCAGCATCGCGGTGGCGAGCATCTGCCGGGTCCGGTCGCCGCGCGGACCGTCGAGCAGGAAGTCGCCGATCCGCTCGAGGGTGATCACGTCATCAGCGATGATCTGCGCGTACACCTCGGCCGCCTCGTCCTGGCGGCGCAGGAACAGCCCTTGGACCTTGATGCCGAGGATCCGTTTCGGCTCGGGTGGCTCGAAGATCAGCCACATGCCGAGCGCGTTGGTGGTCCAGCCGACGAGGATCCCCATGATCGGAAGCGCCCACCACAAGCCGAACCAGTGGTCGAAGATCGCGACCGGGATGCCGAGCAGGAAGCCGAAGATGAACCCGAACGCGACCATCAAGTTCAGCTCGCGCTGCCCGAAGTCGCGGAAGATCCGGACGACCAGCGCCGGGTTCGCCTCGAAGTGGTCGATGACCATGATCTTCGGGTCCAGCAGCTGATCGATGTGGACGCCGATCTCCTCGGTGATCCCGTGCACCACGGTCGGCATCTGCGCCTGGACCCGGGAGATGATCGCGCGCCGGGCCGGACTGGGCAGGTCGCGCCACAGGTTCGGGTGCTCGCGCCGCATGATGTCCTCGATCATCGCCGGCATGTCCGGCTCGAAGACCTTCACGATGTGCTCGGCGATCTGGTCCGGCTCCAGCTGCTGGTAGAAATCGGCCGGCGTACCGAGCTTGGAGATCGCCTTGTCCACCGCGATGCTGCCCATCTTCGCGGCGCGTGCCGGGACGATGCCCTGCCAGCCGATGCCGCCCTGCAGGAAGCCCGGCACCTCCTGCAGCTTGCGCGGGAGGACTCGGGAGATCTGCTTCAGGCCAGGCACCGTGACACCGTGGAACCGCACCGGCGAGAACAGCATGATCAGCCCGGTCCAGTTGATCAGCCAGCCGATGATGCCGGTGAAGACCGGGATCGTGGCGATGTGGATCCAGCCGTGCGCGCTGACGTGCTGGAAGAACCAGTCAGTCTCCAGCGGAACAGTCACCCGGCTACCACCTTGCTCTGCGCAGCCCCGTACGGAACCGACGATGAGACTAACGGTTGCGTCGGAGTTCCGTCACGAGGCGAGCGCCCGACCTCGTGGTCCGGCACTGTTACGTCGTCTCAGTCACCGAACGGGTGCAGCGTCCCGCGCGGACGGATCGCCGGCAGGTTCGGCCGTCGTTCGGCCAATGCGGCGGCAGTCGTGTCGAGGGCGCCTTGCAACGCGCGTGCTCGATCGAGCAGCTCGGCGTTGCGGGCGCGCAGGGCGGCGACCTGGTTCTCGAGCTCGATGATCCGCCGGACGCCCTCGAGGCCGATCCCGGCTGCGGTCAGGTCAGCGACCACGCGCAGGGCCTCGATGTCGTTGAGCGAATAGCGACGGCCACCACCTCCGGTACGGCCGGGCGAGACCAGGCCGGCGCGGTCGTACTGGCGGAGGGTCTGCGGGTGCAGGCCGGTGAGCTCGGCGGCAACGCTGATGACGTAGACCGGCGTGGCCGGTCCAGGCGCGCCTGAGAACGATCGGGGAGTCTGGCGCGGCATCACGAGCTCCTCTCACCCTGCGTCCCGGGCACGAACAGCGCTGCTCGCGGGTCTGTGTCGGCGGTCGCATCGCGGTACGCCGTGACGGCTTCCCGCGCTGCGTCGTCGAGCTCGGTCGGAACCTGCACCTCCACCGTAACCAGCAGGTCCCCGTGGGTAGCGCCGTTGGCGTCCGCCTTCTTCGGCGCGCCGCGGCCACGGACCCGGAGCACCCGGCCGTTCGGCGTACCGGCGGCGATCCGCAGCGTGACCGGCGCTCCGCCGAGGGTGGGCACGGTGATCTCGGCACCGAGCGCGGCCTCGGCGAACGAGACCGGCGCGGTCAGCGTCAGGTTGTCGCCCTTGCGTCCGAACAAGGGGTGCGCGGCCACCCGGACGGTCACGAAGAGGTCGCCGGCCGGACCACCGCCCTCACCGGGCGCACCCTTGCCCTTGAGCCGGATCCGCTGCCCGTCCTTGACGCCTGCCGGGATCCGGGCCGAGATGTTGCGGCTCGAGCGCCCGCGACCGGAGCCGTGGCAGGTCGGGCAGCTCTCGGAGTAGACGACCTGGCGGCCGTGGCACTCGGGGCAGGTCTCGTTCATTGCGAACCCGCCGCCCATGTTGTTCACGACCATGCCGGACCCGCCGCAGGTCGGGCAGACGTGCGGCTTGGTGCCGGGCTTCGCGCCGGTCCCCCGGCAGGTCTCGCAGGCCGAGTCCGCGGACAGCCGCAAGGTGATCGTCGAGCCCTCGAGCGCATCGGTGAACGAGATGGAGGCGTCGGTCTCCAAGTCGGAGCCGCGGGTGGCGCGACGCTGCCCGCCGCGAGGGCCGCCACCGCCGTTGAACATGCCGCCGAACAGGTCGGAGAGGTCGAATCCTCCGCCCCCGAAGTTGGCCCCGGGCTGGCCGCCGAAACCGCCACCGTAGGTGCGGATCTCGTCGTACTCGGTGCGCTTCGCGGCGTCGCTGAGGACGTCGTTCGCCTCGGCGACCTCCTTGAAGCGAGCCTCCGCGGCCGCGTTGCCCGGGTTGGAGTCGGGGTGGTTCTCCCGCGCCAGCTTGCGGTACGCCTTCTTGATGGCGGCAGTGTCTGCGTCCTTGGCGACGCCGAGGACCTTGTAGAAGTCCTTGTTCGCCCAGTCTGCGTTACTCATGCACCCCTCCTCACCACGTCTCGACAAGCTCGACGAACGAGCTTGATGGCTATCTCGACCAACCGCTGATGGAGCCTGTCGAGATCTGGTCCGTCACTCCGGGTCGACGACCAAGACCTGCGCCGCGCGTACGACGCGGTCGCCGATCTTGTAGCCGGCCTTGGCGATCAGCTGGCAGGTCGGCACGCTGACACCGGGATCGCTGCCGACGTGCGACAGAGCCTCATGCTGCGCCGGGTCGAACGCGTCTCCGGCCGCGCCGTACCGGGTCAGGCCGAGACCGGACACGATCCGCTCCAGCTGCTCCGCGACGCCCTTGAACCCGCCTTCGAGCTCGCCGGCCTCGCGCGCGCGGTCGAGATTGTCGAGCACGTCGAGCATCGGGGTCAGCACGGCGAAGACCGCGTTCTCCCGGACCAGGTCCCGATCACGGTCGACGCGCCTCTTGTAGTTGAGGAACTCGGCCTGCAAGCGCTGAAGGTCAGCGGTGCGCTCCGCGGCCTCTTGCTGCGCGGCCTCGAGCGGGTCGACCGGAACACTGAGCGGAGCCTCGACGTCGACGACGTCCTGGGGCTCGAGCGGCCCGCCCTCCTCGAGCAGGTTGTCGATGCCGGAGATGTCGTCCGGCACCGTGACCCCCAGGTCGTCCGCACCCTGAGCCGGAGTCTCCTCCGGCTCAGGGGTGGGCTGGCTGTCGGTCACTTGCCCTCGTCCTCGATCGGCTCATCCACGATCTCGGCGTCGACGACGTCATCGTCCTCGCCGACCGCGGCCTCAGGAGCGTCGGACGCGCCCTCAGCCTCACTTGCCGCGTACAGGGCGGCGCCCATCTTCTGGCTGGACTCACCGAGCTTGGTGATCGCAGCGGTCAGGGCGTCGGCCTCGGCATTCTCGTCGGCCAGCAGCGCCTTGAGGGCGTCGACGTCGACGGTGACCTCGGTCTTCACGTCCTCGGGGAGCTTCTCGCCACTCTCGGAGAGGAACTTCTCGGTGCTGTAGACGAGGCTGTCGCCCTGGTTGCGGACCTCGACGGCCTCGCGGCGCTTCGCGTCCTCCTCGGCGTACTGCTCGGCGTCCGCGACCATCCGCTGGATGTCGTCCTTCGACAGGGCACTGCCGCCGGAGATCGTCATCGACTGCTCCTTGCCGGTGCCCTGGTCCTTCGCGGCGACGTGCACGATGCCGTTGGCGTCGATGTCGAAGGTCACCTCGATCTTCGGGATGCCCCGCGGAGCCGGCGGCAGGCCGGTGAGCTCGAAGTTGCCGAGCGCCTGGTTCTGCGCCCACATCTGACGCTCGCCCTGGGCGACCTTGATCTCCACCGACGGCTGGTTGTCATCAGCGGTCGTGAAGACCTCGGACCGCTTGGTCGGGATGGTGGTGTTCCGCTCGATCAGGGTGGTCATGACACCGCCCTTGGTCTCGATGCCGAGGCTCAGCGGGGTCACGTCGAGCAGCAGCACGTCCTTGACCTCGCCCTTGAGCACGCCGGCCTGGAGCGCGGCGCCCACAGCGACGACCTCGTCCGGGTTGACGCCCTTATTGGGCTCCTTGCCGCCGAGCAGCTCCTTGACGACGTCGCTGACGGCCGGCATCCGGGTGGAGCCGCCGACGAGCACGACGTGGTCGATCTTGGAGACCTCGACGCCGCCGTCCTTGAGTACCTGCTGGAAAGGCTTCTTGGTCCGCTCGAGCAGGTCTGAGGTGAGCTTCTGGAACTCGGCGCGGGTGAGCTTCTCCTCGAAGTGCAGCGGGCCGGACTCGCCGTGGGTGATGTACGGCAGGTGGATGGTGGTCTCGGCCGAGCTGGACAGCTCGATCTTCGCCTTCTCCGCCGCCTCCTGGAGACGCTGCAGTGCGATCTTGTCGGCCGCGAGGTCGACGCCGTTGCCGTCCTTGAACTTCTTCGTCATCCACTCGACGATCTTCTGGTCCCAGTCGTCACCACCGAGGTGGTTGTCGCCGCTGGTGGCCTTGACCTCGACCACGCCCTCGCCGATCTCGAGCAGGGACACGTCGAACGTGCCGCCGCCGAGGTCGAAGACGAGGATGGTCTGGTCGGCGTCGCCCTTGTCCAGGCCGTACGCCAGAGCGGCGGCGGTGGGCTCGTTGACGATCCGGCTGACGTTCAGGCCGGCGATCTCGCCAGCCTCCTTGGTCGCCTGACGCTGCGCGTCGGAGAAGTACGCCGGGACCGTGATGACCGCGTCGGTCACGGTCTCGCCGAGGTAGGCCTCCGCGTCGCGCTTCAGCTTCTGCAGCACGAATGCGCTGATCTGCTGAGGCGTGAAGTCCTTGTCGTCGATCTTGGTCTTCCAGTCGGTGCCCATATGGCGCTTGACCGACCGGATGGTGCGGTCGACGTTCGTGACCGCCTGACGCTTGGCGACCTCGCCGACGAGGACCTCGCCGGACTTGGCGAAGGCGACGACGGACGGGGTCGTACGCGCACCTTCAGCATTCGCGATGACGGTGGGTTCTCCACCTTCGAGGACCGCTACGACCGAGTTCGTCGTACCGAGGTCGATGCCGACCGCACGTGCCATGTTGGGTTACCTCCGTTGTGGGCCCGGATGAGTTCCGGGCATCTGTTGTGCAAGCTGGGATGCAGCCTCGGCTGCTCGGGCCATCGTGTGCCGCGCCGGCCGAGTTTGACAAATAACTTGAGTCAGATCAACTCAACTTCTGTCATGGGTTCTAACTCACCACTAGGCGGGGATGTTCCGGATCGAGGAAATATTCTTGATCGCCCCAGTTTCGACAGGCTCAACCAACGGCGGTCACCCGCCCAGCCCTACTCCAGGGAGAGCAGCAGCTTGCGCAGCAGGCCCGTCAGCTGGTCGCGCTCGCCAGCGTCCAGAGCCTCCAGCAGGCGGTCCTCGTTGGCCCAGTGCGCCACGACGACCCGGTCGACGACCTCGAAGCCGAGCGGGGTGAGCTCGATGAGGCGGCCCCGGGCGTCATGCTCGGCGACGGTCCGGGTCACCAGGCCGGCGGCAGCGAGACGGTCCACCCGCTTGGTCGCAGCCCCCGAGGTCACCATCATCGTGGCCGACAGGTCGGCGGCGCTGAGCCGGTACGGCGCCCCCGCGCGGCGCAATGAGGCGAGCACGTCGAAGTCGCCGTTGCCGAGGCCCTCTGCCGCGAACGGCGGGCGAAGGCCTGCGTCGAGCAGGTCGGCGACGCGGTGGATCCGACCGACGACCCCCATCGGGCGGGTGTCGAGATCAGGTCGCTCGACTGCCCACTGCGCGACGATCCGGTCCACGCCGTCCGGGGGCTGCTCGGAAGAATTCTTGCTCATGGGGTTGATATTACCTTCCATGGAAACTAATGTACTTTCCATGGAAACTAACTCCTCCACCATCGGTACCGTGCTGATGACCGCCGTCGCACCACTCGCCTGGGGTACGACGTACATCGTCACCGAGAACTTCCTGCCGCCGGACCGCCCGCTGTTCGCGGCGACAGTCCGCGCCCTCCCTGCCGGCCTGGTCCTGCTCGCCTTCCGCCGCGAGCTGCCCCGCGGCGACTGGTGGTGGAAGTCGATCGTCCTCGGCCTGTGCAACATCGGCCTCTTCTTCCCGCTCATCTTCCTGGCGGCGTACCACCTGCCGGGCGGCCTCGCCGCCACCCTGCAGGCGACCTCGCCCCTGGCTGTGATGGGCCTCGCCTGGCCGGTGATCGGCGAGAAGCCGCCGGTCCTACGGGTCGGCGCAGCACTGGTCGGCCTCGTCGGCGTGGCCCTGCTGGTCCTGCGAAGCCCCGGCCAGGTGGACACCCTCGGCCTGCTCGCGGCTCTCGGCTCGGTCATCGTCTCGGCCGTCGGGTTCGTGCTGATCAAGCGCTGGGAGGCTCCAACGGACATGTTGACAGTGGTCTCGTGGCAGCTCGTCGTCGGCGGTCTCGCCCTGCTGCCCGTCGCGCTGCTGGTCGAAGGCGCCCCTCCCGCGCTGGACGGCAAGGCCGTCGCCGGATTCGTCTGGCTGGCCGGCGCCGGCACCGCCCTGGCCTACTTCTGCTGGTTCCGCGGGCTGTCCCGGATGCCCGCCGGCGCCGCGTCGCTGATCGGCCTGGTCAACCCGGTCGTCGGCACGCTGCTCGGGATCGTCTTCGCCGGCGAGGTGTTCGGCGCGCCCCAGGCGATCGGGATGGCACTGGTCATCGGCGGAGTCCTAGCCGGCCAGCGGCTCACCCGGCGTACGCCGGCCGCTGCGGTCGAGTCGTCGCCGGAGCTCGTCGGCGTGGCGGGGGAATACGCCACGCTCCGCCCTTGTCATGCCTGACATGACTTCTTCCGATCCCGGTCCGGTCCTCGCCCTCAACGACGGCAACACCATCCCCCAGCTCGGCTTCGGGGTCTTCCAGGTGCCGCCGAAGGACACGGCGAAGGTGACCAGCGATGCGTTCGAGGCCGGCTACCGGCACATCGACACCGCTCAGATGTACGGCAACGAGCAGGGCGTCGGCGAGGCACTGGCCGCCTCGGGCCTGGCCCGCGGCGAGGTCTACCTCACGACCAAGCTGAACAACGGCTTCCACCGGCCGCAGGATGCGCGCGACGAGTTCGCCAAGTCCCTCGAGCGCCTCGGCACCGACCACGTGGACCTGTTCCTGATCCACTGGCCGCTGCCGACGAAGTACGACGGCGACTACGTCTCGACCTGGGAGACGCTGATCGAGTTCAAGGAGGACGGGCGGGCCCGGTCGATCGGCGTCTCGAACTTCCAGGTCGACCACCTCATCCGGCTCGCCGCCGAGACTGCCGCCGTGCCGGCGGTGAACCAGATCGAGGTGCACCCGTACTTCGGGAACGAGGAGGTCCGCGAGGCCGACCTGGCCGCCGGGATCCTCACCGAGGCGTGGTCTCCGATCGCCCAGGGCGCTGTCCTCGACGACCCGGTGATCACCGGGATCGCCGGCAAGCTCGGCCGTACGCCGTCGCAGGTCACGCTGCGCTGGCACATCCAGCGCGGCGACATCGTCTTCCCCAAGACGCTCTCGCCCGAGCGGATGCGCGAGAACGCCGGCATCTTCGACTTCGAGCTCGGCCCCGACGATCTGGCCGCCATCACCGCCCTCGACCGCGGCGAGTCCGGCCGGCGTGGGCCGAACCCGAGCACGTTCGATTGGATCCCCTGAGCAGGGTCCCCTGGCCTACTCGCCGACCGTCACTGTGACCGGGTTGGACGCCGTACCGGACGACGGGTCGTAGACCCGGAACTTGTTGTCGCCCTGGTGGCCGGTCTGCACGTACGTCGCGAAGGTGCCGATGTCGACCTCGACCTGAACGCCGAAGTTTGCCCAGGCGCCGTTCTCGAAGCGCTGCACCAGCAGTGACACCGAGTCGTGCCCGGGCCACGATCCCGTCAGGTTGATCCGCTCCTCGCTCTGCACGAAGACCGGCGAGGCCGTCAGGAAGAGCGCCGTGGAGCCGGGGCTCTCGGTCGCGAACGGCGGGATCGAGTCGGTCTCCGACGGGCTGGCCGTGTCCGAGGGGTCGTCCGACTCGGTCGGCGACGGCAGCGCCGTGGTCGGCAGCGGGGTGATCGGCTGGACGGGGCCGACGGAGTTCGATGTGCCGGTGCCGTCGTCGTTCAGATCGAGCGATTTCACCACCACCCAGGTCACCAGGCCGATGGCGAGGCAGATCCCGACGACGATCCCGACGAACTTCAAGACGGCCATCAGGATCTGCTGCTGCCGGTCCCGATCCGGCTCGTGGTCAGACACGACGCCAAGGATAGGGGCCGAGGGCGAATCGGCGCTTGCCGGTCCGCAGCGGTCAGCGCGGCTCGAGCACCACGACCGGGATCACCCGCTCGGTCCACGACTGGTAGCTGTCGTAGTCCGGGTAGAGGGCGACCAGCCTCGGCCACAGCTCGGCCCGCTCGGCCTCGCCGGCGACCCGGGCGCGCATCGAGCGCCGTATCCGCCCGATCTGCACCGTTACGTCCGGGTTCGCGCGCACGTTGCCGAACCACATCGGGTTCTCCGGCCTCCCGGCCTGCGAGGCGACCACAACGACGTCCGGGCCGTCAGCGAGGTAGACCAACGGCGTCGTCCGGGGCAGGCCCGTTTTGCGCCCGATGTGCTCGACCAGGCAGATCGGTACCGGGTTGCGGAACCCCGCCCCGATCCGCCAGTGCGACCCGATCCGGCCGCCGGTACGCCGGAACAGCCACACGTTCACCGCGGCCATCACCTTCATGAACCTCACCGCGCCCGGCTCGTCGATCCCCTTGGGCTTCTTGTCCACGTAGTCGCTGCCTCTCTCACCGCATCTCGACAAGCTCGATGACCGAGGACTCAGACGCCGAGCGCCTCGAACCCGCGGCGCCACAGCACGGTCTCGTGCAGCGTGCGCGAGCGCCAGCCGGCGGCGGTGCGGGTGAAGGTGTGCCGGTAGATCCCGGTGACCTCGACAGGGAACTTCGAGTCGGGCCCGAAGTCGAACGTCATCGGGTTGTGGAAGTAGGCGTTGGCACCGATCTCACCGTCGGGAAGCGGCACGAAGTCGATCTGGCCGATCATGTGCACCCGGCTCGGCGCCATCGCGAGATTCTCGATCAGCCACGGCTTCACCTCGGCGAAGGTGGCCTCGATCCCGCCAGACTCGACATAGTTGATCGCCGCATCCGGCGTGAACACCGTGTCGAGGCGATCCCATTCCGCAAGGTCGATCCCGAACGTGTAGTTGGTGATGGCGTCGCGGATCTCGGTGCGGTCGGAGAGTTCCTGCAGGTCCATGGGGTGCCTCCTGGTCGGCGTGCGGCGAGAGACGCCTTCAGAAAAAAGGCGTGACAGGTCCTGCTGCACTCTAGCCAGCAAACTGGAACACGTTCTATATTTCGACAGGCTCAATAACCGGAAGGTTCCCATGAGATTCTCCTTTGCCGAAGGCATGACCAAGGCCGAGTACTACGCCCCGCTCGCTCAGGCCTGCGAGACGGCCGGCTACACGTCGATGACCATCGCCGACTCCGTGATCTTCCCCAAGGAGTCGGACTCGAAGTACCCCTACACCGACACCGGGGACCGGAACTTCATCGACGGCAAAGAGTTCATCGAGACGATGATCCTCTGCGCCCACCTGTTCGCGGTGACTGAGACGCTGCGGCTGACGCCGTTCGTGCTGAAGCTGCCGATCCGGCCGCCAGTGCTGACCGCCAAGCAGGCCTCGTCGCTCGCGTTCCTCTCCAACAACCGCCTCGGCCTCGGCGTCGGCATCTCGCCGTGGCCCGAGGACTTCGACGCCATGGGCGTGGACTGGGCGCGGCGCGGCAAGCGGATGGACGAGTGCATGGACATCCTGCGCGGGCTGACCACGGGCGAGTTCTTCGAGTACCACGGCGAGTTCTACGACATCGCCTCACTCAAGCAGTGCCCGGGCGCGACCGAGAAGATCCCGCTGCTCGTCGGCGGCCATGCCGACGCAGCGCTGCGGCGCGCGGTCGTCAAGGGCGACGGCTGGATGCACGCCGGCGGCGACGGCGAGGAGCTCGACAAGATGCTGGTCCGCCTGGCCGAGATCCGCAAGGAGGAGGGCGACACCCGCGATGACTTCGAGGTCCACGTGATCTCGTACGACGCCTACACCGTCGACGGCATCAAGCGCCTCGAAGACAAGGGCGTCACCGACTGCATCGTCGGCTTCCGGGTGCCCTACATCATGGGCCCGGACACCGAGCCGCTGCAGACCAAGATCGACAACCTCAACAAGTACGCCGAGAACATCATCAGCAAGGTCGCCCTGTGAGCGCTGACGTCACCAAGGCCTTCACCGACGCCGTCGCCGAGGCCGAGGCTCTGATCGCGAACCCGCCGTTCGAGATCACCGAGCAGGAGCGGGCCGAGGGCTACGACTACCTCGCCGGCAGCATCCGCAGCTCGCTGCAGATGGCCTTCGACTACGACCTCGTGCACCCGGTGCTGGTCAACCCGACGCACCAGTACGCCCGCCAGGGCCTCGACAACCCGGACGCGGTCTACTTCAACGCCTACCTCGACGAGGGCGCGACGTACGAGGTGTCCGGCGTGCGCGGCACGACCACGGACCTGTCGTTCCAGGTGATGGACGGCAACTACTCCGCCGACGGTTCGCCGACGTCGCTGGCGGCGTTCGACGACCGCGAGCTCGACGTTGCGGCCGACGGCACGTTCAGCTGGCGCTTCGGCCCGGAGATGGGCCTGAAGAAGGGCTCGACGCTGATCATCCGCGAGGTCTTCAACGATTGGAACTCCGAGGATCGCGGCACGATTCGGATCCAGCGACTCGACACCGCGGGCACCCCGCGGGAGCCGTTCGCGATGGACAAGGTCGCCAAGCGGTACGGCGTCGCGGCGAAGATGCTGGTCGGCAAGATCAAGACCTGGTTCTCCTTCCCGGAATGGTTCACCTACAAGGAGCCGGTCAACACCCTGACGGTCCCGAAGTCGACGCCGGGCGGGCTCGCGTCGCAGTACTCCTCGCTGGGCCACTACGACCTCAGCGACGACCAGGCCCTCGTGGTCACCGTCCCGGTCTGCGAGGCCGCGCCGTACCAGGCGATCCAGATCGGCTCGAAGTGGTACGTCTCGACCGACTACGAGCACTACCAGTCCTCACTGACCGGGGCGCAGTCGCAGGCGGACCCCGACGGCTGCTACCGGTACGTGATCAGCGCCCAGAACCCCGGGATCGCCAACTGGCTCGACACCACCGGGCACACGAAGGGCGTGATCATGCTGCGCTGGCAGCGGATCGCCCGACCGCTGAGTGCCGACGACGGTCCGCGCGTCGAGCTCGTGGACTTCGCCGACGTACCGCAGCACCTGCCCCACTACGAAGACAACCGGGTCTCACCCGAGCAGTACTCCACCCGAATCGCCGCCCGCCAGGTCGGCATTGCCCGAAGGATGATCTCTTGAGCGACCTTGGCTACGCAGAAGCCCACGACACCTCGATCGAGGACCGCTACCAGCCGGCCCAGGTGCTGGCCGGCAAGGTGCTCGTCATCTCCGGCATCGGCCCGGGCCTCGGGCTCTCGCTCGCCGTCGAGGCCGCCAAGATGGGCGCCGACCTGGTGATCGCCAGCCGGACCGCGTCGCGCCTCGACGAGGTCGGCGAGATCATCGAGGGCCTCGGCCGCAAGGTGATCAAGGTCGTCACCGACGTGACCGACGAGGACTCGCGCGTCAACCTGCGCGACAAGACCCTGGAGGCGTTCGGCCGGGTCGACTGCGTCATCAACAACGCCTTCGCGATCCCGCCGATGGACCCGATCACGCAGATCAAGATCTCCGCACTGGCCAAGGTCAACGAGACCAACGTGTTCGCGCCGCTGCGGCTCTCGGCGCTGTTCGCCGACGCGCTGTCGGAGTCCAAGGGCTCGGTCATCATGCTCAACTCGTGCGTCTCGTTCTCCAGCCAGCCCGAGTACGCCGGCTACAAGCTGAGCAAGGGCACCCTGGAGCACCTCGCCTCCTCGCTGGCCACGGAGCTCGGCCCGCGCGGGATCCGGGTCAACAGCGTCGCCCCGTCGTACATCTACGAGGACGTCAACCGCGGCTACTTCGACTTCCTCGGCGCGGTCGAGAACAAGACCCACGAGCAGGTGTACGCCGAGAAGGCGGCGCCGACCGACCTCAAGCGGCTCGCCTCGTCCGAAGAGGTCGCCCGTGCGACCCTGTTCCTCGCCAGCGACCTGGCCTCCGCGGTCACCGGTCAGATGCTGACCGTCGACTGCGGCGAGTTCCACGACTAAGCAGGCACGTCACCACGTCACCACGTCTCGACAGGCTCGACGACCGGTCGACCAGCCTGTCGAGACGTCGCAACCTAGGACGCAGACATGAACGACGCAGCATCAAATCAGAACGTGATGACCCGGGAGCGCCCGGACGTCGGCAGCTACGAGGACATCGTCGCGGCCGCCGTCCGGACCACGGGGATGGACGACTTCGGTGGGACGCTGCACGAGGAGGGCCTGAGGGTCCTCACCGAGGACCTGGCCTCGCCTGAGGCCGGTCTGACCCCGCGCGGCAACTACTTCCACCGTTCGGAGGTCAAGAGCGCGCTGGTCGGGATCCTGCTGACCCAGGCGCAGTTCGCCGCGCACCCCGAGCACGCCGAGGTCAAGATCGAGCGCCCGATCTTCCTGATGGGGCTGCCGCGCACCGGCACCACGATCCTGCACCGGCTGCTGCACGCCGACCCTGCCTCCCAGGGCCTGGAGATGTGGCTGACGCAGTACCCGCAGCCGCGGCCGCCGCGGGACACGTGGGAGTCCGACCCGATCTTCAACGCCATGCAGCAGGCGTTCACGGCGCATCACATCGAGCAGCCGGAGTTCATGGGGATCCACTACATGGATGCCACCACGGTCGAGGAGTGCTGGCGGCTGCTGCGGCAGACCGGCAAGTCCAACTCGTATGAGTCGCTGGCGAACATCCCGCGCTACACCGAGTGGCTCAAGGACCAGGACTGGACCGACGCGTATGCGCGGCACAAGCAGAACCTGCAACTGGTCGGGCTCAATGATCAGGACAAGCGCTGGGTGCTGAAGAACCCGTCGCACATGAGCGGCCTCGACGCGCTGATGACGGTCTACCCGGACGCGCTGATCGTCTACACCCACCGCGAGCCGATCACCTGCATCGCCTCGTCATGCTCGCTGTCGGCCGAGACCACCGTCGGCCAGTCCGACACCTACGTCGGCGGCGTCATCGGGCACACCCAGCTCGACCTGTGGTCGCGGGCGTTCCACACGTTCCACGACGCGCGTGGCAAGTACAACCCGGACCAGTTCATCGACATCGCGTTCGGCGACCTCGTCAAGGACCAAGTCGGCGTGACCCGCCGCGTCTACGACCAGTTCAGCCTGGACTGGACGCCGGAGGCCGAGGCGGCCGTCGCTGAGATCGACCGCGAGGCTCGCGAGGGCAAGGCGGCGCCATCGCACAAGGACGACCTCAAGGACTACGGCCTGTCCGACAAGCAGGTCCTGGACGCCTTCGCCCGTTGAGTTCGGGCTTGTGGCTTGTTGAGTTCGGGCTTGTGGCTTGTTGAGTTCGGGCTTGAGGTCCGTTGAGTTGGGGCTTGAGGTCCGTTGAGTTCGGGCTTAGTCACGGCGTACGGCGGGTAGCTGCCCG
>DASRRQ010000140.1:0-5662 GCA_035695505.1 Marmoricola sp. | reverse complement strand
GCTAGCGGGCGGCTGAGGACCGGGTTCGACAACTCGGTGGGCCTGGCGACCGGTCCTGGTGTCGAATGGTGGGGTGGCGACCGACCTCCCTCCTCCCGACGAGTCCGCGGCCCGGCGTGCCGGTGTCGACTGGATCCCGCTCTACATGATCACGCTGATGCTCGCGGCGTTCCTGCTGGTGATCGCGGCGGTCGGGGACTCCACGGGGGACCGGCACCAACGGCGCGATCCTTGCGCCCGTTCCCGGGGTGCGTGCGGCTGGTACGCCTATCCGCCCGGTTCGCCGCCACCACGAGGGAGGAGGCCGTCCGCGCCGTCCTCGACTGCACCTACCGACCCTCCGCCCTCAGATTCGCTGCCCGACTACCCGAGCTCGCTGCCGGACGGCCAGACCACGATCTTCACCCCGGGGCGGGTGCTGGTCGCGTACTACGGGACCGCAGGAACCGGGTCGCTCGGCGTCCTCGGTGAGGCCTCGCCGGACCGGATCATGCCCAGGCTGCTGAAGGCTGCGGCCCCCTTCGCCCGCGGAGGCCGCACGGTCCAGCCGGTCTTCGAGCTGATCGCGACCGTGGTGCACGCCCACCCGGGACCGCACGGCACGTACAGCTCCGACATCCCGCGTGCCGAGGTCAGCGCCTACATCGAGGCTGCGCACCGGCACGGCGCGCTGGTGATCCTCGACCTCCAGACCGGGCGAGCTGACTTCCTGAGCGTCGCCAAGCGCTGGGCCTGGGCGCTCAAGGACCCCTGGGTGGGACTGGCGCTGGACCCGGAGTGGCGGATGGGGCCGCACCAGGTGCCGGCGCACGTGATCGGCTCGGTCTCCGCTGCGGAGGTGAACCGGACCTCGCTGTGGCTCGACCAGTTGACTGCGGCGGACAGGCTGCCGCAGAAGGTCTTCATGCTGCACGAGTTCCGCACCTCGATGATCCGCAACATCGCGCGGATCCAGCCGCGTGCGCATCTCGCGATGGTCCAGCATGTCGACGGCTTCGGACCGCCGGGGGAGAAGCTCTCGACGTTCCACGCGGTCGCCGACCCTGCCCAGTTCGTGCTGGGATTCAAGCTCTTCTACCACCAGGACGTGCCCCGGATGACTCCGGCGAGGGTGCTGGCGATCAGGCCGAAGGTCTCCTTCGTGAGCTTTCAGTGAGCCGCACCAACGAGTACGGCCAGCCGATCGGCGACCTGGTCGATTGGACTCCGCGGCCGCAGGTCGAGCCGGTGACCCTGATCGGCCGGACGGTCCGGCTCGAGCCGTGGTCGCACGCCCACCGCGACGCCCTGTACGACGCGACCGTGGTCCGCTCGCCGGCCAGCCTGTGGACCTACCTGGCCACGCCACCCCTCGACGAGCCGGCCGGGCTGGCTGCGTGGCTCGACGGACTCGCCGCGGACCCGTCCGCAGTGCCGTTGGTGATCTGCCGTCCCGACGGGCGGGGCGTGGGCACCGCGTCGTACCTGCGCCTAGATCACACGAACGGCTCGGTCGAGGTCGGCGCCATCGCCCTGGCCGCGGAGCTGCAGCGGACCACGGCCGCGACCGAGGCAATGTTCGTGATGATGAAGCACGCCTTCGACGACCTCGGGTACCGGCGCTACGAGTGGAAGTGCGACTCGCTGAACGGGCCGTCGAGGAGCGCCGCGGAGCGGTTCGGCTTCCGTTACGAGGGCACCTTCCGCAACGCCGTCGTCTACAAGGGCCGCAACCGCGACACCGATTGGCTCTCGATCACCGACGCCGAGTGGCCTGCCGTCCGGAGTGCGTTCGAGGTGTGGCTGGACCCCGGCAACTTCGACGATGCGGGCGAGCAGCGGTCCGCGTTGCGGGACGCTCGTCCCAGATGATGGGACGGCAGGCTCAGGTAGTTGAGCCCGCCGCGCTCCGAGGGCAAGATGGAGCCATGCGTTTTGATCTTCTTGTACGCACGCGACGCGTGAGCTGAGGCTTCGGCCTTTCCGCACACGCGTCCGCCCCTCGTTGCCATGATGGCCGAGGGGTTTTTTGTTGGATGGATCTTGTGTGAAGACTGCTTGTTGGGCACGGCTACGACAGACGAAGGTTGGATATGAGTGAGCAGGGCGGCACCGGGACGCAGGTCACCGGCGCAGAGAGCCTGATCAAGTCGCTGGAGAGCGCAGGCGTCGAGAACATCTTCGGCATCCCGGGTGGTGCCATCCTCCCGGCGTACGACCCGCTCTACGACTCCTCGATCCGGCACATCCTGGTACGCCACGAGCAGGGCGCCGGCCACGCTGCGCAGGGGTACGCCGCGGCGACCGGCCGGGTGGGCGTCTGTATGGCCACCAGCGGCCCTGGTGCGACCAACCTGGTCACCCCGATCGCCGACGCTTACATGGACTCGGTCCCGATGGTCGCTGTCACCGGCCAGGTCCCGGCCGCCTCGATCGGCTCGGACGCGTTCCAGGAAGCCGATATCCGCGGCATCACGATGCCGATCACCAAGCACAGCTTCCTGGTCACCGACCCGGCCGAGATCCCGCGCACGGTCGCCGAGGCGTTCTATCTCGCCTCGACCGGCCGACCCGGCCCCGTGCTCGTCGACGTTGCGAAGTCGGCGCTGCAGGCGATGACCGAGTTCCAGTGGCCCACTGAGCTCAACCTGCCCGGCTACCGCCCGGTCGCGCGCCCGCACGCCAAGCAGATCCGCGAGGCAACGAAGCTGATCCTGGAGTCGCGCCGGCCGGTGCTCTACGTCGGCGGCGGCGTGATCCGGGCCTGTGCGTCCTCGGAGCTGCGGATGCTCGCGGAGTTGACCGGGATGCCGGTCGTCACGACGCTGATGGCGCGGGGCGCATTCCCCGACAGCCACCCCCAGCACCTCGGGATGCCCGGCATGCACGGCACCGTCGCGGCGGTGGCGGGTCTGCAGAAGAGCGACCTGATCATCAGCCTGGGCGCCCGCTTCGACGACCGGGTCACCGGCAACCTGGACTCCTTCGCGCCCGGCGCGAAGGTCATCCACGCCGACATCGACCCGGCCGAGATCGGCAAGAACCGGGCTGTCGACGTCCCGATCGTCGGCGACTGCCGCGAGGTGATCGCCGACTTGATCGTGGCGATCACTGCCGAGCAGGAGCAGGGGGCCACCGGGGACTTCGAGGCCTGGGTGAAGTTCCTCGCCGGAGTCAAGGAGCAGTACCCGCTCGGCTATGACACGCCCGCCGAGGGCCTGGCGCCGCAGTACGTGCTCGAGCGTCTCGGTCAGATCAGCGGGCCGGAGTCGATCTACTGCGCGGGTGTCGGCCAGCACCAGATGTGGGCGACGCACTACGTCGGCTTCGAGAACCCCAATACCTGGATCAACTCCGGTGGGTTGGGGACGATGGGCTTCTCGGTCCCCGCTGCAATGGGCGCCAAGGTCGGCTGCCCGGATACGACGGTCTGGGCGATCGACGGCGATGGCTGCTTCCAGATGACCAACCAGGAGCTCGCCACCTGCACCTTGGAGGGCA
The DNA here is from genome assembly GCA_035695505.1 of Marmoricola sp. GTDB lineage: Bacteria > Actinomycetota > Actinomycetes > Propionibacteriales > Nocardioidaceae > Marmoricola. Next base: position 2,182 of record DASRRQ010000140.1, on the reverse strand, counting down.
TCCCGATCAAGGTCGCGATCATCAACAACGAGTCTCTCGGCATGGTGCGCCAGTGGCAGACGCTGTTCTACGACGGCCGCTACTCCAACACCGACCTGCACACCGGGCCGGCTCGGCGGGTGCCCGATTTCGTCAAGCTCGCCGATGCCTACGGAGCCGTCGGGCTGTCCTGCGACAACGCTTCGGACGTAGACGCGACGATCAAGAAGGCGATGGAGATCGACGACGTGCCGGTGGTCGTCGATTTCCGGGTCAACCGCGACGCGATGGTCTGGCCGATGGTGGCTGCGGGCACGTCTAACGACGAGATCAAGTACGCCCGCGATCTCGCGCCCAAATTCGAGGAGGATGACCTGTGACCGTCCACACCCTGTCGGTTCTGGTGGAGAACAAGCCGGGCGTCCTGGCCCGGGTCTCCAGCCTGTTCTCGCGCCGAGGCTTCAATATCGACTCCCTTGCCGTCGGCCCGACCGAGCATGCCGAGATCTCGCGGATGACGATCGTGGTCAACGTCGAGGAGTCGCCGCTCGAGCAGGTCACCAAGCAGCTCAACAAGCTGATCGAGGTCATCAAGATCGTCGAGCTCGACGATCGCGAGTCCATCGAGCGCGAGCTGCTGCTGGTGAAGGTGAAGGCCGACGTCGAGACCCGCTCGCAGGTGCTCGACGTGGTCCAGCTCTTCAAGGCGCGGGTGGTCGACGTGGCCACCGAAGCGATCACGCTCGAGGTGACCGGCAACTCCGACAAGCTCGCGGACTTCTTGCGGGTCCTGGAGCCGTTCGGGATCCGCGAGCTCGTCCAGTCCGGCCTGGTCGCCATCGGCCGGGGCGGCCGCTCGATCAGCGAGCGCACCCTGCGGCCGGTCCCGGTGCCGGTTCCTGGGCCGGGCGCCCAGGTCCTGGGCTGAGTGCCAGCCCGGCACGACGTACAAGTAACCTCAAACGCGCTCGAACCAGCGAGCGGAACCCGAAGGAGAGCCCCGGTGGCTGCAGAAATTTTCTATGACGACGACGCTGACCTGACCTTGATCCAGGGCAAGCAGGTCGCGGTGATCGGGTACGGCAGCCAGGGCCACGCCCACGCGCTCAACCTCCGTGACTCTGGCGTCGACGTCCGCGTCGGCCTGAAGGAGGGCTCCAAGAGCCGCCCGAAGGCCGAGGAGGAGGGGCTGCGCGTCCTGACCCCGCGGGAGGCGGCCGAGGAGGCCGACGTCATCGTCATCCTGGCTCCCGACCAGCATCAGCGGAAGCTGTACGCCGACGACATCGCCCCGGCGCTGACGCCCGGCGACACCCTGGTCTTCGGTCACGGCTTCAACATCCGGTTCGGCTACATCAAGGCGCCCGAGGGCGTCGACGTGATCATGGTGGCGCCGAAGGCCCCGGGTCACACCGTCCGCCGCGAGTACGTCGCCGGCCGCGGCATCCCGGACATCATCGCCGTCGAGCAGGACGCCTCAGGGCAGGCCTGGGACCTGGCGAAGTCGTACGCGAAGGCGATCGGCGGCACCCGTGCCGGCGTCATCAAGACGACGTTCACCGAGGAGACCGAGACCGACCTGTTCGGTGAGCAGGCGGTCCTCTGCGGCGGTGTCTCGCACCTGGTCCAGGCTGGCTTCGAGACCCTGACCGAGGCCGGCTACCAGCCCGAGATCGCCTACTTCGAGGTCCTCCACGAGCTCAAGCTGATCGTCGACCTGATGTGGGAGGGCGGCATCGCCAAGCAGCGTTGGTCGGTCTCCGACACCGCCGAGTACGGCGACTACGTCTCCGGCCCGCGCGTGGTGACGCCCGAGGTGAAGGCGTCGATGCAGGCGATCCTCGCCGACATCCAGAGCGGCGCTTTCGCCACCCGGTTCATCGCGGACCAGGACAACGGCGGCACGGAGTTCCTCAAGCTTCGCGAGGAGGAGGCGGCGCACTCGATCGAGGCTACCGGCCGCACCCTGCGCGCCCACTTCGCGTGGAAGCAGACCGATTCGGACTACACCGAGGGCTCGGCGGCGCGCTGATCCTGCGGTTCTGACGAAGGCCCGGGCGAGCCTCTTGGGTTCTAGGGGTCGATGCAACACCTGATTGATCAGGAGTTGCTATGCAGAACAAGAACGGGCGTCGTCCTTATCGGGGACGGCGCCCTTCTGCTTCCCGGGTTCGGTTCTTGGAGTTGTTGGATCAGGGCATGA
>DASRRQ010000139.1:0-16283 GCA_035695505.1 Marmoricola sp. | reverse complement strand
CTGCACGTGGCCGACAGGGTCGCAGAACGAGATCAGGTCTGCTCCCCCCTCCGTTGCGGCGTGCTTGACCGTGAGCAGCGTGATCTCGTAGTCGAACGGCACGAAGCCCTCGACGATCACCCGACCCTGCCCAGCCCTGCCGCCAGACTGCGCATAGTCCCACGCACCCTGGACCTGCTCGGCTGTCCGAACCACCGACTGCCCCTTGCCAGAGGAGGACATCACCGGCTTGACCACGCACGGGATCCCCACCTCGGCCACGGCCTCGGCGTACTCCTCCGCGGTGCCGGCGAACCGGTACGCCGAGGTCGGCACACCCAGCTCCTCGGCAGCACAACGGCGGATGCCCTCGCGGTCCATCGTCAGCTGCACGCCGCGGGCCGTGGGGATCACGGTCACGCCCTCGGACTCCAGCTCGACGAGAGTCGCGGTGTGGATCGCCTCGATCTCGGGCAGCACCCAGTGCGGCTCCTCGAGCTTGATCACCCGCCGGACCTCGGCTGGGTCGAGCATGTCGATGACGTGGCTGCGGTGCGCGACCTGCATCGCGGGCGCGTCGGCGTAACGGTCGACGGCAATGGTCTCGACGCCGAGCCGCTGCAACTCGATCACGACCTCCTTGCCGAGCTCGCCGGCGCCCAACAGCAGGACGCGGGTGGCGTGGTCGGAGAGCGGCGTACCCAAGATCGTCACGCGGGCGAGCCTAGTGCTCAGGCCTGCCTACTCGCAGACCACGCCGTCGTGGTCGCGGTCCTCGTACCAGGAGTACTCCGGGTCGACGCCCTTGACGTACGGGCCGTAACCGTGCGCCTTCGCCTCGGTGCACGTCGAGAACCGCGGGTCGAGGCCCGCGCCGCCGGAGCCTCCGCCAGTCCCGCCGCCCCCGCCCGTGCTCGAGCCGATGTTCTTCACGACCGCCTTGTGGGTGGTGAGCATCCGCTTCGGGCAGATCCTCGCGTAGTGCTTCAGCGTCGCCTTCTCGACCGCGTCGACACTCAGCGCCCAGCGTGTCTTCACGACCGTCCACTGCAACGCGTACTGGCACCGCCCGTCGGCGGGCATCCACTCCGCGGGATCCCGGTCGCCTTTGGACCGGTTCGCCGAGGCTGAGACCGCGACCAGCGTGCGGGCGTCGGAGAGGTCGTTCGCGTAGGCCTCCCGCTTGGCGGCCGACCACGCCCGGCCGCCGGAGTCCCAGACCTCGGCGAGCGGGACCAGGTGGTCGATGTCGAGCCCTGAGGCCTTCGTGAACGTCCGGTCGTCGTAGTAGGAGACCCACTTCCCGGCCTTGATGGTGCAGGCGCCGGTGGTCTTCTTCTTAGACTCCGCGATCAGCTCCTCTGCCCGAGTGTTCTGGCAGTCGTGGTCGATGTCGTCCCAGAGCTTGAACTTGCTCCGCTCATAGCCGCTACGGACCTCGGTCGAGACCGGCAGGGCCGCTACGGCGGCACGGAACGTGCGGGTGATCGCGGCTCCGTTGACGGCCTGCGGCGTCGACGCGGTCCGGGCGTCTGCGGGCTGAGCGACCAGACCGGTCGAGGCAGCGAGACCGAGAGCGACGACGAGCAGCGCGAGAGGACGGCGCACGGGGACCTCCGGGAGGGGGAGAGGATGCGTGCCCCACTCTGCTCCGAGCCGAACTCGCCCACAGCCGAAACGAATGAACCCGCCCGGCCGAACGGGTGAACATGTCAGGACCTAAGTGCCTGGTATGTCCGTCTTGTCACGATTAGCCTGTCTCTTCACCAACGTTTCTGGGAGGGAACCTTCATGTCTGGACGGACTCGGAAAGTCGCGATCATCAGCGGCCTTACCGCAGTACTGATGATCGCCGCGGCCTCTTTCGCGAGCGCCGCGGTCGTCAAGCAGCGCTACCACGGCAATAACGTCGTGGTCGCCTGCTACAAGACCAAGACCGGCGCGATGCGGATCGTCAGCAACAAGGCCGCGTGCACCGCGAACGAGACGATCCTGCGCTGGTACCGCTACGGGAAGACCGGACCTGCCGGCAAGGCCGGAGCCAAGGGAGCTGCAGGCGCCGCTGGCGCGTCGCTCCTCTCCGGGCTCGTCGCACCCGGTGCGGCAACCGGTGCCAACGGAGACTTCTACTTCGACTCCGTCTCCGGCACCCTCTACGGCCCGAAGGCGGCCGGCTCGTGGCCCGAAGGCACGGCCCTCAAGGGCCTCAAGGGCGACACCGGCCTGATCGGCGTACCGGGAACGCCGGGGATCCAGGGCATCCCGGGAACTGCGGGCACCCCGGGCGCTGACGGAACCGACGGCAAGGACGGGCTCCCGGGCGACCCGGGGATGAGCGGCACAGACGGGAAGGACGGCGCGACCGGCGCCGATGGCAACACCATCCTGAGCGGGACCAGCGCCCCGGCAGACATCGTCGGCAACGACGGTGACTACTTCCTCGACCTGAGCACCAGCACGCTGTATGGCCCGAAGACCGCTGAAGCGTGGCCCGCGATCGGCACCAGCCTCAAGGGCGCCGACGGCCAGGACGGCAAGGACGGCAAGGACGGTCTCCCGGGTGACAGCGGCGAGCAGGGCGCTCCCGGCGAGCCGGGCAAGGACGGGACCGACGGCAAGGACGGCACCGACGGGTCGGACGGGATGGGCACCATCTTCTCGGCGAGCAGCGGTGCGACCCCCGGCGTGATGACCACCATCCTCGGCGGGCTTGCTGGCACGACCTCGGTACTGCCGCTGTCGGGCTCGTACGCCGCGAACGGCGTCCAGCTGATCGGCGGCACCATCGACACGACCACGCTGGGCACGACCCAGGTGATCCCCCGCGATGGTGTCGTCACGGCGATCTCCGGACGGGCCGTGAACACCGTGGCGCTGTCGTTGATCGGGTCGTCGATCACCCTGACGGCTCAGCTCTACACCTCATCGGCGGGGGACTCGGTCCTCAGTCCCGTCCCGGGCGCCTCGTGCCAGCTGGGGCCGGTCCTGACGGGGATCATCGGCATCGGGAGCACCAGCAGCTGCTCAACGAGCGGTCTGAGTATCCCGGTGACTGCGGGCACCACTGCGGTGGTCGTCGTCTCCGCGTCGGCGACCGGTCTGACCCTGGTCAACACGGTCACGGCCAACCTGGCTACCAGCGTGGCGGTCAGCTGATCCAGAGCCAGGCGGGGGGACGGCTGCCAGTGCAGCCGTCCCCCCGCTCCGTGCGTCGCGGCCGTTCGAGCTCAGTAAGGGAATGCCTGCCACTGTGCGTTCTGACCGGCCTCGGGGTCGTCCATGATCTCGGCAGGCATGTCGCGCACCTTCAGACCAGCAGCGGCCGCCTCGGCGAGAACCTCGTCCTTGTACAGGCCGCCCTTGCGCCAGATGTTGACCATGTAGGTCCTGGTCTTGAGGTAGTCGCCGTAGCGCTTCGCGTGGGTGTCGTCGGCGCCGAGGTGGGCGAAGATCGCGATCCGGTCGCCATCGGCCTTGGTGACCTTCCACGACGGGTACTTGTCGTGCTGGTTAGGCAGCGGCACCTCTGTGAAAGGCCAGCGCAACAGCATCCCGTTGCCGGAGTGCGAGATCCGCATGCTCCACACGGCGAGGTCACCGGGCTTGACCTTCACGTAGCGGTTCTCGCCCTCGGTGAGGTTGCAGACCTCGTGCGATCCCTCGCGCAGGTTGAGACCGCCGGTGTGCTTGGTGTGGTCCTGGCAGTAGATCCCGAACCGCAGCTGGGTGTAGCGCCCCTGCGTCCAATCCGGGGCGTCACCGTCCTGGCGGTCGGTGTTGTCCTTGTGGAAGCCGCGCTGAGTGCCGTTGATCGTGAACGAGCTGTCGCCGCCGTAGTGGATCACATCGGTGCCCAGCAGCTTGCGGGCGACCTGCACCAATCGTCCGTCCGTCAGCACCGTGTGCAGCTGCGGGTTCGACAGCAGGTCCCCGCCGTCCTTGGCCGTCGCGTTGGCGCCGTCGCGGAAGGACTGGATCTCCTGGGACGTGAACACCCCGGGAAGAACGGCGTAGCCCTTCTTCCAGAAGTCGCCGACGTCAAGGCGCTCGATCGCCCCGTTGCTCATGTCTCATCTCCTGCTTCATGGTCGTTGCTGGCGCGCAAAATACGAGCCTACGGTACTCAACCGGAGTCATCCGCCGAGGCAGCGGGCGCTCCCCCACGAGCGTGACCGGGCGAGGATCCGCACGCGTCCCGGGCGGTGGGTCCGATGGTCTCGGGGCACGCGGTGGTGTGGAGTGGGCGCATGGAACTCGGCGAGGACACCCAGAGCACGCGGCTCGAGGCCTACCGCGGCTACTACCGGGCGCGGGCGGCACGCTTTGCCGCGCAGCCCGACTACCCCGCGACCGCCGTCGCCGAGGCCCGCCTCGCCGAGGCCGTCGAGCAGGCAACGTCGATGGCCGACCTGCACCAGCGGATCCTCGACGGTGGGCTCGCGCTGGAGGCCGGCAAGGCAATGGCCGAGGACCAGGCACGGGCCCAGGCCGGGTTGTACGAACGCACCAACGAGGAGGTCCGAGCGCTGGCTCCCGCCGAGGTTCTCGCCGGCCTGGATGCCGTGTCCGACGCAGCCGCGCTCGCCACGCTCGGCTCCGGAGCAGCCCAGCGCAGCGCGCACGCGGTCACCGTCGACGAGATCACCCGGCTCTGGGCCACCTCGCTGGTTGCCCTGGAGAACATCGAGGCGTGGGGCACGGCGCGGGTGCCGGCTCGTTGGCGCTCGCGGTTGGACGGGTACGTCGCCGAAGCGTCCACCGGCGAGCACGGCGTCTGGCAGGAGGTGGTCGCTTCCGCACAGCAGCAGGAGCCGGGCTGGCGGTTCGACGAGGCGACCGCACACGCAGCGCGTCATCGCCGGCTCGTGCCGGTCACCGACGAGGTGTTCGCCCAGCGCCTCGGCGAGCACCGACAGATCGTCCGGCAGGAGGCCGACTGATGGCGATCGACCCGGCGATGCGCACGGCCATGCTCGGCACCTTCGCCGACCTCCTTGCCGGCGCTCGGGCACAGGGCCTCCAAGGACCAGACATCGACGAGATGGCCGCCGCCCTGGCCGCGATGGACGCCCTCGCCGTTCAGCTCAGCGACGTCGGCCAGTTCTCCGCGACGCTGGCCAGCGACGGCTACTACACCCGGTTCACCGACGCCTACACCCGCGCGATGCTGGCGACGGCCGGCGGCATGGGGTCCGCGACCGGCACGCCGGCGGCGATCCCGCCCGACCGGGAGCTGCTGGCCAAGGCGTTGGCGGCGTACGAGATGTCGCTGGATCAGCTCCGCGGCGTACCGGACTCGGCGGATGCGGCCGCGGCTGTCACGCGCATCGTGGAGATCGGGCGGTCCGGGGTGAGCTATCCGGCGTTCCTGCAGCAGGTCGAAGAGGAGTCGCTCGGCGAGGCGCTGTCCGGATCGGTCGCTCCGAGACGGGACCAACTCGTCGCCGACCGCGACCTGCTGGCCTCGCTCGTCGACCCGGCGCGGCAGGCACAAGCCGAGGCCACGATCGCGGCGTACGACGCCCTGGCCGCGCACACCGGCCACGTCGACCCGTTCGCGTTCGAGCTGCAGCGGTTCGAGATCGCCTGGCGGCACGCGCCAGCGATCGCGCTGCGCGACGCGATCGTCGCACGCCTCCCCCGGATGATCGATCTGGTGCTGGATTGGCTCGACGCGCACACGTCGTGGGCCGCGCGCGACGACCGCTTCCAAGGAGCGAGTGACGCGCAGACGCGCGAGAACATCGAACGGGCCCGGGAGTGCAACCCCGGGTTCTACGAGGTCAGGAGGGCGCAACTCGCGGCGTTCGGCGGTCCTGCGCTGTGGTGGCATCGCCCCGAGCTCGCCGAGGAGCGGGCCGGGAGGCGGATCAGCTGGACCGACGCGCGGCTTGCTTTGGCGATCGAAGCGGTCCCGTACTGCACTCCAGAGACGCCCGAGCCGCCAGCGGACCTGGTCGCTCGAGCGGAGGCCTTCGGACCGAACAGCTTCTAGCGCTCAGTCCTCGGAGCGAGTGCGCGACACCGTGATCGCGCCACCGGCAGCCGCCAGGCCCAGGATGACCGACTCGACCGGGCCGCGCAGCGCCTCGGTCCGCAGGTCCGAGCACTCGCTCGGGATCGTGACCGGACCATCCTGACGCGCCTTGTCTGACCCGTTCTTGGGGAAGAACGCCGACCCGCAAACGCCGCTGATCGACTTCACCGGCCACAGCCCCTGCACGATCGCCAGCACGAAGAACCCGATCGCGAAGCAGATGACGACCTTGACGACTGCCTTGTCCATGGCCCGAGCGTAGGGCTGCCCCTGTGCCGGGAAGCTGCGACACGACAGCCGAAGTAAAACAGGAACTTAGTAGGGCGGGCGGGACTTGAACCCGCGCCTGGACGATTATGAGTCGTCTGCTCTAACCAACTGAGCTACCGCCCCGTGGCTCGCGGATCCGAGCCGATGCGACACGATACAAGGGCTCGATCGATCGACGGCACGCTGGAGGCGCGGCGTGAGGCATCGCGGCCGTCGGCTCGAGCCGCACCCGTCCTTCAAGGACCTCCCCAGCGTCCGTCCGGTGGCCAAACCGTGCGATAGCGTTCGGCCAGTGAGCACTGGACTGACCCACGACGGACACCCGACGACGAGCGAACGGTCGGAGATCCTCCCGCTCACCGGTCTGCGTGCGGTCGCCGCGATCGCCGTGGTGATCCACCACATCCGGTTCCCAGCGAGTGCCCCCGACTGGCTGCAGGAGATCGCGACCTGCGGGTTTATCGGCGTACCGCTGTTCTTCATGCTGTCCGGCTTCGTGCTCGCCTACAACTACCCGACCCTGCAGCTCCGTGACCGGCGCGCCGTCCTGCGCTTCTGGGTCGCCCGGATCGCGCGCGTCATGCCGTTGTACTGGACCGTCCTGCTCATCAGCGTCCTCACCCGCGGGACCGAAGGGGTACCGCAGGACCCGAGCCTGCCCCGGCAGTTCCTCGCCGTGCAGACCTGGTCCGGCAGCCTGCACATCGGTGCGACCGTATACAACGCGCCAGGCTGGTCGATCTGCGTCGAGATGTTCCTCTACGCGCTGTTCCCGTTCCTGGTCCTGCTCGTCGCGCATGTCGCCCGGAACTACGGGTTGAAGGGGCTGCTCGTCGTGGCGGCCGTCGTCTTCGCAGCGCAGGTCACCCTATGGGCGATCTTCGTGGCCAAGGGCTGGGCCGATCTGCCAGCGACCAACCCGTCATCAGCCCACCGCTGGCTCTACCGCAACCCGCTGACCCGGATCCCGGAGTTCACGGTCGGGATGTGCATGGCGTTCGCCGTCAACCGGGGGTTCAAGTTCCCTGCATGGCTCTCCCAGGTCGTCCAGTTGGCGCTGGTGATCGGCATCCCGCTGGCGTGCGCCTTGCGCAACCCGCACAACGGCCCGCTGGGCGCAGCGTTCTTCGGGACGCTTTGGACAGTCCCGTTCGCTCTGCTCATCATGTCGTTGGCGGCAAACCGCGGCTTCTTCGCCCGGTTCCTATCGACGCCATTGATGGTGACCCTCGGCACCGCGTCCTTCGCCCTGTACCTGACTCATCGCGGCCGGCTGCCGGGCTTCGGCCAGTCGACCGTCGACAGCGCCCCAGGGCACTGGGGCTACGTCGCGGTGCTGATCATCCTGGTCTGGACGCTGTTCCTCGCCGAGGGCGCTCACCGCTACATCGAGGTGCCATGTCGCCGCCTGATCCTCTCTGCCTTCGACCGGGTCTACCCGCGCAAGCGTGCAACGGATGCCGCTCCGCCTGCCTCCTCGGCTCCCCCAGCCGCCGCCGGCGGCTGATTGCTCCGACTGTCGCCAGCCCCCGATTCTGACCCGCCTGCCCGGGGCCTCTGTGCGCTACCGTTCGGCCGGTGACCACAGGACTAACGCACGACGGCCACCCGACCGCTAGCAAGCGGTCGGAGATCCTCCCGCTCACCGGCCTGAGGGCGGTCGCCGCCATCGCCGTCGTGGTCCACCACACGCGTCTCCCGACCAGCGCGCCACCGTGGCTCCAGGAGATCGCGATCTGCGGGTTCATCGGCGTACCGCTGTTCTTCATGCTCTCGGGCTTCGTTCTCGCCTACAACTACCCGACCCTGCACCTGCGCGACCGACGAGCCGTCCTGCGGTTCTGGGTCGCCCGCGTCGCCAGGGTGATGCCGCTCTACTGGACCGTCCTGATCATCAGCGTCCTGACCCGCGAGACCCGGGGTATCCCTCAGGACCCGAGCCTGCCCCGCCAGTTCCTCGCGATCCAGACCTGGTCGGGCAACCTGAACATCGGGGCGGCTGTCTACAACGGACCAGGCTGGTCCATCTGCGTCGAGATGTTCCTCTACGCACTGTTCCCGTTCCTGGTCCTGCTGGTTGCCCACATCGCCCGCCACCATGGCATCAGAGGCCTGCTCGCTCTCTGCGCGCTGGCCTTCGCCATCCAGGTCACACTCTGGGCGATCTTCTCGCTCAAAGGCTGGGCCGACCTGCCGGCGACCGACCCGTCCTCGGCGCACCGCTGGCTCTACCGCAACCCGCTGACCAGGATCCCCGAGTTCACCGTCGGGATGTGCCTGGCCTTCGCCGTCAATCGGGGCCTGCGATTCCCACCCTGGCTCGCCCAGCTGGTGCAGGTCGCGCTCGTCATCGGGATACCGGTCGGCTGCGCGCTCCGCGACCCGCACAACGGCCCCCTGGGCGCAGCGTTCTTCGGCACGATGTGGACCATCCCGTTCGCCCTGCTGATCGTGTCGCTGGCATCGAATCGTGGCTTCTTCGCGCGGATCCTGGCCACGCCGCTCATGGTGACCCTCGGGACGGCGTCGTTCGCCCTCTACCTCACGCACCGCAGCCGGATCTTCGGCTTCGGCAAGAACACGGTCGACACGGCACCCGGGCACTGGGGGTACGTCGCGGTGATCCTCGTCGTGGTCTGGGCGCTGTTTCTGGCCGAGGGCGCGCACCGCTACATCGAGGTGCCGGGCCGCCGCCTGATCCTCTCGGCATACGACCGCCTCGTGCCTCGGGCCGAACCAGCGCAGAACGTAGCCACCCCGTCCGCGACTGGCAGCCCCTAGACCGAGGCCCCTCGGGTTAGAGGCCGCCGACGAACGGGAGCACCAACGAGCAGACCAGCGGACGCGGGTGCGCGGGGTCGAGCGCGTTGAGCACGAAGATCGACGCGTTCTTGTCGGCGGCCATCTCGAAGTGCTCGGTGTAGTCCTGCTTGCAGTAGTCCTGCAGCACGATGTTGGTCATGCCAGGCTCGAACCCGCTCGTGTACGGCTTCACCAGCTCGTCGTACTTGGTCATGATGTTGACGTAGTTGATCCCCGGGACCTGGACGCCGCCGTCGGAGGTCAGCTTGGTGATGAACGCCGACCCGGCGCTCATCTGCCCCAACGCCGGTCCGACCAGGTCCAGAGGGTCGAGGCCCGGTGCGAAGGCTGCGGTCGACATCGAGCTGCTGCCGGTGAGCTCGGTGCCGTGCCACAGCGGCGAGAGCGAGATGTACGAGCCGACCTTGCCGGCACCGCCGAGGAACTTGATCCAGTAGTCCGGCATCAACGTGCCCTGCGAGTGCCCGACGATGTCGACCTTGTCGGCGCCAGTCGCTGCCAGCACCTGGTCGACGAACGCACCGAGCTCGGCAGCGCTGGTCGGGATATCGCCGAGACCGCCGAACGCGCCCGGGTAGGGCAGCGGGAGGGTCGAGCCGTAGGTCAGCGCGAACACGCAGTACCCGTTGTTCTTCAGCAGCGGGCCGTAGGTCTGCCAGTTCGTCGAGCGGTTGCCCAGCGTGCCGTGCACTAGCACGACCGGGTTCGGGTGCGCCGCGGTCGGCTTGCACGACCAGTCGTTGGTGCCGGGCGCGTTCGAGCCCGGGATCCCGCCGAACAGTGCTCCCGGGATGAAGTCGTACTGGACCGGGAGCGGCTTGGCAGCGGCCTGGGCGGGGCCGGCGACGAGGGCGAGACCGAGCAGGAGGCTGAACAGGAGGGCGAGTCGGCGCATGGAGGGAGCATAGGGCTCCTCACGGCGTCTCGACAGGCTCGACGAGCGGAGCTGCGGCTACTGGTCGTGCTTCTTGTGGCGCGGCTTCTTGGCGCCCGAGTACGACGACCCTCCAGTCGCGTTCCAGTTCTTGTTCGGGCTTCCAGTCGGGCCGGTGTGCCCGCGCTTGTGGCTGCGGTCGAACTTGTCGGGCTTGATCGCGATCAGGACGCCGGAGATCCGGGTGCCGGACAGCTTCTCGAGCACGGCCGGGTCGAGGTCCTCGGGCAGCTCGACGATCGAGAACGCCGGTTTGATCTCGATCTTGCCGAAGTCCTCACGCGACAGGCCGCCCTCGTTGGCCAGGGCGCCGACGATCTGGCGCGGCTCGACGTGATGCCGCTTGCCCACCTCGATCCGGTAGCTGGCGAACCCGCGACGGTTGCTGCTGCGCGGCGAGCGATCGTTGGAACGCTCTTTCGCCGCGACCCGCAGCGGCTCGGGCATGTCCTCGAGGAACAGCGGCTGGCCGTCCTGGGAGAGCACCGCGATCGCCGCAGCGATGTCGAGAGCCGGTACGTCGTTGTTGCGCTCGTAGTCCTCGATCAGCTCGCGGAACAGGCCGATCTGCGGGTCGCTCATCGCCTGGCCGATGGCCTCGGTGAACTTCGCGACCCGGAACGCGTTGACGTCGGAGACCGACGGCAGCCGCATCTCCTCCAGCGTCGTCCGGTTGGTCTTCTCGATCGCCCGCAGCAGGTGGTTCTCGCGCGGGGTCACGAACGAGATCGCCACCCCCGAGGCGCCGGCGCGGCCGGTACGGCCGATCCGGTGCACGTAGGACTCAGTGTCGGTCGGGATGTCGTGGTTGATCACGTGGCTGATCCGCGGCACGTCCAGGCCGCGGGCGGCGACATCGGTGGCGACCAGGATGTCGAGCTTGCTCTTGCGGAGCTGGTCCACCGTGCGCTCGCGCTGCACCTGCGCCACGTCGCCGTTGATCGCGGCCGCGGAGAACCCGCGCGCCCGCAGGCTCTGGGCGAGCTCCTCGGTGGCGTGCTTGGTGCGGACGAAGATGATCATCCCGTCGAAGTTCTCGACCTCGAGGATCCGGGTGAGCGCGTCCAGTTTCTGCGGGTGCCCGACCTTGAGGTAGCGCTGACTGATGTTGGCAGCGGTGGTGGAGCTCGACTTGACCTTGATCTCGGTCGCGCCCGGGGCGTGCCGTTTGATGATCCGCTTGATCTGCGGCGGCATCGTCGCCGAGAACAAGGCGACCTGCTTGTCGTCCGGGGTGCCGGAGAGGATCTGCTCGACGTCCTCGGCAAAGCCCATGTTGAGCATCTCGTCGGCCTCGTCGAGCACGACGAAGCGGAGCTCGGAGAGGTCCAGGGTGCCCTTCTCGAGGTGGTCCATGACGCGGCCCGGCGTACCGACGACGACGTGGACGCCTCGCCGCAGCGCGGAGAGCTGGACGCCGTAGCCCTGGCCGCCGTAGACGGGCAGGACGTGCAGGCCCTTGATGCCGCCGGCGTATTTCTCGAAGGCCTCGGAGACCTGCAGCGCCAATTCGCGGGTCGGCGCGAGGACGAGGACCTGGGGCGACTTCTGGGACAGGTCGATGCGGGAGAGGATCGGCAGCGCGAACGCAGCGGTCTTGCCGGTGCCGGTCTGGGCCAGCCCGACGACGTGCTGGCCCGCGAGCAACGGTGGGATCGCCTCGGCCTGGATCGGGGACGGCGTCTCATAGCCGACGTCCTTGATGGCCTTGAGCACCTTGGAGTCAAGACCGAGGTCGTCGAACGTGATGCCGTCGAGCGGCTCTGCGGAAGTCTCGGTCACTGACCAAGGGTAGTGGTCGGCGGGGCAACCTACCTACTCCAGATGATGCCCGGTAAGGGGTACCGCCAGTGTTTCCGACCACACTGTCCCGCCTCGCTACGCTGGCCCGTGCCAGCCAGATCGCGCTCCTCCGCACGAGGGTGCCTGCCGACGGAGGTCCGTTCGTGATGACCCGCAGGGCCGCGGTATGCGTGCTCGTCTCCGCGCTGCTCGTGTCCGCCGCGCTGGCAGGCTGCTCCGGATCCGACACCAGATCGCACAGCAGCAGCATCGACCCCAGCGCCACGACACGCCCGACCGTCGCCGCCACCGGTACGCCGATCGCCGGCGCCCGTCTCGGCGGTACGACGCCCGGCTCGCTGATCTCGGCGACCACGATCCGGGGCCTCGACCCGTCGATCGCGGCAGCGCACATCGCGGCAGCCCGGATCGTCTACCGCTCGACCAACGGCAGCACCGGAAAGCCCACGGTCGTCTCCGGCACGATCTTCCTGCCCGACAAGGCGGCACCGGCCGGCGGCTGGCAGGTGGTCGCCCTGGGGCACGGGTCGACCGGCGTCCAGAACGACTGCGCCCCGTCGTTCTCCCCGGACTTATTCGGTCAGGCCGCAGCCGTTATCAAGGTCGCCGAGCTCGGCGTCGCGGTGACGATGGCGGACTACCAGGGCCTCGGCGAGCCGGGCATCCACCCCTACCTGGACTCGCGGACTGCGGGCCTGAACATCATCGACTCGGTCCGCGCCCTGCGCGCTGCCGTGCCGGACGTCTCGAACCGGTGGGCCGCGATCGGCGGCTCCCAAGGCGGCGGCGCGGTGTGGTCGGCCAACGAGCAGGCCTCGACGTACGCGCCCGATCTGGATCTGATGGGCACGGTCGCCCTGAGCCCGGCCACTGACGTCAGCGGCCTGGTCGACAGGGCCGGGGCCGGCACCCTGACCCCCGAGCAGCGGGCGACGTACCCGTGGGTCCTGTACAGCCTCGCCCGCCTGCACCCCGGCTTGGATCTCGCCGACTACCGCCACGGCAGCGTGACGACCAACTGGGCTCTCCTGACCAGCTGCGACACCGCGGACAGCGGGAAGCGGCTGCAGGCCGCCGATGCGATCGGACCGAGCGAGCTCGCTCCGGCGAACGCGTCCGACGCAGCCGTGGTCCGCGGCTACCTGCGGGCCTATGCGCTCCCCCAGCGTGTGCTCAGCGCTCCGCAGTTGGTCGGGTTCGGCGGCAAGGACGCCTACATCGACCCAGCCTGGACGACCGCCGCCCTGGCCCGAGGGTGCGCCTTCGGCGATGTGCTGCAGGTGCGGTTCGACCCCAAGGGCACGCATACCACGATCAGTGGGATCGATCCGATCGTGTGGGTCGCGGCCCGGTTCGCCGGCCAACCGGTGACCAACCAGTGCCCGAGAGCCTGAGCGTCAGCGCAGCCGGAGCGTGACCTTGCCCGTGGCGACCTCGAGGTTCAACGATCCCCCGCTGGCAGCCCCAGCGACGGTGACCGAGTACGTCGCGCTAGCGCCGGCGGCGACCTTCGCGGGACCGACCAGGCCAGCTGTGCTGTAGCTCTGGCCGGACCGGGTGTAGCCCACGTCGCTGGCCGCGATCTCGAGCGGCCCGCCCGTCGCGGTGATCTTGAGGTTGATCACCAGCGACTTGGGGCCCTGGTACCAGCTCAGATACTCAGCAGTGCCGGCAGAACCCAGCGGCTGTGCTGACCCCGTCCCCACACCGACGCGCTTGGTGATCGGCTTGCCGGCCACGTCGAAGGAGCTCACCTTGCCGTCGCTCAGCACGATGGCGTCGTACGTCGCGCAGGATCTCGGCCGCACGCAGATCCGGTAGCCGGCGTCGAGCGTCGCGGTGACCGTTCCTGGGGCCGTCGTGATGCCGGCGTCGGAGCGCGCCTGGGCGAGATCGGTCAGGTAGCCGACGTACTCGGCGGCCAGCGAGTCTTTCGCGGCCTCCGAGGTCGCTGTCGCCAGGCTCGCGGCATCCCCGGCGCCGAGAGCGGTGAAATAGCTCTTGGCCGTGGCGATGTTCTCCGACGGCTTCATGCCGGGGCCTGGCGGCGTCTTGTGCGCTGACGGCGTGCTCGAGCCACCGCAGCCGGCGAGCAGGACGGTCGCGGCGACGAGTACCAGGGCAGCAGCCGTGGCGCGGGCTCGGTGGGAGGGGAGCTGGGAGGGCATGGTGTCGGTTCTACCGGAGCGGGCCGGCTGATGCCCCTGATTCAGAGAACGTCTCGCTGCTCAGGCGCGTCCTACCAGGTCGGAGGGGTCGGTGTTCGCACCGCACAGCACCACCACGACCCGCTCGCCCGGCTCCGGGCAGTAGGCCTGGCTCGTCAGCGCCGCAAGTGCGGCGGCGGCCCCGTGCTCGACCGCGATCCGGCGGTGGTCCCAGAGGACCTGCCGGGCGGCGATGAGGTCGTCGTCGGAGACCAGCACCGAGCGCACTGCAGTACGGCGCGCTACCTCGAAGGCGATCTCGCCGATCCGTCGGGCTCCGAGCGAGTCGGCCGCGATGCCGGAGACGGC
This sequence comes from Marmoricola sp., assembly GCA_035695505.1. Lineage (GTDB taxonomy): Bacteria > Actinomycetota > Actinomycetes > Propionibacteriales > Nocardioidaceae > Marmoricola. The sequence goes on along the minus strand of DASRRQ010000139.1, from coordinate 1,921 downwards.
GACGTCGACGGGCGCTCCTGCAGCCAGAGCGTGGGACAGCGTGGGGACGCTGACCGGCTCGACGCCGACCACGCGCGCGACCCCGTCGAGTCCTGCGGCCACGCCGGCGAGCAGGCCGCCTCCGCCGACTGCGACCACGACCGTGTCGAAGCCGCCGGGGATCTCGTCGATCAGGTCGAGCGCCAGGGTGCCGGCGCCGGCGACGATCTCCGGCTGGTCGTAGGCATGGCAGAACACTGCTCCCGAAGTGCTCGCGTGCACGATCGCGGCGTCGTACGCCTCGGCGTACTCGGTGCCGGTCTGCACGACCTCGGCGCCCAGGCTGCGCAGCTTGGCGACCTTCACCACGGGCGCGGTCGTCGGCACGAAGACCGTGGCGGGGACTCCGAGGGCGCTGGCCGCGAACGCGTGGGCGAGCCCCGCATTGCCACCGGAGGCCGCGACGATGCCGATCGCGGGTACGAGCTCGCCGCTCTCGCGCGCGGCAAGGATCCGGTTGAACGCACCCCGCGCCTTGAAGCTGCCCGTGTGCTGGTGCAGCTCGAGCTTGAACCAGGCCGGGCCCGGGAACGTGCCGGCGTCGATCTCGAGCACCGGCGTACGCCGCACCCGGCCGGCGATCCGCTGGCGCGCTGCCGCGATCTGCTCGGGGTCGACCACCTCAGCATCGTGCCACGCGGGGTACTAGTACCAAGGTCTAGGGTGCGAATCTACTTAGGACTGCCTAACCTTATCTCGGTTCCCCGCTCGGAGAGCGCCTCCCCAGGAAAGGCATCACCATGACCACCACCGCCACCTCCCCGGCGACCCCCTCGACGACCCCCGGCGCAGTCGGCCCCGACGGTGAGGTCGTCGTCGCGTTCGCACCGACCCGGTCCCGCCTGCGCGGCGCGGCAATCGCCCGGATCGCCTTCGGCGTCGTCTGGGCGATCGACGCTACCTTCAAGTTCCTGCCCGGCTTCGTGCACGGCCAGACCCTGCACGACGAACTCGGCAAGGGCTCTGAAGTCTCGACCCCGGTCATCCACCAGTGGATCGAGATGTGGAACACGATCGCGCTCTCGCACCCGCAGACGTTCGCCGTCGGCACTGGGATCGTCGAGACAGCCATCGCGCTCGGCCTGATCTTCGGCGCGTTCTCGAACCTGGTCTTCCTCGGCAGCGCCGTCTTCAGCTTCGGGATCTGGTCCGCCGCCGAAGGCTTCCACCTGCCGTGGTCGAAGCCGGGCATGACCGACCTCGGCCCGTCGGTCGGCTACATCTTCGCCTCGCTGGCGCTGTTCTTCGCGTGCGCCGCAGCGACGTGGAGCCTGGACAAGGTGATCCGCCCGCGACTGGGCCGGTTCGCGGGACTCGCGAGCCGCACGGCCTGACGCGCACCACAAAGGGTGAGGGCCTGACCGGGCGGACGAATCCGCCTGGTCAGGCCCTCGCTGTGCTCCCCCGGTTGGACTCGAACCAACAACCCTCCGATTAGAGTCGCAGGTCATACGTCCCCATCACGCGGCATCACTAAGAGTCCTTTGACCTGCACAAATAGCGGATGCGACCTCCCTTTGCATCATCGGTCCCCGATCCAAAACGTTCATCTCATCATCAAAAACGTTCATGGGTGCGCTCAGTAGGAGTTCTATCTCCAACTTGGCTGCTACACGCGAGGTGGACCTGCGAACCTCGCTACCGTTGTCGGGTGGAGATAGCACCGGCACTCAACCTGACCTCATTCAACTGTCCGCATTGCAAAGCGCTCTCACAGCAGGACTGGGCGAGGTGCTACGCGGTTCAGAACGGCGATACTGAGTTTGACCCGGACTTGCGGGTCTCAACCTGCTTCGCTTGCAAGCAGGAAACCGTCTGGCGCTACGAAGTAAAGAGCGCACCACGGCAGATGGGCAACGTGATCAACACTTGGGAATCCGGG
>DASRRQ010000138.1:0-11926 GCA_035695505.1 Marmoricola sp. | reverse complement strand
CTGCTACGGACCGAGAAACGAACGACAACAGGAGAGGTCAGAGTGGAGAAAGCCCCAGCGCTCCAACGGCGCCTACAGTGAGAACGAGTGTCACCGATCAACCGAACTAGATCTGTCACCCATCAACCGAAGGTCTTCAGGCCCACCAGCAAAAACTCTCGGCGCCCGCGCGGCACCGTGATGCCCGTCACGCGGGTGTTTGAGCCTCGCTCGATCGGTTAACGGGAGACGGTCCGCACCCTGGCCCGTACCGAGTGGCCTGCACGAGCGCGGGCACTGTCACCCTCGGAAGGAGCCTGACACGCATGAACATCACTCACTCCCGTCATCTCGCCCGGCTCAGCGCGGCCGCCGTCCTCGGCGCCGCCACGGCTGTTGCCGCCATCCCGGCCGCTAACGCTGCCGGCGACTCAGCGGTCACCGGCGGCAAGACCTACGTCATCCCGACTGCCGCAGTCGCCAAGGCGCTGCACGCCAAGCACATCGCCGTGAGCGGGACCGGGTCCGCGAGGTACACGTCGATCGACGGTGCGAAGACCCTGGTGCTGCCGATCAAGGGCGGCACCGCGACCCCGCCGGACTATGTCACCAGGCTCGGCGGCGGCGTGAAGCTCAAGCTGCGCTCGCACGTGGTGACCCTGACCGGGATCGTGTTCGACACGAAGACGCACAAGGCCACGGCCTCCGTCGACCACGGCAAACGGCTCGCGGTCTTCAAGCTCGGCGATCCGCAGGAGGGCGCCGGCGGTCCCGGCGAGGTCGTCTTCGGCGACTACACGGTCACACTGACGAAGGCCGGTTGGAAGAAGATCGACACCAAGCTGCACACGCAGTTCTTCGCCCACCACCCGCGCATTGGCACCGGCACCACGGACGTGAAGTTCACGTAGTCCGATCAGCAGCAGTAGCGGCCCGCGATCCTCGGATCGTGGGCTGCTCGCGTTGTGCCGTCGTCAGATGCCGACCACGCCGGCGATCACCCGCGCCAGCTCCTCGCCGGCATCCTCCTGGAGGAAGTGACCTGCGCCGGCGATCGTGACGTGCCGCTGCCCCTGCGCGCCCGGGACGTGCTCGGCGAAGACCTCGGCCCAGCCCCGGGTGGCCGGATCGCCGTCGGAGTACGCCGTGACGAACGGCCGGTCGAACTCCGCCAGCGCCCGCATCGTGCGCCGGCCGATCCGTGCGCCCACGTCGTTGCGGGTCAACGGCAGCAGCGCGATCATCTGCCGCATCCCGGCCGTGTAGCGCTGATCAGGGAACGGCGCGTCGTACGCCGCCAGCGTCTCAGGCGTCAGCGGTGTCGTCGTGGCAGCGCCGACGAAGAGGCTGGCCACCAGCTCTGGAGCCCGCTGGGTGTAGAGCAGGTAGTCGACCAGGCCCTCCTCGAGCACCACCCGGGAATCGCCGGTGCCGTGCACCGCCCAGGTCAGCCGGTCGGCTAGACCCGGATCGGCGGTGTGCAGGATGGTGTTCGCGGCGACAACGCTCGCGAACCGTTCCGGCTCGGCGGCGAGCATGCTGAAGCCGATCGGCCCGCCCCAGTCCTGGGCCACCAGCGTCACCCGCTGCAGGTCCATTCCGTCCACCAGGCTGCGCAGCCAGGCGATGTGCCGCTCGAAGGTGTAGTCGGTGCGCTCGACCGGCTTGTCCGACCGCCCGTAGCCGATCAGGTCAGGCGCGATCACCCGGATGCCACGCTCAACGAGGACCGGGACGACCTTGCGGTAGAGATAGGACCAGGTCGGCTGGCCGTGCAGCAGCAGCGCGACCGGACCGCCGGCGGGACCTTCGTCGACGTAGTGCATCCGTAGCGGCGGCATGCCCTCAGCGACGACCTCGGCGTAGTGCGGGGCGAACGCGTAGCCCGGCAGGTCCGCGAACTGCTCGTCAGGGGTCCGTAGGACGTCGCCCAAGTCAGCGGGCCAGGTCGGGGTGCGCCCGGCCGGCGACCAGGGGCATGTCGACGAAGGTGAGGATGCCAGGCTCGGCCGCGCAGACGTAGGAGATCGAGTTCACGCAGTGCGCCGCGGTCACGACGATGCCGGGGTTGCGCTCGAGACCGGCCGCGACCTCGCTCGGGTGCCACCCGTGGATCATCACCATGCAGTCGGGATCGCCCTTGACCTCGACCTCGAAGCGCTTGCCTTCGGGCCCGAACTTCCAGGCGGGTTCGAGGCTCTCATCCCCCATCAGCCAGTTGACCGCTACCCGGACCACCTTGGCATCGCCGACGAACGCCTCCCACGCGAACTGCTGCGCGGCGACCTGACCCGGCTCGATGACGCCGATCGGGGAGTCGATCGGGGCGGTCGCGACGGCGATGGTCCGCTCGGAGCGGATTTCAGCGTCGGCGAACCCGAGCGTGTCCAGGCACATCTGCACCGACTGCTCGAACCCGTTCGCCAGCAGCGACAGCATCGGGCCGTTCATCGCCTCCTCCGGCGACTGACCGAACCCCATGATGTGCCGGACGACGTCGGGGGCGTTGTAGGTGCGGATATCGGAGTACTCCTCACCACGCACGAAGGTGATCGCCGAGGACAGGCCGGAGAAGAACAGCGGCTGCTGCTCGGTCGCTCCACCAGGATCGATGCCGGTGCCGTGCAGGGTGACGCCGCCCTCGACCGCCGCCGGGGACATCCGGTTCTTCTCCTCCTCGCTCGGCCAGAACCAGCCGAGGGGAGTCACGACGTTCTTGCCCGACCGCAGCAGTGCTGCGACCTCCTTGGGGTTCGGCATCAACGGCGAGTACAGGACGCAGTCCGCGTCCATCGCGAGGATCTCGTCGATGCTGTTGGTCGCCCGTACGCCGACGGGGTCGGTGCCGATGATGTCGCCGACATCCAGGCCGGCCTTCGACTCCGAGTGCACCCAGCACCCGACGAGCTCGAGATCAGGGTGCAGCAGGATCTGCCCGATCGCGGCCTTGCCCACCCCGCCGGTGGCCCACTGGATCACGCGCAACGTCATCATTGACTCCTCGTCGTCGGTAGAACACGTTCTAGCACGGACGGCGGGCGGGTCACCAGCTCTCGGATGGCTCAGCGGGCGGCGACGACCTCGGCGAATGCGTCCAGGCAGCGCAGGTCGGTCGAGCCGGGGACCAGGATGAACTCGTCGCAGCCAGCCTCCTCGGCAGCGTCGAGGACCCGGTTCAGCACCTCGGGCGAGGAGGTCCGCGCCGTTCCAGCAAGCGCGTCGGCCAGCTCGGGGCCGGTGAAGGCGAGGTAGCGCGCGGTGAAGGCGTGCAGGTCCGCCGCAGCATCGTCGGCGCCCAGCACGGCGAAGCAGCCGCTGACCTTGTGCGGCGTACCCCGGCCGGCCTCGGCCCAAGCCGCATCGGCCAGCGCGTTGGTGCCGGCGATCTCTTCGGCCCGGCCGCCGATGCTGAAGGCACTGATGCCCTCAGCCCAGGCCGCCGCGCGGCGCAGCGACTTGGGCCCCATCGCGCCTGCCAGGATCCGAGGGCCGCCCTGACGGAGCACCGCCGGCCCGACCGGATCGGCGCCCTCGAACGGCGAGCGCCCGGCCAGGAGCGCCTTGAGCTCGGCCACCTTGTCGTCGAGTCGCTGGTGTCGCCCTTCGAACCCGCTGCCCAGCGCCCGGTAGTCGCTCTCCCGCCCGCCGACGCCGACGGCGATCTCCAGGCGGCCAGGCGCGAGGTGGTCCAGGGTGCCGATCTGCTGGGCGACCATCGCCATCTCCAGCGGAGGCAGCACCCAGAGGTTCGCAAAGACCCGAACCCGTTCGGTGACCGCCGCCGCAGCACCGAGGGTGGCGACCATCTCCGGGTTCGTGAAGGTGACCCGCTCCCCGGCCGAGACACTCGAGAACGGGCCCGCATCGATGCCGCGGGCCCAGTCCACGGTCGTGCCCGGCCCGTAGCCGAGTGCCATCTGCGGAAGCGCGACGCCGATCTCCATGCGCCGACCCTAGTGCGGACTTCTCCAACGAGGTCCTCAGGTCCGCAGGTCCCGCGCCGATCGTCCCGAATGCGACACCTGCCGCGCAGCAGGTGGGACACCGCAGCGTGCTCTCCGAGCTGGTGGTCCAGCAGCTGGGCGCCTCGAGAGCTGCGGTATTCCTCGGAATCGCACCGGAGGCCGTCGGAGCGCTGTCGGCATAGACGTCAGAGCGCGGGCGTGCAGACCACGACCGGGATGGTGCGGGCGGTCGCCCGCGCGGCGTACCCGTCGTACCCGGGGTAGAGGGTGACGGCCAGCCCCCAGAGACGATCGCGTTCGGCGCCGGTGGCGGTGCGGGCGGTGTAGGCGCCCCCATCCGGCCCGACGTGCAGCTGGACGTGCGGGTCGGCCTGCAGATTGCGGTACCAGACCGGGTCCTCCGGCGCGCCGCCCTTCGAGGCGATCAGGATGACGTCGTCCCCGTCGGTGAAGTAGACCAACGGGGTGGTCCGTTCAAGGCCGGTCAGGCGCCCGGTGCAGGTGAGCACGACGACCTGGTTGGTGCCGGTGCTGTTGAACCTGCCCTTGCTCAGCCGCATCAGGAACGGGTCCACCACCCTGCCGAGGTGGACGAGGTACCAGGTCACTCCGCGCAGCTCGGCGAGCCTGGCGCCGACCCGCTCGCGGCGGTTCTTGACGCGGGTGGGGTCGCTGGCAGGCACGCGGCGGGAGGGGCTCACGGCACGATCCTCGCCCAGCGTTCAGTCCGCGTCGAGTGCGCAGGCTCACGGCCCGATGTCATCGCCAGAAACTGGAACTCGTTCTAGTCTGAGGAGATGAGCCGCTCCCCCTTCGAGTACCGAACCGTCGACATGACCGACGAGGAGTTCGCCCTGGAGCAGGCCGTCTACGGCGACCTGACCGCAGCACTTCGCCGGCTCAACGAGGTCAGCCTGCGGACCACGGTCGACGGTGACCGGATCCGTGAGGCGACCCAGCACGTCGAGGAGATCACGCAGCGGCTCGAGGCCGAGATGATCCCAGCGAACTTCGGCGTCGTGGTCACCACCAGCGGCCACGTACGCGGCTACGGCAACACCGTCGTCGGGCTGCGCAACCCGATCGCACCGCCGCTGAAGATCGTCCAGGACCGCGTCAAGGGCGGGGCGAGCTCGGAGTTCTTCCTCAACGCGCTCTACGAAGGCCCTCCGGGCAAGGTGCACGGCGGGGTCCTGGCGCTGGTCCTCGACCAGATCTTCGGTGAGGCTGCGGCGGCTGGCGGCACGCCTGGGATGACCGGGACCCTCACCCTGCGCTACCGCAAGCCCACAGCGCTCGGAGCCTGTTCGGCGGCGGCGTGGGTGGCCTCGACGGCCGGCATCAAGACGATCGTCAAGGGCGAGCTGCGTGACGCCGAGGGCGAGGTTACCGTCGAGGCCGAAGGCCTGTTCATCCTGCCGCGCTGGGCACGCGAGCAGCTCGCCGAGAGCGGCGAGATGCCTCCGCAGTACGAGTAAGGACGCGTCAGTACGGTGAGCCGACCGGACACTGGAGTTACTCGGCCCCGACCTCAGCCCGATGTCCCCGTACGCCGGCGTCGGTGAGCCGGACCTCCTCGAGCGCCTGTGCCTCGAGGTCCTCCCGGGTCCGGCCCGGGACCGACGGCTCGCTGACAAGTTCGCTGGTGCCGCCGTGGAGCCGTTTGATCGCCTCGCGGGCGAAGATCTGCTGCTCGGTGGCGGTCCGCTCGGAGCGGTCGTTGCCGACGAACGTGATCGTCCAGTGCATCAGCGCCGTGACCTGGTTCTTGAAGCCGGTGATGTAGAAGAGGTGCACCGCCAGCCACATCAGCCAGGCGATGAAGCCCGATAGCCGGAGCTTGCCGACGGTGGCGACCGCGCTGAACCGCGAGATCGTGGCCATGCTGCCCTTGTCGAAGTAATGGAACCCGGGCTGGGGAGCCTTGCCACGCAGCCGGCCGTCGATCTCCCGGGCGGCATACCGGGCGCCCTGGATCGCGACCTGGGCGACTCCGGGAAGATTGTCGAGAGTGACCATGTCACCGACGACGAAGACTTCAGGATGACCGGGGAGGGTCAGGTCCGGGTTGACCGCGATCCGACCGGCCCGGTCGAGAGCAGCACCGGTCTGCTCCGAGAGTGTCTTGCCGAGCGGGCTGGCCTGGACGCCGGCGGCCCAGACCTTGGTCACGGCCTCGATCCGACGACGGCTCCCGTCACGCTCCTGGACCTCGAGGCCACGCTCATCGACGGCAACCACCATCGCACCGAGCTGGACCTCGACCCCGATGCTCTCCAGCTTGCGCTCGGCGACGCCGCCGAGCTTGGCACCGAACGGCGGCAGCACCTGGGGCGCGGCGTCGAGCAGGATCACCCGCGCCTGCCGGGTGTTGATCGAGCGGAAGTCGTGCTTGAGCGTCTTGTGCGCCAACTCGGCGATCTGACCGGCCATCTCCACACCGGTCGGTCCGGCACCGACGACGATGAAGGTCAGCAGATGGTCGACGTCGAGACCGCGAGCAGCCATCACCTCGGCGAGCTCGAAGGCGCCGAAGATCCGGCCACGCAGCTCCAGGGCGTCGTCGATGCTCTTCATGCCGGGGGCGAACTGGGAGAACTGGTCGTTGCCGAAGTACGACTGGCCCGCGCCGGCCGCCACGATCAGCGAGTCGTACGCCGTCTCGAGCTCGCGGCCCAGGACGTGGGAGATGACGACCTGGCGGTCGAGGTCGATCTCGGTGACGTCGCCGAGCAGGACGGTGGCGTTCTTCTGCTTGGACAGCACCTCGCGGGTCGGCGGTGCGATCTCGCCTTCGGAGAGGATCCCGGTCGCGACCTGGTAGAGCAGCGGCTGGAAGAGGTGGTGCGTGGTGCGCGCGATCATCGTCACGTCCACGTCGGAGTGACGCAGTCCCTTGGTGCCGAAGAGGCCTCCGAAGCCGGACCCGACAACGACGACCTGGTGCCGTTGGCTGTGCGTCTGATCACCCATAGGTCCATTGTCCCGAATTGCCGCCCCGGCCCACAATCGAGAGCGCGTTCCGTCGATCACATGGTCCACGATTTCGACCGTTTGATGTGGTTTGATTCCAGGTGGAGGGATGGGGCAAGTGCCCTGCTGAACCGTCCCCGAACTCGGAGTCGCTGCTGTGCCGTGGAACAAGCGAACGCTGGCCCTGCCGGCCCATCCGCCATCAGTGCGGCTGGCTCGGGACTGGGTCTCCCATGTGCTGGTCGACATCGGCCGTCCTGAGCTCGCCGATAGCGCGCGGCTGGCAGTCTCGGAGCTCGTGACCAACGCGATCCTGCACGCCGACCCGCCGATGACGGTGCACGTGCGCGGCACGATCGAGCACCCGCGCATCGAGGTCACCGACCAGTCGATGGTGCCGCCGCAGCAGCGGAGCCTCCCGGTCGAGTTCGACGCCGACGATGAGTTCTCGTGGTCCACGGTCGGGCGCGGCCTCGACCTGGTCGCCTGCTACGCACTGCGCTGGGGAGCCGACATCGACCCGCGCGGCAGCGGCAAGGTCGTCTGGTTCGAGCCGAGTGCCGAGCCCCGGGACACCCCGGTCGAGGGTGCGCTGTTCGACCTCGACGAGGCGGTCGCCCAACGGGTCGGTCCTCTCGACGGTCCGCCGGAGATGTTCACCCTCCAGCTGCTGAACATGCCGGTCGAGCTGTTCTCGCACCTGCGGATGCACTTCAACGAGCTCGGCCGCGAGCTGCGCCTGCTCGCGATCAGCGCGCCTGATCGCTACCCGCTCGCCGTCGAGTTCGCGGAGGTCTACCTGCAGGTCGAGCACGAGCGCCGCCAGGTGGTCGGGCTGGAGGTCCTGGACCGCTCGATCGACGCGGGCACCGAGTCGGTCGACCTGACCTACGACATCGTGTCCAGCGCCCCGGCTTCGATGGCGCGGCTCTCGGTGCTGCTCGATGAGGTCTACCGCAGTCTCGCCGACGAGAGCCTGCTGGCGATGCGGCCGGGACCAGACCTGATCGCACTGCAGCGCTGGTACCTGGGCGAGTTCACCGGCCAGTACGCCGGGAACGAACCGAGCCCCTGGCGTGGGCCGACGCACCTGTCGGCACGCCAGGAGGTCTCGTGACGCCACCCCGCCTCGGGGTCGCTCTCGGTGCTGCGGCTGCTGGCGGGATCCTCGGATCGCTCGCGCGGGCAGGTCTGACGTCCTGGCTGCCGGTCTCCGATGCCTTCCCGTGGACGGTGTTCTGGATCAACGTGGTCGGCAGTGCCGTGCTCGCCTCAGTGCCGGCCCTTGCCGCGGTCCGGCGTACGCCGTGGCTCGGGGTGTTCCTCGGCACAGGCGTCCTGGGCGGCTTCACGACGATGTCGACGGCCTCGGAGCAGAGCGTCGCGCTCTTCGAGCACCACCATGTGCTGACCGGGGTCTTCTACTGCGCGGGCACGCTAGCTGCTGCGGTCGCCGCCGTCGCTGCTGTCGGTCGGTGGATCCCGGCGCCGGATCGGGTCGCCGCCGAGGCTGCGGGGGTCGACGAATGACGGCTCTGCTCGTGGCTCTCGGGGCGTCAGTCGGAGCGCCGGCCCGGTTGCTGGCCGGCCGCGTCCTCGACAGCCGCACGCACTGGGGCACCCTGCTGGTGAACCTGGTCGGTTCCGCGTTCCTCGGCTGGCTCGTCGGGCACGGCGTGGACGGTCGGCCGCTGACGCTGCTCGGCACCGGCTTCTGCGGTGCCTTCACGACGTACTCGGCGATGGCGGTCCAGTCGGTGGACCGCGGCGGACTGCGCGGCGCGGCGTACGCCGTCGGGTCGGTGCTGGGCTGCCTGGCCGTGGCCTGGGCGGGCTACCAGCTCGGCTAGCTCCATCCCCACTGGTGCAGTTGGTCGTCGTCGATCCCGAAATGGTGGGCGATCTCGTGCACGACCGTGATCTCGACCTCCTCGGCGAGTTCCTCGACATCGCGGCACATCCGCAGCAGCGGGCCGCGAAAGACCAGCACCTGGTCGGGGGCGCGGAAGGTGTAGTCCGAGCCGCGCTCGGTCAGCGGCGTCCCGACGTACAGGCCGAGCAGGTCCTCCTCGCCGGAGGACGGCTCGTCCTCGACCAGCACCACGACGTTGTCCATCAGGGCTGCTAGCGGCGCCGGGAGCCGGTCGAGGGCGTCGCCGACCAGCGCGTCGAACTCGGCCGCTGCCAGCTGCATGGCCCCAGCCTAGGAGTGCCGCAGCCCCCGATGGAGGTCGCCCTACAACGTCTCGCCGAGCGGCCCGACCTGATTTGGCGGCCCCTAGGCGCAGCCCTATGCTTGAGCGGTTCAGCACGTCCCAGACTCTGCACTTGGTCCTGGACGGACTGGTCCAGGCCCCCATCGTCTAGCGGCCTAGGACGTCGCCCTTTCACGGCGGTAGCACGGGTTCGAATCCCGTTGGGGGTACACACGATCAACAGCCTCCTGACCAGCGAGAACGCGGTGAGGAGGCTGTCGGCGTTTTCGCTCTAGCGTGGCCTTGGAACCGGTTTGGCAACACTTTGGCAACAGCGCTTGGCGAGGCGTTCTCGCCAACCGCGCGCTACAGGCTGATGCCAGGCGGCTCGGGAGACCCCGGCACGGGGGGCGAAGGGTCGATGTGGTGGCCCGGTTTTGGCGTGCGCTGGCGGGATGGCGCGCGGGCTCCTTTGGAGGTTGGGGTGACGGCGGCCTCCTGGGCGACCGAGCGCACGGTGTCGAAGGCATGGGCGAAGTGGTTGGCCTCGGATTCGGTGACGCCGTTGCCTGCGGCGACCTCTCGCCAGTGCTGAGTCGCATCGATCACTTCACGCAGCACGTCACGCGCTTGCTGGTCACCGAGCCGGAAGGCCGAGGCGTAGGCCATCAGGCCGGTGACCTCCTGGTCGGGGTAGTAGGCGCCCCCGATCGCGGTCTGGCGGCCTTCACCGAGGTCGGGGTTGGGGTTGACGTCGAAGACCGGCGAGAGGGCCCATCCGCTGCCGTGACGAAGGAATCCGTGGTTGCGGAGGTGGTCGTCGGTGTTGTGGATCAGGCAGGAGAACGCGATCCGCCGCCAGAGCTGCCCGAGGTCGGTCGAGGTGTCGCTGCCGACGTCGGCGAGGTGCTCGGCCAGTTCGACGTAGTCAGCTGTGACACCGTCACGGGCACGCATCAGCGTCATGGCACTGACGTACCCGACGCGTCGGGCACCGTCCCGATCGAACCGCTCGAGCAGCAGGACCCCTCTCCCGCCGACGTTCTCCAGACGCCGACGGGGCACCTCGATCCCGGCTCGTTGGGCGAGGTCCAGTGCGGTCTTCTCCCAGGCCATGACGTCCCATTGGTCGTCCGGCTTTCCGAACTTGGCGACGAAAAGTCGGTCGGCATCGCGGACCGAGGCCTTCGGTCTGGCTCCGCCCAGGGTGCCGGTCCCGGCTGCGAGGAGGTCCTTGATGGCGTTCAGGTCATCCGGGTCTCGCACGATCGCATCCGAGGCGTTGAGAAGTCGAGGGAGGTCGATCAGCTTGGGCACCTCGGACTCGGGGTGCACGAACTCGCTCGTGCCCGGTAACCGGAAACGCAGCGCTCCTTGCCGAGTGAGGTCGCTGACCCCGGTCAGGTAGTCGACCTCGGTCACGGATGGCGGAGTGCGCCGTTCGCGCAGGGCTTCGGCACGTAGTCGTTTGGCGATGAGGTTGCGGCCCCACCTGTCGGGCGCGCAATCGGAGAACGCGCCCACCGGGCCGTTGACCGCCTGCTGCCCCAGGTAGAGCGGCAGCTCGGGGTCCAACGGATAGGCATCACTGCGCGCGAGGTAGCTGCGCTCGTACACGAAGGCCGTCGAGACGCCGCGGCCCCGCTGCGTGAGGTAGGCGGTGCCGGCGGGGACGGTGCCGTCGTCGACCTCGACGCACACCTCCAAGGTGTCGCTCATCGGCGTACTCGCTGCGGAAGCCGCTGATCCGCACGGGCGCGTCCGAGGTCTGTCTCGTACGGGTCGAGTGCTTCGACGAGCCGGTCGAGCTGTCCGAGTGCTCTGGCGACATTAAGAGCCGTGTCCAACGAGACCCCCGCCTCGCCGGTCTCCAGGCGCCGCAGCGTGGTACGAGAAACTCCGGCTCGATCGGCCACCTGCGCGGCGGTCAGCCCTAGCAGCTTTCGCCACGTCGTCAGGTGCCCACCGAGCTCGCCCGCCGCGCGCTGAGTGCGAGCCGATGTTGGACCCTTCATACTCCCACCACCTTTAAAGACCTGATCATAAGCCAAAAAACACGTTAACGAACATTCTATAGTGCATTATCTAGGCGCATAACTCAGAGGGACATTCCGAATCCGGGGTCTGGTGCGGGTCGGGGTTTGGTGATTGAGCGTGCTCAAGGATGGCGATCCGCGAACGTTGAAGCCTGATCTGTATGCGCGCATGACGGGTCTGGAGCGTCGCCTCACGCTGAACGCCCTTGAGCGTCGGCTAACCCTGCAGGGCCGCGGCATCGCTCGGTTCCCCGATGATCAGAGCCCTGCTGAGGTGGCGCAGCGTGCTTTCACGGTGGGCACAGCGACGACCTTCTGGTTGCTAGGCGCAGCTGTTGGCGCGTCTCGACGATAGTGGTGGCCATCACGGTCCCGGGTGCATCCGCCCCGCAGAACAACGGGTTGCTGTTCTTGACGTACTTCGTCACGCTTGGACTGGTGCTGGGCGTGTGGCGACTGTCTCAGGGGCGCCAGATCCGGCGCTACTTCGAGAAGTCTGAGCCAAACGACCTTTCGTTGCCTGGGCGTCCAGAGTCGGGCAGCGAACCTGCCGCCGATGAGGCGTGAGGTTGCATCGCGTTGACAGCCGCGGACCCCTGGCAGGTATCGAAGAGTGCCTACCGGCGCCTGACAGGGTTCGAGCGCTGGCATGTGGCTGCCTGGAACCGGGACTGGGTGCCGGAATCACACGCTGACTGCGCCTGCAGGAGTGGCTATCCCACGACCCAGGTAGCTCGCTCGAGCGGACGATGACGCTCTTGATAGAGACGCTGACCCT
>DASRRQ010000137.1:0-6037 GCA_035695505.1 Marmoricola sp. | reverse complement strand
CTTGTCGATCTCGTCGATGTAGATGATGCCGGTCTCGGCCTTCTTGACGTCGTAGTCAGCGGCCTGGATCAGCTTGAGCAGGATGTTCTCGACGTCCTCGCCGACGTAGCCGGCCTCGGTCAGCGCCGTGGCGTCCGCGATAGCGAACGGGACGTTGAGCATCCGGGCCAGCGTCTGGGCCAGGTAGGTCTTGCCGCAGCCGGTCGGGCCCATCACCAGGATGTTGGACTTGGCGACCTCGACGGCGTCTTCCTTCGACGTCTTCGACGTGCCCGCAGCAACACCGGACTGGACCCGCTTGTAGTGGTTGTAGACCGCGACGGCGAGCGACTTCTTCGCCTGCTCCTGACCGATCACGTAGGAGTTCAGGAAGTCGAAGATCTCCCGCGGCTTGGGCAGCTCCTCGAGACCGACCTCACTGGTCTCGTTGAGCTCCTCCTCGATGATCTCGTTGCAGAGGTCGATGCACTCGTCGCAGATGTACACGCCCGGGCCGGCGATCAGCTTCTTGACCTGCTTCTGGCTCTTCCCGCAGAAAGAGCACTTGAGCAAGTCCCCACCGTCACCGATGCGTGCCACTGGCGGCCACTCCCCTCATCCGTTCGAAACGCACGGTCGTGCGCAGCGAAACTTTGCCCTGACCGTACTCCGTCGTACCGACGAATGAGGTCATAACTCGACTGGACACGACACGAACCCGAAGGCCGCGCTCAGACGAGCGCGGCCGCCTTGCGAGACTCCAGGATCGAGTCGATCAGGCCGTACTCCAGCGCGCCGGCGGCGGTCAGGATCTTGTCGCGCTCGATGTCGCGGCTGACCTCCTCGGTCGTCTTGCCGGTGTGCTCGGCGATGAGCTCCTCGAGCAGCTCGCGCATCCGGAGGATCTCGTTGGCCTGGATCTCGATGTCCGAAGACTGCCCGTAGGTGCCCTCGGTGTATGGCTGGTGGATCAGGATCCGGCTGTTCGGCAGCGCCAGGCGCTTGCCCGGCGTGCCGGCGGCGAGCAGGATCGCTGCGGCCGACGCCGCCTGCCCCAAGCAGACCGTCTGCACATCCGGCTGGATGAACTTCATCGTGTCGTAGATCGCCGTCATCGCCGTGAACGAGCCGCCCGGCGAGTTGATGTAGATCTGAATGTCACGCGTCGGGTCCATCGACTCCAAGCAGAGCAGCTGGGCCATCACGGCGTTCGCGATGTCGTCGCTGATCGGGGTGCCGAGGAAGATGATGCGGTCCTCGAAGAGCTTGCCGTAAGGGTCGATCCGGCGGAAGCCGTACGACGTGCGCTCTTCCCACTGCGGGATGTAGTAGTTCATGCTCAGTCCTTGTTCCGGGCCGGACGGCCCTCGTCTGCGGCCTCGCGGGCGCTGGTGATCACCTTGTCGATGAAGCCGTACTCCTTGGCCTCCGGGGCGGTGAACCAGCGGTCGCGGTCGGCGTCGGTCTCGATCTGGTCGATCGCCTGGCCGGTGTGGTGGGCGATCAGGTCGAGCAGCACCTTCTTGATGTGCAGTGACTGCTGCGCCTGGATCTTGATGTCCGAGGCCGAACCGCCCATGCCGCCGGACGGCTGGTGCATCATGATCCGGGCGTGCGGCAGGGCGTAACGCTTGCCCGCGGTGCCGGCGCACAGGAGGAACTGGCCCATCGAGGCGGCCAGGCCCATGCCGACTGTGGCGACGTCGTTGGGGATGTAGTTCATGGTGTCGTAGATCGCCATGCCGGCGTCCACCGAGCCACCCGGCGAGTTGATGTGCAGGAAGATGTCGGCCTCGGGGTCCTCGGCGGACAGCAGCAGCAGCTGCGCGCAGATCGCGTTCGCGTTCTGGTCGCGGACCTCGGAGCCGAGGAACACGATCCGCTCGCGGAGCAGGCGCTGGTAGATGTGGTCGTCGAGCCCGTACGACGCGGCGCCGCCGTTCATCTGGTGGTCTGAGTTCTGGTTCACGTCGACGACACTAGACGGGCCCATCGTCAAAACCACGGGCAAACAGCCCTTGTTCGCCCAGAGCCGAAACGAAGGCCCGGACGCCGCGCCTCAACGCTCGGCGACGGCCTTGATCCGGTGCAGCGTTTCGGTGATCCCGCGGGCCAGCTCGTGGTCATGGCCCACGACGCCGCCGACGAGCGGCCCGACGAGCTTGTTGCCGATCCCGTAGGCGCGCAGCACGCGGCGCCCGGTGACCAGCGTCCCGGCGACGCTCGGCTCGAGCTCGTAGACCCAGGTCGCCCCGCTCTCCCGGACCTTCCAGGCCACCGCCCGACCGGGCTCCCAGCGGACCACCGTCGAGGTCG
This sequence comes from Marmoricola sp., assembly GCA_035695505.1. GTDB lineage: Bacteria > Actinomycetota > Actinomycetes > Propionibacteriales > Nocardioidaceae > Marmoricola. The sequence continues at coordinate 3,742 of DASRRQ010000137.1, read as the reverse complement.
TCGGCCAAGTCACCCGGCCTCGCCTGTTGATCCCGATGATCCGGGTACCGAGCCCCGGGCCGCCGAGCACGAACGCCCGGCGCAGCTCCGGGCTGAACTCCGGCATCCGCGCGAAATCCGAGACGAGCGTCCAGACCTGCTCCGGTGATGCCGCCATCTCGACGGTGGCCCCGAGCCGGATCGGCGTAGGCAGCAGCACGGTCAGCTCCTAGCGGTCTCGTTCGCCAGCCACCCCCGCAGGGCGGCGTAGACGTCGTCGTGGTTGAGCAGGTCGAAGTGGTGTGCGCAGGGCACGTGCAGTACGTCGGCGCCGGGGAACATCTCAACGCCGCCGGGCAGCAACCCTACGGCCGAACGGTACTGGACCAGGTAGTCGCCGACGGTGCCTGCGACCAGGTGCTTCGGCGACCGGCTGAGCGTGGCCGCGACCAGGTGGTAGCGCGCGTTCGGGAGGGCCGCGGTGTCCTCGGGCATGCCGTCGTGCAAGTCCAGGACGCCGACCGACCGCTGCTCGAAGACGCGGGCCAGCGGCATCAGCTCCGGAGCATGCGCCGCGAGGCGGATCCCGCGCGCGATCGAGCGCTCCACTGGCGAGCCGGTGTGCGGTGCGCCGAGGGTCACGAAATCGGTGACCTTCGCGGTCCACGGCTCCTCGATGTCCAGCGACACCGCGCACGCCGCCCGCGCGGTCAGCCCGCCCATCGAGTGACCGACCAGGGCGATCCGGCGTACGTCGGTCGGCCACGAATCGACCAGCCGGGTCAGGAGCGAGCTGAGCGCGACCCCGCTCTCGGAGATCGAGACGCCGGTATTGATCCGGACGAAGACAGGGCTCCAGCCCTCGTCGGCGGCCAGCCGGCGGCCATAGGACTCGGTGCTCGAGCCGTCCTTGCGCTTGGGCCTGCTGTGCCGGTCCCAGTAGCTCTCGGTCTCGCAGAGCCCGTGCAGGAAGACCACGACTGCGTCGCTGGCATCCGGGTATGCCGCGGCGAGCCCCTCAGGCGTCAGCGGTACGTCGCGCCCCTCGACGCGGACCGCAGTCTCGATCGCCAGCGGCGATCCGTCAGCGACCAGCTTGTCGCCGATCAGGCCGTTGACCGCGGAGACCACGAACCTTCCCCTGGCGCTGTCGTCGATGTCAGGGCCGACGCCGAGACGGTCCGCTGCGCGAAGTGCCCTCGCCGAGCCGCGCAGGCCGAGCCCGATACCGGCGTACACGCCCGCGGCGATGCCGTCATGGATCCGGTGGGCCAAGAACGGGCGCTGCGTTGGGCCGCCGGCGACCTTGTCGATCACCGTGTGCACCCGGCCGGAGACGGAGGTGTGCACATCGCGCACCCCCTCGAGCACGAGGGTGTCGAGGTGCTCGGCGGCGAGCGCCGCTGCTTCCAGCAACCCCGGGCGGTCAGCGTGGGTCGTCATGCCCTCAATTGGAACACAGTCAGTGCACGAGTGTGCACTGACTGTGTTCCGTGTCGCAGAGCGACGTTGCTTCTAAGGCTCAGGCCTCCGCGTCGGCCTCGGCAGACTCCTCGGCCGTAGCGTCGGCGCCCTCGACCTCGGGCTCGCCGATCGTGCCGTCGGGACGGAGCAGTTTGAGCTCGACGTGCGTGCCGTTGGTGTCGGTCACGGTCGCACCCTCGACGATCATCGCCAGCGCCTTGCCGCGCACGACCTCGGCCACCATCTCGGGGATGTGGTTGTGCTCGACCATATGCTTGACGAAGTCGTCCGGGTTCTGGCCGGACTGCTGGGCACGGCGGAACAGGTGCTGGGACAGCTCGGCCTGCTCGACCCCGATCTCCTCGGCCTTGGCGACCTCGTCGAGCAGGAACTGCGCCGCCATCGCGTCGCGGACCCGCTTCTCCAGGTCGGCCTCGAACTCGTCGATGGTCTGCTTCTGGTCGTCGAGGTACTGCTCCATCGTCATACCCGAGTACATGAGCTGCTGCTCGATCTCGCCCCGGCGCTCGGCGAGCTCGGAGGCGACGGTGGCCTCGGGAAGCGGGATCTCGGCGCTGTCGAGCAGCTTCTCCAGCACGGCGTCGCGAGCGAGCGCGGCCTGCTCGAGGCGCTTGCCCTGCTGCAGCCGGGTGCTGACGTCCTCGCGGAGCTCCGCGGCGGTGTCGAACTCCGAGGCGGTCTGGGCGAACTCGTCGTCGAACGCCGGCAGCTCCTGCTCTTTGACGGTGTTGACCTTGACCAGGACGTCGACGTCGTCGCCGGCCAGATCGCCGCCGAGGAGCTGGCTGACGAAGGCCTTCTCCTCGCCGGCGGACAGGCCGACCAGGGCCTCGTCGACGCCGTCGAGCATGTCGCCGGAGCCGACCTTGTAGGAGTAGCCGTTGACCTCGCCGCCCTCGACGGTCTCGCCGTCCTTGGCCGCGATCAGGTCGATGGTGACGATGTCGCCCTCGGCGGCGGCGCGCTCGACGTCGTTCAGGGTGGCGAAGCGCTCACGCAGCGCCTCGACCTGCTCGTCGATGTCGTCATCCGTGACGGTGACGGCGTCGACCTCGACGGCCAGGCCGTCGTACGTCGGGACGTCGATCGCGGGACGGATGTCGACCTCGGCGGTGAACTCGAGGGTCTCACCGTCGTCGAACTTGGTGATGTCGATCTCCGGCTGCGCCAGCGGCTGCAGGTCGTTCTCCTGCAGGGCCTGGACGTAGAGCTTGGGGAGGGCGTCGTTGATCGCCTCGTCGAGGACGGCGCCGCGGCCGACCTGGCGGTCGATGACGGCCGGCGGGACCTTGCCCTTGCGGAAACCAGGGACGTTCACCTGCTTCGCGATCCGCTGGTAGGCCGCGTCGAGGCTCGGCTTGAGCTCTTCGAACGGGACCTCGATGGTGAGCTTGGCCCGGGTGGGGTTCAGCGTCTCGACGGCGCTCTTCACAGGTGTTCTCCTAGCAGGTGGATGTCGCGGTGCTCGCGCGCGCGGACACAACGAAGCATCCGGGCGCCACACCGACAGGTCAGCCTACTTCAGCGGAGCAACGGCCCTGAAATCAGGACGAGTGGATGGGATGGTCGTGCAGGTGCCGGACCAGCGCCAGCGCCTCGGCCGCCGAGAGCCCCAGCGCCTTGGTCCGGTCCAGGTAGTCCGCGGCCGCCTGCTTGGCCTCCCGCTCGACCTGGTTGCCGGTCACGAAGCTGCCGGCCCTCCCCCGCGTCTCGATCACCCCGGACGCCTCGAGCTCGCGGTAGGCCCGGGCGACGGTGTTGGCCGCCACCCCGAGATCCTCCGCGAGGCGGCGTACGGTCGGGAGCCGGTCGCCGGGCTGCAGCTCGCCGGAGTCCACGTGGGACGCGAGCTGGGTGCGGATCTGCTCGTACGGCGGCACCGCGCTGAACTCGTCGAGAACGATCACGTGCTCACCGTACGCAGACCTGGTGGTCGGGGCGACAGGACTCGAACCTGCGGTCTCCTGCTCCCAAAGCAGGCGCGCTAGCCACTACGCTACGCCCCGTTTCCGGCTCTGAGTCCGAGCCGAACCGGCAGTCTAGAGGACTCCCGACATGCGATCCCCCACGTCACTGTGGCAACATGTGCCTGCGGCTTTTCAAGCCTCGGGGATGTAGCTCAATGGTAGAGCCCCAGTCTTCCAAACTGATTACGCGGGTTCGATTCCCGTCATCCCCTCCAATGCTGTTCCGGTCCGGTCAAGCCAGCGTGATGTTCACCGCACCGACGCCTGCCGATGCCTGATCTGTCGGCGCTCCATGGCACGCTTTCCCCATG
>DASRRQ010000136.1:0-5956 GCA_035695505.1 Marmoricola sp. | reverse complement strand
CCAGCACGGTCCACACATGACCTTGCTGATCGGCATCCGACGTCCACAGCCAGTCGGGCACTCGTGCTGGAAGCCACTCATGCCATCACCAGGAACGCGATCGGGACGCCGGCGCAGAACGCGAGCACCAGCACGACGCTCAGGACGTCGAGCAGCTTCGACGTACTCACGCTCCGACCTCGACGACAAGCCAGCCCAGCCCGTCAGGCGAACGCCTGACCAGGTGCCGGCGTCCCTTGACCACTGCATACCCATAGGCGATCGCCATCGCGGCCGACCACGTTGCTACCTGAGTCATACCGGTCAGGATGTTCGTTTACGTCACGACATTCGTTTAGACACGCCGAACAGAATTGCATGTATTTGTGAGAACCTGTGCCTATGACAGTTACTACGACCGCTGAAGGCGGCGCGGTTCCGCAGTTTCACATCGGACACCGGCTCGCGCTGGCACTGGAGACTGCCGGGATAGGAGTAGGCGAGATGGCCGACTACCTGGACGTCTCGCCTCAGACAGTTACCCGATGGACCAAGGCAAAGACGCCCGTCAAGCGCCAGACCTTGATGCTCTGGGCACTTGCGACGGGCGTCGATCGCGAATGGCTTGAAACGGGGATTGTGCGCCAGCAGGGACTTGAACCCCGAACCCGCTGATTAAGAGTCAGCTGCTCTGCCAATTGAGCTACTGGCGCGTGAGGCGTCCCGAACTTTAGCAGCGACCCCGGGCGTTCATGAAATCGGGTGGGTGCTCACGGTAGGTCCTAGCGCGACGCAATCACGGCATGCGCGGCGTTGTGCCCACCGAGCCCGCTGACGGCGCCACCGCGTCGTGAGCCTGAGCCGCAGAGCAGCACCCGGTCGAGGTCCGTGGCCACACCCCATTGCTGCGCGGGAGTGCTCAGTGACTCGCGGTTCGAGGCCCAGGGCCACGCCAAGTCGCCGTGGAAGATGTGCCCGCCGGGCATTGCCAGGTCGGCCTCGATGTCCTGGGGGAACTTCGCCTCCACGCACAGACTGCCGTCCGGGCCGGTCATCACGCACGACAGCAGCGGCTCCATCAGGTGCTCGTCGATGGCGGCGATGGCGCGGCGTACGGCCTCGAGCCTGCGGGCCTCGCTGTCGACCTCGAAGAGCGCCTCGGGCATGTGCAGCCCGAAGTAGGTCAGCGTGTGGGCGCCGAAGTCAGCGAGCTCACCCAGGATCGAGGGGTCGGTCAGCGAGTGGCAATAGAGCTCTCCGGGTGGCGACGCAGGGATCCGGCCCGCTGTCGCCTCGGCGTACGCGGTGCCCAGGGCGCCGTACTCCTCGGCGATGTGGAAGGTCCCAGCGAACGCCGTCCGCGGGTCCAGGCCGCTCTTGAGCCGAGGCAGCCGCGAGAGCAGGAAGTTGATCTTGAGCTGAGCTCCGGCGGGCTTGCTGGCCGGCTCCGGCTCCTCTCCGAGCAGGATCCGCAGCACCCAGGGCGCCACGTTGGACAGCACCGTGCCGGCCCGGACGCTGTGCTCGCGCTGGCCGTCGTGCCAGGTCACCTCGGCGCCCTCGCCGTCGGCGCGGATCGCGCTGACCCCGGCACCGGTGAGGATCTCGGCGCCCGCCTCGGCGGCGGTACCGGCCAGCGCGTCGGTGACCGCTCCCATGCCGCGCACCGGCACCCGCCACTCGCCGGTCCCGTTGCCGATCAGGTGGTAGAGGAAGCACCGGTTCTGGATCAGCGACGGGTCGTGCAGGTCGGCGAAGGTGCCGATCAACGCGTCGGTGGCCACCACCCCGCGGACGAGGTCGTCGCGGAACCGGGACTCCACGACCTCGCCGAGCGGGCGGCTGACCAGGGCCGACCAGACCTCGGCGTCCAGGCCGACCGACATCTCCCGGGCCGTCAGCAGCGGCTCGGTCAGGGTCGGCGCCACCCGGCCGGCGACCGTGGCGATGTCGGCGTAGAACTTCTGCCAGGCGGCGTACTCGTCGTCGGAGCCGGTGAGGTCGCGGAACGACTCGCGGGTGACCGAGCCTTCGAGGTGCTCGACCAGCAGGCCGAGGTGCCGCCCGCCGCGCACAGTGGGGGAGTACGACGCGACAGCACGAGACCGCAGTTCCAGCCCGAGGTCGAGATCGCGGGCGATCGACTCGGGCAGGAGCGAAACCAGGTAGGAGTACCGGGATAGCCGGGCGCCGGTCCCCGGGAACGCCTCGGTGCTCACCGCCGCGCCGCCGACGTGGTCCAGCCGTTCGACGATCAGCACCGACATCCCCGCGCGCGCCAGGTACGCCGCCGCGGTCAGTCCGTTGTGCCCGCCGCCGACGATGACGACGTCATAGCTGCTCGCCTGCGCTTCCATGGGAGAAAGGTAGTACGGGACCAATCGGGCGTGTCGTCTGTCACCAGGACATAACGGATCGACCCCGTGTGTCGTTGACCTGGCATGAAGGAACTGGTCAGCAGGATGCGGGAGCCGCGGTCCTTCCGCGCCTACCTGCTGCGGATGCTGATCACCCGCTCCCTGGCGCTGATGGCCGTCGGCGCCTGCCTGCTGATCGGCCAGGCGATGGCCGTGAACACGACCTCGTCCCCGGTGCAGCAGCCCGAGCCACTGCCGCACTGGACTGCTGCGGACGCGACCGCGTTCCCTGGCTGCTCGCCTCTCACGAGCTGGCCGAAGGGGGTCGTGGCGCCCCCGCTGGTGGTGCACCGGTTCTCGGACGGGAGCACCGTCCGGATGCCCTTCGGGCCGGCCTGGGACGCGAACCACGACGGCACTGATGCCAACGACGTGCTGGTCCTCGGCATCTGCTCTTGATTTTAGTTTAATGTTGAACTAATCTGGCTGCATGCCAGCAATCACCGTTGACGACCTGACCGTGCTGCACCGGCTGCCCGTCCCCGGGCTCGGCGACACCGTCCGCCCGATCAAGCAGATCATCGACGCCCCCTCGGGCTACGAGGGCGAGGGTTTCCCTGTACGCCGCGCCTTCGCCGGCGTCGACCTCCGCGACCTCGACCCGTTCATCCACATGGACCAGATGGGTGAGGTCGAGTACGCCCCGGGCGAGCCCAAGGGCACCCCCTGGCACCCGCACCGTGGCTTCGAGACCGTCACGTACATCATCGACGGCGTCTTCGACCACCACGACAGCCACGGTGGCGGCGGCACGATCACCAACGGCGACACCCAGTGGATGACCGCCGGCTCCGGCCTGCTTCACATCGAGGCGCCGCCGGAGTGGCTCGTCACCGCGGGTGGCCTGTTCCACGGCATCCAGCTCTGGGTGAACCTGCCGCGCGATGCCAAGTGGAACGCCCCGGCGTACCAGGACATCCGCTCGGGCCAGGTCGGCCTGGCCACGTCGGCAGACGCGGGCGCACTGGTCCGGGTCATCGCCGGCAAGGTCGGCGAGACCGAGGGCCCCGGCTCGACGTTCTCGCCGATGACGATGGTGCATGCGACCGTCGCGCCGGGAGCCCGGCTCGAGCTGCCCTGGAACTCCGAGTACAACGCCCTAGTCTACGTGCTCTCCGGGCACGGCACCGTTGGCCTGGAGAAGAAGCCCGTCCGGATGGGCAATCTTGCCGTCCTCGGCGCCGGCGACTTCGTCACGGTCGCCGCGGACACGACCCAGGACAGCCGGACGCCGGCGCTCGACGTGATCATCCTCGGTGGCAAGCCGATCCGGGAGCCGGTGGCGATGGCCGGCCCGTTCGTGATGAACACCAAGGCCGAGGTTCTGCAGGCGTTCGAGGACTTCCAGAAGGGGCGGCTCGGCACGATCCCCACCGCCCACGGCGGCCTCAGTGAGGGAGTAACGGAGTCACCGTGACGGTGAACTCGCGCTGGGGGTCCGAGGCGAGCTTCTCGGCCACCACATCGACGGCGAGCCTGAGCGCCTCCGCCCCGGTGGCGCACGGCACGTAGTGGTTGACGACGCCAGTGCGCAGGTCCCGGGTGATCACCAGGTGCGGGCAGGTGGCAAGGCCCGTTTCCTGGTCGGCGTGCGCCTGCGCGATCAGCGCCGCCACTTTCTCCTCGCCAAGCGAGACCAGGTCGTCTACGGGGTACGTCGTCGGCGCCTGTGTGCGTGCTGCCTCGAGTCCCGTCTCGGGTGAGGCCGTCCTGGCCGCAGTGATCTCGGACGTAGGGATCTCGGACGTAGGGATCTCGGAGGTAGGGATCTCGACGGTAACGGACTGCTTGGCGGCCTTGTCGCGGAACATGGCGACTCCTCAGGAGGGTGGTTCTGACCCCTGCAGGACCCCGGAGGGGTCGCCTCGTCACGCCAAAACGGCCAGCAGGTCCCCTCGACGCGGAAGGGACCTGCTGTTTTGGGGTGAGTAACGGGACTTGAACCCGCGACATCCGCCACCACAAGGCGGCGCTCTACCAGCTGAGCTATACCCACCATCGCTCGCGCCGGGGGCGCGAGCAGGAAGAAGTGTACCGAAGGAAGAGGGGTGCTTCGTACCGGGTTTCGCGAATCCAGCCTGCTCGCCCGTTCAGGCGCGGTCGACGGTGGCGCCGGTCAGGGCGCCCTGGTGCTCGGCGGCGATCCGCCGGGCATCCTCGGTCGAGGGGCCGGGCTCGGGGACGAACACAGCGCCGCGGTAGTAGCGCAGCTCTTCGATGCTCTCCTGGATGTCGGCCAGCGCTCGATGGCCTCCGGACTTCGCCGGCGCGTTGAAGTAGGCCTTCGGGTACCAGCGCCGGGAGAGCTCCTTGATCGAGGAGACGTCGACGATCCGGTAGTGCAGGAACGCCTCGAGCCCGGGCATGTCGCGGGCGAGGAATGAGCGGTCGGTGGCGACGGTGTTGCCCGCCAGCGGCGGCCGGCTGCCCTCGGCACAGTGCTCTTGGATGTAGGCGAGCACCCGGGCCTCGGCATCGGCCATCGTGGTCCCGGAGGCGAGCTCGTCGAGCAGGCCCGACTTGGTGTGCATCTCGCGGACGAACGGCACCATCTGCTCGATCGCCTCGGGTGGCGGCGCGATGATCACGTCGATCCCGTCGCCGAGGACGTTGAGATCGAAGTCGGTGACCAGCGCCGCCACCTCGATCAGCGCGTCAGCGCCCAGGTCGAGGCCGGTCATCTCACAGTCGATCCATACGAGTCGGTCGTTCACACCCGGAGCCTACTCAGGTTCGTCTAAGGGGGTCCCCCTAGATTGGGGGCCGTGTCTACCCCGACCCAGGCTCGCGCCGACCGCAACCGCCTGCTGTACATGATCCTCGGCGGAGTGGTCGTCGTCGGCGCATTGGTCGCGGCGATCGCCTGGTACGCCACCGGGTCCTCCTCGACTACCACCGTCGCCGACACCTCCAGCGTCGACGTCACCGCCGGGGACTCCTCGATCCTGGTCGGCAGCGCTGACGCCCCCGTGAAGGTCGTCATCTACGAGGACTTCGCATGCCCGGCCTGCGCCGACTTGGAGAACGAGACCCGCGACTACCTGCACCAGAACGCCGCGCAGGACAAGGTCCAGGTCGAGTACCAGCCGATCAACCTGCTCGCCGACGCCCCGTACTCGGCCGAGGCGCTGGGCGCCTGGGGAGCGGTGCTGAAGAACGCCAGCCCGCAGGCGGCGCTCAAGCTGCACGACCTGCTCTTCGAGAACCAGCCCGGAGACGGTGCCTCGCTGCCAGTCGATATGGCCGCGCTGGCCAAGAAGGCAGGCGCTTCGAGCAGCGAGGTCACCAGTGCGCTGGCCACGCCGGACGCCGAGTTCCTGGCCGCCGCGCACCAGCAGATGGTCGATAAGGCCGTCGCGAGCACGCCCACCGTCTACATCGACGGGACCCGGGCAGCAGGACAGACCGCCGCACAGCTGGTGACCGCGATCGAGAACGCCGTGTCGGGCACCTCTGCTCCCTGATCGGCGGGTGTCTTCGTAGGGTGAGGCCATGACCGACCTCACCGCCTTCATCGCCGGTTTGCCCAAGGCCGAGCTGCACGTGCACCACGTCGGCTC
>DASRRQ010000135.1:0-16330 GCA_035695505.1 Marmoricola sp. | reverse complement strand
CAGCGGGTTCGGGGTTCAAGTCCCTGCTGGCGCACAAAACCAGGCCTCTGGACTGCGGAAACGCAGGTCAGAGGCCTTATGGTTTCCTCCTCGGGCCGTCCCTCCCCGGCCGTTCGAAGGATCCTGATGCGTCGTCCCCTTATCGCCCTGACGTTCCTGGGCCTGCTCGCCGCCACTGCCCCAGCAGCCGCGCTGACGATCCCTTCGGACCCCCGCGACGCGCTCTTGGTGCCGTTCACCGGGACGGCTGTGGCGGCACGGCCAGTCGGCCACCAGTCGATCCCGCGGAACCCGTACATGGCGCCCAACGGCAGCAGCAACCTGCACGATGACGCGTACCAGACCGATGCCTACAACCAGGCGGGCCCGCTCGGCCACAAGCTCAAGGTCACCAGCACGGCGTTCCTGCAGGACTGCGGATCGGTCACCTTCGATGCCGAAGGCCGGATCGTCACCGTCTGCGTCGGCATCACCGGCGCGACGCTGCGGCTGCTCGACCCCACGACGTTGAAGACGCTCGCGTCGTACAACCTGCCCTCGCGCAAGAGCATCACCTCGTTCTCGTTCTCGAACTTCTCCGGCGGCGGCTACTTCTACCTCGACAACCACGGCCGGGCGGTGATCCCGACGTTCACCGGGCACGTCGTGACCGTTGCCGAGGAGGCGACCCCGCAGGGCACCACGTTCGTCAAGGTGCGCGACATCGACATCAGCGCAGTGACCCAAGGCTCCGGGATCGTCTCGGCGCTGCCGGACTGGTCGGGCCGGATCTGGTTCGTGACATCGTCCGGGAAGGTCGGGTTCATCACCCCGGCCGGCGCCGTGCACGCGCTCAGCCTTCCGAGCGGGGAGACCATCGCGAACAGCTTCGCGATGGACGAGTCGGGCGGAGTGTTCGTGGTCTCCACCCATGCGCTGTACCGGTTCGACGCCTCCGGCGGCCACCCGGTGGTCACCTGGCGCAAGCCGTACGACTACGGGACCAGGCAGAAGCCTGGGCAGGTCAGCCAGGGCAGCGGCACTACGCCGACCTTGATCGGGGCCGCCTCCTCGGCAGGCGGAGGCTCGATCGCCATCACCGACAACGCAGACCCGCGGATGAACGTCCTGGTCTACCGGCGCGGCAAGGCCGGGCCCGGGCCTGCGCTCTGCACGCAGCCGGTCTTCGCGCCGAACCTCGGGGATGACGAGAACAGCCTCGTCTCGGTCCCTGGAGGCCTGATCGCGGAGAACAACTACGGCTATGGCGGCCCGCTGCCCAAGAGCCTGACGACCCGTACGCCGGATACCGAGCCGGGTGTGGTGAAGATCGCCGTCGACTACCGCCACGGCGGCTGCCACGTCGCCTGGGCGAACACGACCGCGCGCGTCCCCACCCTCGTGTCCAAGGCCAGTCTCGGCGCCGGCCTGCTGTACACCTACACGCACCCGAGCGCCGCCGAGCTGCCCTGGAGGCTCGTGCCGCTGCCGGAGGCGGCCGCGCCCGAGTCCTGGTTCTTCACCGCGCTGGACCTGCGCACCGGCAAGCAGGTGTGGTCGCGCCTGGTCGGCACGAACCTCGGCTTCAACAACAACTACGCGCCGGTGACGCTCGGCGCCGATGGGACGGCGTACGTCGGGACGCTCGGCGGCCTGGTCCGGATCGCCGACGCGCCCCTTTAAGGTAGGCCGGTGACGAAGAGCCTGGGCCTGCGACTGGTCGGCGTGCTGACCGTCATGTTCGGGCTCGGCCTGAGCTCCATCGTCACCGAGCCCACCGGCGGCCACATCGGGTTCATGTGGCCGGTCGGCCTCGCCACCGGGGCACTGACCCTGGTACCGCGGCGGCTGGCGCAGTACGTCGTCGCCGCCATCGTGCTGCTCACGGCGCTCACCTTCGCGCTGGGTGACTACCCGCTCAAGGTCTCGCTGGGCTACGGCATCGGCATCGGCATCGAGGCGGTGGCCGCGCAGTGGGTGCTGTCCTCAGGATGGCGGCGCACCTGGAGCATGGCGGACCTCGATGACCTGGGCCGCTACGTCGCCGCCTGCGCCCTGGGCGCCGTCACGGGCGGACTCGTCTTCGCTCTGGTCGGCGCCCTCAACGGCTATGGCGTCGCCTGGCGGATCGGGGTCGCCGCGTTCGTGACGCACCTGGCCGGTCAGGCGATCCTGCTGGGCCTGTTCAGCGACCGTGCGGCACCGGCAGCCCGGTACCGCGTGCTCGAGCGCATCGTCGCGTGGTCTGCCACTGGCGTGATGACCACGGTCGCATTCATCCCCAAGGAGCTGCCGAGCCTGGCATTCCTGGTGATCCCGCTGCTGGGCTGGGTCGCGTTCCGGGCGCCGGCTCGGGAGGCGATGTTCCAGCTCGTCGCGGTCGGCGTGCTGTCCTCGACGCTGAGCAACTCCGGCCACGGGCCGTTCTCGGATCCCTATCTGCTCAGCAGGCTCAATCCGGAGTTCCGGCACCTGCCGCAGGAGTCGTTCCTGCTGGCCTGCGCGATGATCTCGATCCCCATCTCGATGGCGGTCTCGATGCAGCGTCGCAGCGCCGCCCTGGCGATGCGAGAGCGGGCCCGCAGCGACCGGCTGGTGCAGAGCGCCCGCGGCATCGCGATCATCGGCACCGACCGGCTCGGCCGGATCAACCTGTTCAGCCCGGGCGCGGAGTCGATCCTCGGCTACACCCCGCAGGAGGTCTACGGGCAGTCGACGCGGATGTTCCATACCGAGGCCGAGGTGGCCCGGCATGCGGGTGAACTGGACTGCGACCCGACGTACGTCTCGGTGGTGCGGGCGACCGGGCTGCTGCCTCCGGGCACTGCCCGGGTCTGGCAGTTCGTCCGCAAGGACGGCATCCCGCGCACGCTGTCGACGATCCTGAGCCCGGTGACTGACGACGACGGCGACTTCGTCGGGCACGTCGCCACCGCCGACGACATCACCGACCGGATCGACGCCGAGGCCGCGCTCCAGAAGGCGCTGCGCACCGAGCGCCGGGCCGTGAAGCGGCTTACCGAGGTCGACCAGGTCAAAGACCAGTTCATCTCCTCGGTCAGCCACGAGCTCCGCACCCCGATCACCAACATCGTCGGCTACCTCGAGCTGCTGATGGATGGCGTGTACGGCGCCCCGAGCGAGCGCCAGACCGACGCGATGAGCCGGATCGACCTGAACAGCCGCCGACTGCTGACCCTGATCGACGACCTGCTGACGCTCTCGTCGATGGAGAGCATCGACCAGCGCCGCCGGCGCGGCAAGGTCGACCTTGCGGCCGTGCTCGGACGCGCCGTCGAGATCGTCCGGCCGAGCACGTTCGGCCGCGACCTCGAGCTCGAGGTCGAGTGCCCTGAGGGGCCGGTGATGATGACCGGGGACGCCGGCGAGCTGGAACGGCTGGTGATCAACCTGGCCACCAACGCGGTCAAGTTCACCCCGGACGGCGGCCGGATCGTGGTGCGGCTCGTGGCAGGCACCGACCTGCTCGGGCCGCTGCTCGAGGTCGAGGACACCGGGATCGGGATCCGCGAGGAGGACCGCACCAAGCTCTTCACCCGGTTCTTCCGGACCACGCACGCCCACGAGCTCGGCGTCCCGGGCAGCGGGCTGGGGCTCTCGATCGCGAAGGCGATCGCCGAGGTGCACGGCGGCCAGATCAGCGCGCACTCCGTGCACGGGCAGGGCTCGACGTTCCGGGTCGAGTTCCCCGAGAACGCAGCAGCACAGTCCTAGAGGTACAGGCCTAGAGGTACAGGCCTAGAGGTACAGGCCAGTCGGGCTGTCGCCGAGCCGGTCAGCGGCCACGGCGTGGATGTCGCGCTCGCGGACGACGATGTAGACCTCGCCGTGCACCTCGACCTCGGCCTTGTCGTCGGGGTCGAACAGCACCCGGTCGTCGACCTGGACCGAGCGGACGAGGGAGCCGGTCGCCACCACCCGGCACCAGGAGAGCCGTTTGCCGCCCATCTCGGCGGTGGCCGGGATCAGGATGCCACCGCTGGAACGGCGTTCCCCAGCCTCACGGTCCAAGGCGACCAGGACCCGGTCGTTGAGCATCCGGATCGGGATCTTGTCACCCTCCGGCGAGGTTGCGGTCAACGAGCCGGCTACTTGACGATCTTGCGGATCAGGCCGAACACGACCACGACTCCGGCGACGCCGCCGACGACCTTGACGATGTTGCCGGTGCGCGGCTTGCCGCTCGCGTCGACGAAGAACCCCTTGACCTGGCCGACCTCGCGGCGCGCGATGGTCTTCGGGCTGGTCCGGTAGACGAGCTGGTCGATCGTCGAGGCGAGACGCTCGCGCGTCTGCTCGATGTCACTCTCGATCGAGTTCAGGTTCCTGTCTCCCACGACCACTCCTCGTTGCTCCGACGCTCTGCGGTGGAACGTTACCGTGTCTGCCATGAGCCAACGACTTGCGCCCGGCGATGCCGCCCCCGACTTCGATCTCCCCACCGACACCGGCGCAGGCGTGCATCTGGCCGATCTGCGCGGCAGCAAGGTGATCGTCTACTTCTACCCCGCTGCCATGACGCCGGGATGCACCAAGCAGGCGTGTGACTTCACTGATTCGTTGAGCAGCCTGGAGGCGGCGGGCTACACCGTCGTCGGGATCTCGCCGGACAAGCCCGAGAAGCTGGCCAAGTTCCGTGAGCGCGACGGCCTGACCATCACGCTGGCCTCGGACGCCGACAGGGCTGCGATGACGGCGTACGGGGCGTATGGCGAGAAGAAGCTATACGGCAAGGTCGTCCAGGGAGTCATCCGCTCGACGTTCGTCCTCGACGACCAGGGCAAGGTCGAGTTGGCGCAGTACAACGTCAAGGCGACCGGCCATGTGGCGAAGTTGCGGCGGGACCTGAGCCTCGACGCCTGAAGACCCCCTAGAATCTCGCGAACGCGCTCGTAGTCCAACGGTAGAGACACACGGTTTAGGTCCGTGCCAGTGAGAGTTCGAATCTCTCCGAGCGCACCAGGTTTCGACAGGCTCAACCACCGGTGGTTCCCGTGGTGCAGACCTCGCCACCGCTGATTGAGCCTGTCGAAATCATGCCCGTCGGCACTCAGCCCAGCAGGTCAGCGATCACCGGGGCGATCGCGCGCAGGCTTCGGCCACGATGCGAGATCAGATCCTTCTCTGCGGGAGTCATCTCGGCGGAAGTGAGGTCGCCGTCCTGGTCCTCAGGGATGAAGAGCACGTCGTAGCCGAAGCCGCCGGTGCCGCGGAGCTCGCGGATGACCCGGCCGCGCATGACACCGTCAACGACCTTCTCGACGACCCCGCCGGAGGCGTCCCGGCACACCAGCGCGACCGCGCAGCGGAACTCGGCGCCGCGACGCTCGTCGGGGACGTCGTCGAGCTGGGCGAGCAGCAGGGTGTTGTTGCGCGCATCGTCCTTCGGGGGCCCTGACCAGCGGGCGGAGAGGACGCCGGGCATCCCGTTCAGCGCGTCGACGCACAGCCCGCTGTCGTCGGCCAGCGACGGCAGCCCGGAGACCTCGAAACCGGCGCGAGCCTTCAGCAGGGCGTTTCCGGCGAAGTCGGGCTCATCCTCGACCGGCTCGTCGTACGCCGGGACGTCGTCAAGACCGAGCACCCGGAGGCCCGGCACGACCTCGCCGAGGATGCGCTGCATCTCGGTGAGCTTCTTGGCGTTGCGGGAGGCCAGGAAGATGCGGGTCTCGACAGGCTCAGCCAACGGAGAGGGCTTCGGCCTGGAGGCGGGTCAGGTCGGCGCAGCCCTTCTCGGCCAGCGCGAGCAGCGCGTCGAGCTCGGCGCGGTCGAACGGCGCACCCTCGGCGGTGCCTTGGACCTCGATGAACGCCCCGTCGCCGTTCATCACCACGTTCATGTCGGTCTCGGCGCGCACATCCTCTTCGTACGGCAGGTCCAGACGCGGGATGCCGTCGATGATGCCGACCGAGACCGCCGCGACCGAGGACACCAGTGGCTCGCCGGCCAGGGCCCCCTCGGCCTTCAGGTGAGCCACAGCGTCGGCCAGGGCGACGTACGCGCCGGTGATGGCCGCCGTCCGGGTGCCGCCGTCGGCCTGGAGGACGTCGCAATCGAGCACGATCGTGTTCTCCCCGAGCGCCTCGTAGTCGATCGCTGAGCGCAGCGACCGGCCGATCAGGCGGGAGATCTCGTGGGTCCGACCGCCGATCCGACCCTTGACCGACTCGCGGTCGGAGCGGGTGTTGGTGGCCGAGGGCAGCATCGCGTACTCCGCGGTCACCCAGCCCAGCCCCGAGCCCTTGCGCCAGCGCGGCACCCCGACGGAGGCCGACGCGGCGCAGAGCACCTTGGTCTTGCCGAACTCGACCAGCACCGACCCGGCCGGGTGGTCCTGCCAGCCGCGGGTGAACGTGATCGGGCGGAGTTCGTCGTCGGCGCGGCCGTCTGCTCGGGTCATGGACCGAGGGTATCGAGAGGGGCGGACACGGGTGTCGACAGGCTCACTTCGGCAGGCTCAGTACACGCAGCCACCGGTGGTTGAGCCTGTCGAAACCCCGTGCCTACTTGACCTCGGCCCGCAGGACCCGCCACAGTCCGGCGATGAACGGGAGCACCAGCCAGAAGGCTCCCGTGACGAGCAGCTGGGTCCACTCCTTGCTGGACAGGTCGCCGTCTCCGAAGGAGAAGAGGTTCTGCTGGGCGGTGTTGAAGTCGAGCCAGGACGCCTTGTCCTCCAGTGCCGGGATCACGTTCACCAGGATGGTGATCACCTGCGGGAGGACGAAGTACGTGACGATCGCTGCCGCGCTGACCAGCAGCAGCAAGCCGAACGCGAAGCCTTGCGCCATCCCGCAGAACTGCCCGATCGACACCTTGAGGATGTCGATGGGCGTGAAGTCCGACCAGCGGTCGGTTCCTCCGAAGATCGCCGTCGTCAGCAGGGCCACGACGAATGCCAGGATGATCGCGGTAACGGCGAGCACGATCAGGGCGTACACCTTCGCGAGCAGCACCTTGCCCCGGTGCGGCTCGAGGGTGAAGGTCACCATGCCGGTGCGCTGGCCCCACTCCTGGGTGACGAGCAGGATGCCGAGCACGGGCAGCAGGAAGCCCTGCGGCGTCCCGGCGAACCCGAGGAAGTGACCGAAGGTCCGATCCTCGTCGTGGCCGACGAACCCGAAGATGATGCTGGCGATCGCGGTGATGACACCGATCGCGATCATCAGCCACATGCCGGCACGGGTGTCGACCATCTTGCGCAGCTCGACCTTGACCAGCCGCGTCATCGGGATCCGTGCGGTCTGGGAGACGTCCAGCGTGTCGCCGTACGTCGAGACGGTGGTGGTACTCATGCCGGTACTCCGATCTGGGGGGTCGCACCTGCGACGGGTTCGCGGGCATCGTCCGCGGTGAGTTCGAGGAACAGCTCCTCCAAGCCCTCGCCTTCTGCGGGCCGGAGCTCGGTCAGCACCACGCCTGCAGCAGCCGCAGCCCGACCGATATCGATCGGGTCGCACTCGGCTCGGAAGCCGCCGTCACCGGACGGCGAGGCCTTGATGCCGGCGGTGCTGAGCGCAGCGACCAGTGCATCCGGGCTCTCCGGCTTCACGAAGGTGCCAGCAGTCTTGAGCAGCTCCGCCTTGGTGCCCTGGGCGACGATCTTGCCGCGCCCGATCAGCACCATCTCGTCCGCGATCATCTCGACTTCGTGCAGCAGGTGCGAGGAGAGCAGCACGGTGCCACCGCGCTCGGCGTAGTTGCGCAGCAGGCTGCGCATCCAGTGGATGCCGGCCGGGTCGAGGCCGTTGGCCGGCTCGTCGAGGATCAGCACCGACGGGTCGCCGATCAGGGCGTTGGCCAGGCCGAGCCGCTGCCGCATGCCGAGCGAGTAGTTCTTGACTCGGCGCGAGGACTCCTTGTCGGTCAGCCCGACCAGGGTGAGCATCTCATCGACCTTCACCATCGGAAGGCCCATGGTCAGTGCCGTCAGCGCCAGCACCTCGCGGCCGGTGCGGCCGGCGTGCTGGGCCGAAGCGTCGAGGAGCACCCCGACGTGGCGGCCGGGGTTCGGGATGTCGGCGTACTTCAGCCCGCCGATCGTGCATGTCCCGCGGTCCAGAGGGGTGAGCCCCACCATGATCCGCATGCTCGTGGACTTGCCGGCTCCATTGGGCCCGAGAAAGCCGGTCACACGACCGGGCTGAGCCACGAAGGAGACGTTGTCGACAGCGACGAAGTCGCCGTACCGCTTGGAAACGCCTTCGAGTTTGATCATGCCCCTAGCCTGCCCGCTGCCGAGTCCGGAGCGCATCAGCCCACGGGCTCGACCTGCGCTAGACGAAAGTAGGGGGTCCGCAGAACCCCGGGCGCTGTCGGCCCGCGACCGCGGAACCCTAGCCTGGGTCCGTGTCCGACGCCGCCGACTTCTACAACCCACCGCTGACCCGGTGGGGTCACGTCTGGCGCACTGCTGCCTCCGTGACGATCTCGGGGCTCGCCTGGGGCGACATCGCCGTGCACCAGTGGCAGCGCTCGCCCGGCTTGCTCTGGCTCGACCTCGCTGGCGGTGTGGTCGCGACCGGGCTGATGTTCTATCGGCGGCGGTGGCCCTTCCAGGTCGCGCTCATCGTCGCCCTGCTCGGGTTCTTCTCGGTCTCCTCGGCCGGTCCGGCCGTGGTCACCCTGATCTCGCTCGCCACCCGGCGCCGGTACGTCGAGATCGCCGCCGTGGGCGTCGCGGGCATCGTCGCCGGCCAGGTGTTCAGCGCCTACGAGCCCGACCCGAGTGGCGGTACCCCGCTCCTTACCTTCACCTTCAGCGTGCTGGTGACCATCGCGCTCAGCATCCTCGGCCTGTACCTCGGGTCGCGCCGAGAGCTGCTCTGGACGCTGCGGCTGCGCGCCGCCCAAGCGGAGTCGGAGCAGGAGCTCCGCGTCGACCAGGCGCGGTCCGCCGAGCGCGAGCGGATCGCCCGGGAGATGCACGACGTGCTGGCGCACCGGATCTCGCTGGTAACGATGCACGCCGGCGCCCTCGCCTACCGCACCGACCTTCCGCCCGAGCAGATCCGCGAGACCGCCCAGATCATCCAGGCCAAGGCCCACGAGGCGCTCGCGGACCTGCGTCAGGTCCTCGGCGTGCTGCGCAGCCCGGACGGCGTCGGGGACCGGCCGCAGCCGACGTACGGCGACCTTGACACGCTGATCGCGGAGGCGGCCGGAGGCGGCATGGTGATCGACCTCGCGAGCGATCTGCCCTATGGCCTCCAACCGCCGGACCAGGTCGGCCGGACTGCCTACCGGGTGGTGCAGGAGGCACTGACCAACGCACGCAAGCACGCCGTCGGCGCCCACGTCGCCGTCGCCATCACCGGCAATCCCGAGGACGGCCTGACCGTCGTGGTCCGCAACGCCAACCGGGTCGGGGCGCTAGGGATGCCGGTCACCCCAGGATCCGGACTCGGACTGATCGGCCTGCGCGAGCGGGCCGAGCTCGCCGGCGGCAGCCTGACCGTGGTGCGCACCGAGGACGCCTTCAGCCTGCGATGCTGGTTGCCGTGGACGTGAACCCCGGCGTGATCCGGCTCCTGATCGTCGACGACGACCCGTTGGTACGCAGCGGCCTGGCGATGATCCTCGGCGGCAGCCCGACCCTCGCCGTGGTCGGGCAGGCGGCGGACGGGGCGGCCGGCCTGGCGGCAGTCGCCGAGCACTCCCCGGACGTCGTCCTGATCGACATCCGGATGCCGGTGATGGACGGGATCGAGGCGACTCAGGCCCTGGTGGCGCTACCCGAGCCGCCGAAGGTGATCGTGCTGACGACGTTCGACGCCGACGATTACGTGATGCGGGCTCTCGCTGCCGGAGCCAGCGGCTTCCTGCTCAAAGACACCGCCCCCGAGGACATCGTCGCCGCCGTGCACAAGGTGGCCGCCGGCGAGCCGATGCTGTCCCCGAGCGTCACCTCGACGCTCATTCAGCAGGTCACCACCCAGCACACCCCTGACCGCAGCCGCGCCGCGTTAAGCCGTCTCGAGCGCCTGACCGACCGCGAGCACGAGGTCGCGCTGGCCGTGGGTCGTGGGCTGAGCAATGCCGAGATCGCCCAGGAGCTCTATCTCTCGGTGCCGACGGTCAAGGCGCACATCGGGCGGCTCTTCACCAAGCTCGAGGTCGAGAACCGGGTCCAGATCGCGTTGTGCGTGCACGACGCAGGGCTGGGCTGACCGCGCACCTCACCACGTCTCGACTTCCTCGACGGACGCGCTAGACCTCGTAGACGTCGCCAACAGCGGCGAGCTCGAGAGGGCCGTCGTAGGTGAGGGTCGCTTCGGCGACCATGATCGCGGAGTCGTGCCAGGGCGGGACGTGAGTGAGCACCAGGCGGCGCGCGCCGGCCTCGGTGGCCATCACACCGGCCTCGGCGCCGGTCAGGTGCAGGTCGGGCGGGTTGTCGGCTCCTTCGACGAAAGACGCCTCGCAGAGGAACAGGTCCGCGTCCCGGGCCGTCTCGACCAGCGCGTCGCAGGTGCCGGTATCGCCGGAGTACGCCAGCGTCCGGCCGTCCGCCCGGATCTGCAGCCCGTACGCCGTCACCGGGTGCGCGACCTCGCGGGCAGTCACCTCGAAAGGGCCGACCGTGAAGGTGTCCTCGGGATAGACCGTGAAGTCGAACTCCTCGTTCATCCCCGGGTCCTCGTCGAGGTCGTAGGCCTTCGCCATCCGCAGCGCGGTGCCCTCCGGGCCCCAGACCGGGATCCGCGCCGGCGGCCCGAGCGGGTGGTACTTGCGCAGCACGTAGAACCCGGTGAGGTCCAGGCAGTGGTCGGCGTGCAGGTGCGAGAGCAGGACGGCGTCGATCAGCCGCGGATCCACGACGCCGTGCAGCGTCCCGAGAGCGCCGCTGCCCATGTCGAGCAGCAGCCGGAATGTCCTTCCATCGAACTCGGTCTCGAGCAGGTAGCAGCTTGCAGCCGATTCCGGCCCCGGGTAGGACCCGGCACAGCCGATCACCGTCAGCCTCACAGGCTCATCACCTGGGCGGCCTGCCATGAGTCCGCTCCAGCATCCTGACCAGCGCCGCCGGCGTACTGGGAGACGGCCTCGAGCTCGGGCCCGAGGAAGCGCCGGCCGATGGTGGCGAACTCACCCGGCTGGCCAGTGGTCAGGAAACGATGCTCCGGCGCCGCGGAGGATGGGTCCTGCTGCAGCCCCTTCTCGGTCAGCGCCCGATAGACGTCCTTCGCGCACTCCTCGGCACTGCTGACCAAGGTCACGCCGTCGCCCATCACATACGAGATCACGCCGGTGAGCAGCGGGTAATGGGTGCAGCCGAGGACCAGGGTGTCGATGTCGGCCTCGACCAGCGGGTCGAGGTACTCGTGGGCAGCGGCGAGGAGCTCCGGGCCGCCCGTTACGCCGCGCTCCACGAAGCCCACGAACTCGGGGCAAGCCTGGGTCGTCAAACGCACCTGCGGCGCTGCCGCGAAGGCGTCGTCGTAGGCTTGCGAGGACGCCGTCGCGCGGGTGCAGATCACGCCGATCCGGCCGGTGTGGGTGGCCGCCACAGCACGTCGGGTCGCCGGCAGGATCACCTCCACCACCGGGACGTCGTAGCGCTCCCGCGCGTCACGGAGCATCGCGGCGCTCGCGGAGTTGCAGGCGATCACCAGCATCTTCACCCCGACGTCGACGAGGTGGTCCAAGCATTCCAGCGCGTACTCGCGGACCTCGCCGATCGGCTTCGGGCCGTAGGGCTGGCGAGCGGTATCACCGAGGTAGAGGACCGACTCATCGGGGAGCTGGTCGATGACCGCTCGGGCCACGGTGAGACCACCGAAGCCTGAGTCGAAGATCCCGATCGGAGCGTCCGCCACCCCGCAAGGTTAGTGGCCGTCGCCGGAAAAAGGGCCGACCGCGACAGCCGTCACACCGATATTTGGCGCTAGGCGCGTCGGCGCAGCCCGATCATGAAGATCGAAACGCCGAGGACCGCGAGGCCGGCGCCGACCAGGCTCGGAGCCCGGTACCCGTGGCCGGTTGCGATGACCACCGAGCCGAGCCAGGCGCCCAGCCCGTTGGCGACATTGAGCGAGGAGTGGTTCAGCGCGGCTCCGAGCATCTGAGCGTCTCCGGCGGCATGCATCAGCCGGAGCTGGAGGTTGATCGCCAGCACCGACCCGGTGATGCCGATGACCAGGATCAGGCCCCACAGCGCGACCGCGACATGGGCCAGCAGGAACAGTGCGACGAGCGCGAGCACGGTCACGCCGAAGCCGAGGATCACCGAGCGTTCGACATCCCAGTCGGCCATCCGCCCCGCCAGCCACGCTCCGTAGACCGAGCCGATCCCATAGGCGAGCAGGAAGAACGGCACCGCGTGCTCGGATGCGCCGGCGACGTCGGTCACGAGCGGCGCGACATAGCTGTACATGGCGAACATGCCGCCGAAGCCGATCATGCCGGCACCGAGGGCGAACAGCACCTGCGGCTTGGTCAGCGCGGTGAGCTCGCCGCGCACTGAGGCAGTCGGGTTGCCGTGGCTCCGGGGCACGAAAGCGAGCAGGCCGAGCGCGGTCAGGATCGTGATCCCGAGCACCGCCCAGTAGGCGCTGCGCCAGCCGAGGTCCTGGCCGAGCCAGGTGCTCGCCGGTACGCCGGCCACGGTAGCCACCGAGAGGCCGAGCATGACCCCACTGACGGCACGTCCACGGCGCTCTGGGGCGACCAGCGACGCCGCCAGCAGCGAGGCGACACCGAAGTACGCGCCGTGCGGGAGGCCGGCGACGAACCGGGCGATCATGACCTGGGTGTAGCCGTGCGCGAGGGCGGTCGCGGCGTTGCCGAGGCCGAGTGCGAGCACCAATGCGATCGCCAGACCGCGTCGGGGCAGTCGGGCGCCGAGCGAGACGATCACCGGGGCTCCGACGACCACCCCGGCGGCGTACGCCGAGATGATGTGGCCGGTCGTCGGGATCGAGGAGCCGATGCCGTGCGCGATCTGGGGCAGCAGCCCCATCGTGACGAACTCGGTCGTCCCGATCGCGAAGCCGCCGAGCGCGAGCGCCGTGATCGCCAAGCCGACGTGCGTCGCACGCTCGCTGGTCTCCGGGACCCGTGTCTCCGGGGTCGCATTCACGTCGGCACTCACCACTGGACAAGTCTCGTCGGTCGCGGTTCATTCCGCGAATCGGCGGGCCAGGGGGAGCCGGTGCCGTGGTTTCGACAGGCTCAACCGGCGCGAGGCGGCTCAGCACGCACGGAACCACCGCTCAACCGGCGCAAGGCGGCTCAGCACGCACGGAACCACCGCTGATTGAGCCTGTCGAAATCCCCGCAGCCCTCCGCGAATCGGTGCCTCAGGCGGTGGGGCGGGTGCGCCAGAGCCACCAGAGCCCGACGAACGGGAGCACCAGCGGCACGTAGCCGTAGCCGCTGCCGAAGCCGGACCAGACGGTGGCCTTCGCGGGGTCGCTCGGGTGGATGGTCGCACCGATGACGATCACGCCGAGCAGCTCGACGACCACGGCGCCGACCGCGATCGGGTGCCGGCCGGTGCCCAGGGCCCAGGTCGCCACGATGTAGACGACTGCGGCCAACGCGGACAGCGAGTACGCCAGCGGGGCCTCGGAGGCCTTCGTCGCCAGCTGGTACGACGACCGGCCGGTCGCCGAGAACGCGAAGATGCCGTAGACGAAGACCAGTGCCCGCCCGAAGCCACGGCTCGTCGTGGCCAGGGTCGTCGGGGTCGTCGGCGGTTGCTCAGACATGACCGGCCCAGATGTCGTGCAAGCGGAGGAACAGCACCGGCAGCACCAGCACTGCGATCAGCAGCACCGCCGTACCGCCGCGGCTCTTCTCCGAGACCGACCAGATGAAACCGATCGGCAGGATCACCAGCGCACCGACGAGATAGCCGACGTACGCGCCGACCGCAACGCCGTGGTGGTCGCCGAAGACCCGGGCCAGCCCCCAGAGGAGCTCGACGACCAGGCCGATCTCGAGCGCGACCAGGCCGGCGAAGGTCACATTGCCGACGGTGCGATCGCGGATGATCTCCACGATCAACCACAGCGCGGTGAGACCGCACAGGACGCTCAGCACCAGCTGCAGGGTGTTCATGCCGCCCTCACGCCCAGAGCTGGCCGTCGAGGCGCTTCTCGGCCTCGTCCACGGTGCCCTCGTAGGCGCCGGTCGAGAGGTACTTCCAGCCGCCGTCAGCGACCACGAACGCGATATCGGCACGCTCCCCCGCCTTGACCGCCTTGGCGGCCTGGCCCAGGGCGGCATGCAGGATCGCGCCGGTCGAGATGCCGGCGAAGATGCCCTCGGACTCCAGCAGCTCGCGGACCCGCCGTACGGCATCGCGGGGCCCGACCGAGAAGCGGGTGTCGATCAGCGAGGCGTCGTACAACTCGGGGACGAAGCCCTCGTCGAGGTTGCGCAGGCCGTAGACGAGCTCGCCGTACCGCGGCTCGGCGGCGACGATCTTGACCTCGGGCTTGGCGGTGCGGAAGAACCGGGAGACGCCCATCAAGGTCCCGGTGGTGCCCAGCCCGGCGACGAAGTGGGTGATCTCAGGCAGGTCGGCGAAGATCTCCGGGCCCGTGCCCTCCTCGTGCGCCAGCGCATTGGCCGCGTTGCCGTACTGGTAGAGCATCACCCAGTCGGGGTGCTCGGCGGCCATCTGCTTGGCCACCCGGACCGCCTCGTTGGAGCCTCCGGCCGCGGCCGAGGAGTAGATCTCGGCGCCCCACATCCGCAGCAGCTGGCGCCGTTCCTCGGAGGTGTTCTCGGGCATCACGAACACGGCCCGGTAGCCCTTGAGCTTTGCCGCCATCGCCAGCGAGATCCCGGTGTTGCCCGATGTCGGCTCGAGGATCGTGCAGCCGGGGCGGAGCAGCCCCTCCTTCTCGCCCTGCTCGATCATCTTCAGGGCCGGACGGTCCTTGATCGAGCCGGTCGGGTTGCGGTCCTCGAGCTTGGCCCACAGCCGCACGTCCGGGGACGGCGATAGTCGCGGCAGCCCGACCAGCGGCGTGTTGCCGACCGACTCGAGCAGGCTGTCGTGACGCATCAGGGTCGCTACTACGCCTGGTCCGTCGCCCCACCGGCGACGGCCGGCAGGATGACGACCTGGTCGCCGTCGGCGAGGGTCGCCTCGAGGCTGCCGATGAAGCGGACGTCCTCGTCGTTGATGTAGACGTTCACGAACCGACGCAGGTCCCCGCCATCGAGCAGGCGGTCCTTGAGCCCGGGGTGGTTGGCCTCGAGGTCGTCGATGAGCGCGGACAGGGTGGCGCCCTTGGCGTCCACGGCCTTCTCGCCGCCGGTGTATGTGCGCAGGATCGTGGGGATCCGGACCTCGATGGCCATGACTTCCTCTTGCTCTTCGTCAGTTCTCGGTGGGGGTGATGCTGACGTCTTCTTCGGTGACGACGCCGTCAATGATTCTGTAGGACCTGAACTCCACCGGCCCCTCACTATTCCCGTGTTGGGCTGTGGAGACCAACACATAGTGGGCGCCGGGCTCGTTCGCCAGGCCGATGTCGGTCCGGCTCGGGTAGGCCTCGGTGGCGGTGTGCGAGTGGTACACGACCACGGGCTCCTCATCCGCTGCCCACATCTCCTTGTAGAGCGCCAGCAGCTCGGTGGAGTCGAACTCGTAGAACGTCGGCGAGCCGGCCGCGTTGACCATCGGCACGTGCCGGGCCGGCTGGTCGGATCCTTCGGGCCCCGCGACGATGCCGCAGGCCTCGTCCGGGTGGTCCCGCTTGGCGTGCGCGACGATCGCGTCGTACGTCGCCTGGTCGAGTCTCAACACGTGGACAAGGGTAGGCGACAGCGCCGCCCGGGAGGCACGAGGCCCACGGTCCGGACGGCGCTGCCGGTCCTGCTAGGGAGCCGGGATCAGGGCAGGAAGTACATCGGGTTCGGAACCTTGAAGGTCCGGTCCGCGAAGCCACCGGTCAGGTCGCTGTACTGGTCCCCGAAGTTGGCCACGATGTCGTAGCCGAGCGACTCGATGTGCTGCCGGGTCAGCGACTTGTACTGGATGGTCGTGCACGCCGGCGTGGAGGTGCCGCAGCTCGCCAGCCACGGTGCGGTGAGGTCCTTGAGGTAGAGCTGGCTGTCCGGCACCGACGGGTACCCGACGTTGACCAGGTTGGCCTTCGTCCCCGCGGTCTGCGTGACCGGTCGGCCGGTGAGGAAGAAGATCGTGTACCCGTGGCTCTGCGCCCAGCTGACCAGGTCGGGCATGCCCGGGACGGCCGGGAAGACGCCCGCGTTCACGAAGGCCGCGTTGGTCGTCGGGGTGTAGACGAAGTTGCTGTAGATCTCGTAGTTGAAGGTGTTCAGCGTGGTGTCGTCGATGTCGAAGAGCAC
>DASRRQ010000134.1:0-31245 GCA_035695505.1 Marmoricola sp. | reverse complement strand
GCCGTGCCGGTCGTGAAGCAGGCGGCGATCGGTGGACGGCGCGAGCGGATCCGGCTGACCGGCGTCGTGCCCAGCCCGATCAACCCGCCCTCGGGCTGCCGCTTCCGGACGAGGTGCACCTACGCGCAGGAGATCTGCGCCCAGGTCGAGCCGCCGCTGCTGCAGATCGGCCCGCGGCACAAGGTCGCCTGCCACTTCGCCGGCGAGCTCGGCGCCCACCCGGCCGCACCGATCCAGGCCAGCGTGGCCGGGGCGGCGGCGGTCGGCAACGAGCCCGGTTACGAGCGGACATGGCTGGACCTGAAGACCGGCGAGCGCGCGGGCGCCTGAGATTTCGACAGGCTCAATCACCGGTGAGGCGTCGTCGGCGACCACCCGTCGGTCGAGCCTGTCGAAACCCTGTCCGCGGACGCGCCTAGGCTGATCGAGTGGACGACGGACTGTTCGAGGCTGCTCCGCCGCCGGTGACCCCGGGCGGCGGCACGCTCGCGGGCAACGACCACGCCTCGGCGCCCCTAGCCGTCCGGATGCGCCCGCGCGAGCTCGACGAGCTGGTCGGGCAGCAGCACCTGCTCGCGGCGGGCTCGCCGCTGCGCCGCCTGATCGAAGGCGACCAGTCGATGTCGCTGCTTCTCTGGGGACCGCCGGGGACCGGCAAGACCACGATCGCGGCGATCGTCTCCGGTCAGACCAACCGGGTCTTCGTCGAGGTCTCTGCGGTCGCGGCGGGCGTGAAGGAGGTGCGGGCGGCGATCGATGCGGCCCGGGCACGCCTGGTCGCGACCGGCCAAGAGACCGTCCTCTTCGTCGACGAGGTGCACCGGTTCACCAAGGCGCAGCAGGACGCCTTGCTCCCGGGCGTGGAGAACCGCTGGGTGACGCTGATCGCCGCCACCACCGAGAACCCGCACTTCTCGGTGATCTCCCCGCTGCTGTCCCGGTCGTTGCTGCTGACCCTGGAGCCGCTCACCGACGACGACATCCGCGGGGTGATCGCGACCGCGGTCGCCGACGAGCGCGGTCTGGCGGGCGCGGTCAAGCTCAGCGACGAAGCGCTCGACCACCTCGTCCGACTGGCCGGGGGAGACGCGCGTCGCTCGCTGACCTATCTGGAGGCAGCAGCCGGCGCTGCGACCGCCCAGAGCCTCGATGTCGTCGACCTGGCCACCGCCGAGACCGCCGTCGACCGCGCTGCCGTCCGCTACGACCGGGACGGCGACCAGCACTACGACGTGATCAGCGCCTTCATCAAGTCGGTGCGCGGGTCGGACGTCGACGCCGCCCTGCACTACCTGGCCCGGATGATCGAGGCCGGCGAGGACCCACGGTTCATCGCGCGCCGGTTGATCGTCTCGGCCAGCGAGGACATCGGCCTGGCGCACCCGGCCGCGTTGACGACAGCCGTCGCGGCCGCCCAGGCGGTCCAGCTGCTCGGGATGCCGGAAGCGCGGATCAACCTGGCCCAGGCGGTGATCGAGCTGTGCCTCGCGCCGAAGTCCAATGCGGTGATCGTGGCTGTCGACGCCGCTATCGCCGACGTACGGGCCGGCAAGATCGGAGCCGTGCCCTCGCACCTGCGCGATGCCCACTACCCGGGGTCCAAGGCGCTCGGGCATGGGGCCGGCTACCGCTACGCCCACGACGAGCCCTACGGGATCGCCGAGCAGCAGTACGCCCCCGACGCCGTGTCGGATGCGACGTACTACCAGCCGACCAGTCTCGGCGCCGAGGCCGGGTTCAAGGAGCGCTGGGAGCGAATTCGGCGGATGATCCGCGGAAGGTAGGGTCACCTCCCATGGACGGTGCTGATTTCACGGTTGCGGTCCTCGCCGCAGCAGGTGGGGCCGTGGTGGCCCTGCTGGTCGTGGCCACCGTCGTCATGCTGCGCCGCCGGAACCGCTCCCGCGCCGACCTCGAGGCCCTGCTCGCGGCGGCCCAGCGGGAGAGCGACGACCTGCGCGCGCGGCTCGAGGAGCTCACCGTGCTCCTCGGCCCGGCCGCTCCGACAGCGAGCGGCGCCTCAGCGGTCGAGACGGCTGCCTACCTGATCACCGACGCCGGTACCGCGTCTCGTGAGGTCAGCGCCGAGGACCAGGTCGCCGTCCCGGACCGGCTGGTGCTCAGCGCCACTGTCGGCGCACCGCTGGTCAAGGTAGCCGCCTTCGGGCACGGCGTACGTCGGGCACTCTCGCCTGAGTCGCGCAACAGGATCTGGTTCGAGATGCGGCGCGAGGTGCGCACCGCCCGCAAGCGCCGTCGTCGTCAGGTCCGCGAGCACCTGCGCCAGGTGCGCGCCGACGAGCGGGCCCAGGAAGGCCTGGCATGAGGCGCGGCTTCTGGTTCGTCGCCGGAGCCGGGGCCGGGGTCTACATCATGGTCAAGGCCCGCCGCGCTGCCGAGATCTTCACCCCTGAGGGGCTGCGCGACCGGATCGACAGCCTCCAGGTCGGCGCCCAGCTGTTCGCCGAGGAGGTCCGGACCGGGATGGTGGAGCGCGAGGAGGAGCTGCGCGAGCGGTTCGGCTACGTTCTCGACGGCCCCCTGGCCCTGGAGGCGTCGGTCCGCGACGCCGAGGAAGCACCGGCACCCCCCGCTCTGGAAGGCAGGCACTGATGGATACCGCCGACGTCCGACGCCGCTTCGTCGCGCACTTCGAAGCTGCCGGTCACACAGCGGTGCCCTCGGCGCCGCTGCTGGTCGACGACCCCAACCTGCTGTTCGTCAACGCCGGCATGGTGCCGTTCAAGCCGTACTTCCTGGGCCAGGAGACACCGCCGTACTCGCGTGCGGTGAGCATCCAGAAGTGCGTGCGCACCCCGGACATCGAGGACGTCGGCAAGACCACCCGGCACGGCACCTTCTTCGAGATGTGCGGCAACTTCTCCTTCGGCGACTACTTCAAGTCCGGCGCCATCGAGCTGGCCTGGGACCTGATCACCAAGCCGGTGGCCGACGGTGGCTTCGGTCTGGAGGAGGACCGCCTCTACCCGAGCGTCTACGAGGACGACCCTGAGGCCGTCGAGCTGTGGCGCAAGATCACCGGCGTCCCCGACGACCGGATCGCGCGCCTCGGCAAGAGCGAGAACTACTGGTCGATGGGCGTGCCCGGCCCCGGCGGACCGTGCTCGGAGATCCTCTACGACCGCGGGCCGGCGTACGGCGCCGACGGCGACTTCGGCGCCGAGGACCGGTACCTGGAGATCTGGAACCTCGTCTTCATGCAGGACGAGCTCTCCGCGGTCCGCAGCAAGGTCGACTTCGACATCGCCGGTGCGCTGCCCAAGCAGAACATCGACACCGGCATGGGTCTGGAGCGTGTTGCCTTCCTCAAGCAGGGCAAGGACAACATGTACGAGATCGACGTGATGTTCCCGGTGATCCAGCGCGCCCAGGAGCTCACCGGCCGCCGGTACGGCGCCGACCCGCTCGACGACGTCCGGTTCCGGGTCGTCGCCGACCACGTGCGCTCCTCGATGATGCTGATCGGTGACGGTGTGACGCCGGGCAACGAGTCCCGCGGCTACGTGCTGCGCAGGCTGTTGCGCCGCGCGGTGCGCTCGATGCGGCTGCTCGGCTACGAGGACCGGGCTCTTCCCGAGCTGCTGCCGGTCAGCCGCGACAAGATGTCGCCCGGCTACCCCGAGCTGGCCACCGACTGGGACCGCATCGCCCAGGTGGCGTACGCCGAGGAGGACGCCTTCCGGACCACCCTCCGCTCCGGCACCCAGATCTTCGACAACGCCGCTGTCGAGACGAAGGCCGCCGGGTCCGCGGTGCTCGCCGGCGACAAGGCGTTCGCGCTGCACGACACCTATGGCTTCCCGATCGACCTGACCCTGGAGATGGCCGCCGAGAACGGGCTGACCGTCGATGAGGAGGGCTTCCGGGCCTTGATGGCCGAGCAGCGCTCGCGAGCGAAGGCCGACGCGAAGTCGAAGAAGGGCCAGCACGCCGATACCACCGTCTACCGCGGCATCCTCGACGCCAACGGTCCGACCGAATGGCTCGCCTACGAGACGCTGACCACCGAGTCGCGCCCGCTGGCGCTGCTGGCAGACGGGGGACAGGTGACCGCCCTACACCAGGGCGAGATCGGCGAGCTCGTGCTCGACCGGACGCCGTTCTATGCCGAGTCCGGTGGCCAGGTTGCTGACGCCGGCACCATCGAGTTCGACGGCGGTGTCCTGGAGGTGCTCGATGTCCAGCGCCCGATCAAGGGCCTGGTCGTCCACCAGGTCCGCGTCCTCGAGGGCGAGTTCGCTGCTGCGGGCGCGGTCGAGGCCAAGGTCGACCCGCACTGGCGCACCGGCGCCCGGCAGGCGCACTCCGGCACCCACGTCGTGCACGCAGCCCTACGTGAGGTGCTCGGGCCTACGGCCTTGCAGTCGGGCTCCTACAACCGCCCGGGCTACCTGCGCCTGGACTTCGGCTGGACCAGCGGGCTGAGCGAGGCGCAGTTCCGCGACCTCGAGGCGGTCTCGAACAACGCGCTGCGAGCCGACCTGCCGGTCGGCTGGGAGTACATGACGCTGAGCCAGGCCAAGGACTGGGGTGCGATCGCGCTGTTCGGCGAGACCTACGACGCCACCTTGGTGCGGGTCGTGGAGATCGGCGGCCCCTGGTCGCGTGAGCTCTGCGGCGGCACCCACGTCGACCACTCCTCCCAGATCGGCACGATCGTGCTGACCAGCGAGTCCTCGGTCGGCTCGGGCAACCGCCGGATCGAGGCTCTGACCGGCTACGAGGGCTTCGCCTACCTCGCCCGCGAGCGGGACGTCGTCGCCCAGCTCACCGGCCTGCTCAAGACCCAGCCCGACGATCTCGTGGGCCGGGTGGGAGACCTGGTCGAGCGGCTTCGCGCGGCGGAGAAGGAGCTCGAGAAGGGCCGACTCGCCCAACTGCTTGCTGGAGCCGGCGAGCTCGCGGCGACTGCAGCGGACGTCAACGGCACCTCGTTCGTCGCCCAGGTCGTCCAGGGCGCCGGCGGGGGCGACGTACGGACGCTCGCCCTGGACGTCCGCGGCCGGATGACGTCCGACCGGCCCGGAGCGGTGTTGATCATCGGCGTCGTCGACGGGAAGCCCGCGATGGTGGCTGCGGTCAACGACGCCGGGCAGGCCGCCGGCGTATCGGCGAACGACCTGGTCCGTGCTGCTGCCGGCGTGCTCGACGGCAAGGGCGGCGGCAAAGCCGACGTCGCCCAGGGCGGCGGCGCCGACGCGACCAAGGTCGACGAGGCGCTGGCTGCCGCCCGAGCCGTCCTCGGCACCCGCTGAGCATGCCGGACCTCGACCCTCGCGGCGCACGTTTGGGGATCGACCCAGGCGATGCCCGGATCGGGGTGGCGACCTGCGACCCGAGCGGCATCCTGGCGACTCCTGTCGAGACCGTCAGCCGCGGCGACGGGGATCTGGACCGGCTCGCTGCGCTGGCTGACGAGCTTGGTTCGGTGCTGGTCTACGTCGGCCTACCCCGGTCGCTGCGCGGTGGAGAGGGACCGGCTGCGGGTAAGGTGCGAGCGTTCG
This sequence comes from Marmoricola sp., assembly GCA_035695505.1. GTDB lineage: Bacteria > Actinomycetota > Actinomycetes > Propionibacteriales > Nocardioidaceae > Marmoricola. The sequence continues at coordinate 25,720 of DASRRQ010000134.1, read as the reverse complement.
CGCAGGAACTTGCTGCCCGGGTCGCGCCGCTGTCGGTCAGGTTGGTCGACGAGAGGATGAGCACGGTCACCGCCGAGGCCGTGCTCCGCAACCAGGGCAAGAAGGGGCAGAAGCGGCGGGCGGTGGTCGACCAGGCTGCTGCCGTGGTCATCCTTCAGAGTGCGATCGATACCGAACGGATCTCGGGGCGGCCGACCGGGGAGCTGGTGGTCCTCCACGAGGACCCCCGATGATGACGACCCAGCAACCCGCCGCCCTCCCAGCAGCACTGCACGGCAAGCATCGAGGAGTAGGAACAACGTGAGCAACTTCGGACTCGACTTCGATCCCGACGACGAGGGCTCGCGCACGCCCGGGCCGATCGAGCCGGAGTACGTCGGGACCCGTCGGGCCGACGTGCCTCCGGTCGGGCCCGATGACGGCATCCTGCCGCTCGCGACGCCTGCTGACGTGCCGGGCTCGGACTTTCCGCGGGCCGGCTCGCGCCGCGCAGCACGCCCGCAGCGTCGCGGCCGCGGCTGCCTGCCGATGCTGCTGGTGCTCGTCATCATCGTGGCCGGTGCGTGGTTCGGTGGCGGCTGGGCGCTCGACAAGATCAAGTCGCTGACCGGCGATAGTCCCGACTACTCCGGCAACGGCACCGGATCGGTCGTGGTGCAGGTGCACGAAGGCGACTCGTCGGCCGCGATCGGCCAGACACTGAAGTCCCAGGGTGTCGTGAAGAGCGTCCAGGCGTTCATCGACGCCGCGAACGGAAACTCACGGTCGAAGGGCATCCAGGTCGGCTACTACCGGCTGCGCGAGAAGATGAAGGCCACCGCGGCCCTGGCGTTGCTTATCGACCCGCAGAACCTGATCCAGACCCGGGTCACCGTCCCGGAGGGTTTCCGGGTCAAGGACATCGTCAAGACCATCGTCGCGAAGACCGACCTGACGCGCGCCAAGGTCGAGGCCGCGCTGCACGACACCAAGGCGCTCGGCCTGCCGGCGGAGGCTGGCGGCAACCCCGAGGGCTACCTCTTCCCGGCGACCTACGACGTGCTGCCGGGCGAGACCGCGCCGACCTTGCTCAAGCAGATGGTCGATAAGTTCAAGCAGGAGGAGTCCTCGCTCGGTGTCGCGACTAAGGCCGCTGCCGTGGGCCTGACCCCGCACCAGGTGATCACCCTGGCGAGCATCCTGGAGTACGAGGGCAGCCGCGACCAGGACTATCCGAAGATCGCCGAGGCGATCTACAACCGGCTCAAGATCGGGATGCGGCTGCAGTCGGATGCGACGGTCGCCTACGCCAACAACCTGTCCGGGACGGTGTACACGACCTCGGCGCAGCGCGAGAACCCGTCGCCGTACAACACCTACGTGCACGCCGGCCTGCCGCCGGGCCCGATCGGCTCGCCCGGGGAGGAGACCATCAAGGCGGCACTCAACCCCGTCAAGGGCCCGTGGCTCTACTGGGTGGTCGTCAACCTCCGTACCGGCGAGACCCGGTTCGCCACGACGTACGCCGAGCACGAGGCCAACGTGGCGCTGCTGCACCAGTACTGCGAGACCTCGAGCGCCTGCTGAGTGATGGCTTCCCCTGACGTGCGCCGCTGCGCAGTGCTCGGCTCGCCGATCGAGCACTCGCTGTCTCCGGTCCTGCACCGGGCCGCGTATGCCGAGCTCGGGCTGCGCTGGCAGTACTCGGCCGTCGACGTCGAGGAAGGTGAGCTGCGCCGCTTCGTCGACGGCCTCGACGAGTCCTGGCGCGGTCTGTCGCTCACGATGCCGCTCAAGCGCACCGTGCTGCCGCTGCTCGACGACCTCGACGAGTGGGCCGAGGTCTCCGGTGCCGCCAACACGGTGGTGTTCAACCACGGTGTCCGGCACGGCTTCAACACCGACATCCCAGGTGCCGTCGCGGCGCTGCGCGAACGGGTCCGCGGCCCGTTCACCGAGGCCGTCGTCCTCGGCGGCGGCGCGACAGCCACATCGATGCTGATCGCGCTCGGGCTGCTGGGGTGCGAGCGCGCCCGGCTGCTGGTGCGGGACCCCGCCCGTGCCGCTGCAACGATCGCCGCGGTCGCCCGCTCGGCAACGGGCCCTGCCCTGACCGTCGAGGATCTGACGACTCCCGTCGGCAGTGCCGATCTGGTCGTCTCGACCATCCCGGCTGCCGCCCAGACGCCGGAGCTGGTGGCTGCGGCCGAACCCTGCCCGGTTGTCTTCGAGGTGCTCTACGACCCCTGGCCGACGCCCTTGGCGGCCTCGGCCCTGGTCTCCGGAAGGATCCTGGTCAGTGGGCTCGACCTGCTGGTCAACCAGGCGGCCGTGCAGGTCGAGCTGATGACGCGCCAGTCGCCGCCGATCGCCGCGATGCGGGCTGCTGGCGAGGGCGCTCTGGCCGCACGGACCCATCGATGACCTGGGCCGATCCCGGACACCCGCTGGCCGCATTGCTCGCACTGCTCGGGGGGCTGGTCGTCGGCGCGCTGCTGCCCCGGGTGGTCGCGCTGATCCCGGAGCCGAAGCCCGAGCCGACGTCGGAGCCCGAGGCGGGGGCCGACCCGGAGTCCGGGGTCGACTCGGCGCAGCCCAGCGAGCCGAAGGCGCTCTACGCCGACCTCGGCGCCCAGCCCGGACTGGCGCTGCGCCTCGCGCTCGCTACCGGCGTCGCGGCGGCGGTGCTGGCCGCGAGCATCGGGCACGACTGGGCGCTGCTGGTCTTGCTGCCGCTCGCTCCCGTCTGCGTCGTGTTGGGATACGTCGACCTGCATACCCGGTTGCTGCCGAGCCGGGTGCTGCTGCCGTCGCACGCGGTCGCGATCGTGCTGGCTGGCGCTGCTGCCGCGACGTCGGGGGATACACACCCGCTGATCCGAGCGGCGATAGCGATGGTCGTGGTCCGCTCGGTGTTCTGGGTGCTGTGGTGGATGCGTGCCTCGGCGATGGGCTTCGGCGATGTCCGCCTCTCGGCGCTGCTCGCTTTCGGCCTCGGCTACCTGGGCTGGGCCGAGGTCATCATCGGGATCTACGCGGGCTTCATCGTCTTCGTGCTGCCAGGCCTGGCGGTGGCGTTGGCCCGCCGCGACCGCGGCTTCTTGAAGTCCCGGATCCCGTTCGGCCCGGCCCTGGTCGTCGGCGCGCTGCTCGGGGTCGCGTTCGGGCCATGGATCGCAACCGGTCTCGGCTACTGACGCTCCGGGTCGGGGCGGACCGGGCGCCGTGAAAGACTCAGCCCATGCTTCGTTGGCTCACCGCGGGGGAGTCCCACGGCCCCTCCCTGACCGCAATCCTCGAAGGTCTGCCCGCCCACGTGCAGGTGACCTCGGCAGACATCGCTGACGCGCTGGCGCGCCGGCGGCTCGGCTACGGCCGCGGCGCCCGGATGAAGTTCGAGCAGGACGAGGTCACCCTGGCCGGCGGCGTCCGGCACGGCAGCACCCAGGGCGGGCCGGTGGCGATCACGATCGGCAACACCGAGTGGCCGAAGTGGGAGACGGTGATGTCGGCCGACCCGGTCGACCCATCGCTGCTCAAGGAGACCGGTCGCAACGCGGCGCTGACCCGGCCGCGGCCCGGCCATGCCGACCTTGCCGGTATGCAGAAGTACGACTTCGAAGAGGCCCGTGCGGTGCTCGAGCGCGCCTCGGCCCGCGAGACGGCGGCCCGGGTCGCGCTGGGACGGGTCGCCTCCAACTTCCTCGCCCAAGCGGGCGGGATCGAGATCTTGTCGCACGTCATCGAGCTCGGCGGCGTACGGGCCCCGGCAGGCTCGGTCCCCGAGCGTGGCGACACCGAGCGGCTCGACGCCGACCCGGTCCGCTGCCTGGACCCGGACGCGTCGGCGGCGATGATCGCCCGCATCGACCAAGCGCACGAGGACGGCGACACGCTCGGCGGCGTCGTCGAGGTCGTGGTGCACGGGCTACCGCCAGGCCTCGGCTCCTACGTGCACTGGGACCGGCGCCTGGACTCGCGGCTGGCCGGAGCGCTGATGGGCATCCAGGCCATCAAGGGCGTCGAGGTCGGCGACGGTTTCGAGCTCGCGGCGACGCCCGGCTCGCAGGCCCACGACGAGATCGTCACCACCGACGGGCTGCTGCGGCGTACGTCGGGGCGCTCGGGCGGGACCGAGGGCGGCATGTCGACCGGCGAGACCCTCCGGGTGCGCGCGGCGATGAAGCCGATCGCGACCGTCCCGCGGGCGCTGCGCACCGTCGACGTCGCGACGGGGGAGCCGGCCGTAGCCCATCATCAGCGCTCGGACGTCTGCGCCGTGCCGGCAGCCGGCATCGTCGCGGAGGCGATGGTCGCGCTGGTGATCGCCGATGCAGTGCTGGAGAAGTTCGGGGGCGACGCGCTCAGCGAGACCAAGCGCAACCTGGAGAGCTACCTGTCCTCGTTGAGGTACGTGTGAGCCGACCCGTGGTCGTGCTCGTCGGCACGATGGGCGCCGGCAAGACGACGGTCGGCGGCCTGGTCGCCGAGCGGCTCGGGGTGCCGTTCCTCGATACCGACCACGTCGTGGAAGGCGCCGCCGGCAAGCCGGTGTCGGAGATCTTCGTCGATGACGGGGAGGAGTACTTCCGCGAGCTCGAGCGCACCGCTGTCGCTGACGCCCTAGGGTCCCACGGCGGTGTACTCGCCCTGGGCGGTGGCGCCGTCCTCGACGAGAGCACCCGTGCGCTGCTGGCCGAGCACCAGGTCGTCTTCCTCAAGGTCGGTCTCAGCGATGCGGCGTCCCGGGTCGGCCTGGGCGTCTCGCGGCCGCTGCTGCTCGGCAACGTCCGCGGCCGGATCAAGCAGCTGCTCGACGAGCGGACCCCGATCTACAGCTCGGTGGCCCGCTTCACCGTCGAGACCGACGGCCTCGACGCCGCAAACGTGGCTGACCAGGTGATCGCGCTGGTGCAGGATGGGACCCATGGCTGAGCACGGGGCTGATCATGGAGCGCCGCGACGGATGCATGTCGCGGGCGCGAGCCCGTACGACGTCGTGGTCGGCCACGATGTCCTGACCGAAGTGCCGGCCATGCTGGCGCGGCTGCGAGGCGGTGCGCCTCAGCGGGTCGCTGTCGTGCACGCCGAGCCGCTGGCCGGGCTGGCCGAGCAGGTGATCGCGCGCCTCGGTGACTCCGAGGTGCTGCGGATCGTCCTGCCCGACGGCGAGATCGCCAAGACGGGCGCCGTCGCGATCGATGCCTGGGAGCAGCTTGGCGGCGCCGGCTTCACCCGGTCCGACGCCGTAGTCACCGTCGGTGGCGGCGCGACCACGGACATGGGCGGGTTCATCGCGGCCACCTGGTTGCGCGGGGTCCCGGTCGTGCACGTGCCGACGACGCTGCTCGCGATGGTCGATGCCGCGGTCGGCGGCAAGACCGGGATGAACACCGGTGCCGGCAAGAACCTGGTCGGGTCGTTCCACGAGCCGTCCGGCGTGGTCTGCGACCTCGACCTGCTCGGCACCCTGGCAGAGCCGGAGCTGATCGCGGGGCTCGGCGAGGTGGTCAAATGCGGCTTCATTGCAGATCCGGTCATCCTCGACCTCATCGACCGCTGCCCCGCCAACGCCCTCGAGCCGCGCTCCGCGGAGCTGCGGGAGCTGGTCGAGCGGGCCATCGCGGTCAAGATCGCCGTGGTCGTCGATGATTTGAAAGAGACCGGGGGAGCAGACGGCCACCCCGGCCGCGAGGTCCTGAACTACGGCCACACGATGGCGCACGCGATCGAGAAGGCGACCTCCTACCGGGTGCGGCATGGCGAGGCCGTCGCACTCGGGATGGTCTACGTCGCCGAGCTAGCCCGGCTGGCGGGACGGCTCGACGACCGCACCGCCGCGCGTCATGAGGCTTCGCTTGCTGCAGTGGGGCTGCCGACCCGGTTCGACGCTGCCCGGTTCGACGACCTGCTCGCCACGATGCGCGTCGACAAGAAGGCGCGCGGGTCGCACCTGCGGTTCCTGGTCCTCGACGGTCTGGCGAAACCCTCAATCCTGACTGATCCGTCCGAGGACCACCTCAGGGCCGCCTACGACCACCTGGCACGTCCGGTCGTCGAGCCTGTCGCGACGGGGCGACCATGACCAGGGTGCTCGTCCTCAACGGCCCCAACCTGGGCCGTCTGGGTCGCCGGCAGCCGGAGATCTATGGCTCCACCACGTACGCCGAGCTGGCCGATCACTGCGTCGGCTGGGGCCGGGACCTTGGCCTGGAGGTGGAGGTCCGACAGACCAACCACGAGGGGGACCTGCTCGACTGGCTCAACGAGGCTGCCGACGCGGCGATCCCGGTCGTGCTCAACGCCGCTGCCTGGACGCACTACTCCTATGCGCTCTACGACGCCTGCGCCCAGCTCTCGGCTCCGCTGGTCGAAGTGCACATCTCTGACCCCGAGTCGCGCCCGGAGGTCTTCAGGCACACCTCGGTCGTGACGCCGCACGCGAGCACGGTCATCGCAGGGCACGGCGTCGATGGGTACCGGATGGCGCTCGAGCACCTCGTGAACCGATAGACTCCTGCGCTGGCGCTCCGGCGTCGTCCTGACTCTCCACAGACAAGGTTCCTGCGCGCATGGCAACGACGAACGACCTCAAGAACGGCATGGTTCTCAACATCGACGGTCAGCTCTGGGCCGTCACCGAGTTCCAGCACGTCAAGCCCGGCAAGGGCCCGGCGTTCGTCCGCACCAAGCTGCGCAACGTCGAGTCCGGCAAGAACGTCGACAAGACCTTCAACGCCGGCACCAAGGTCGAGACCGCGAGCGTCGACAAGCGCACCATGCAGTACCTGTACAACGACGGCTCGAACTTCGTCTTCATGGACACCGGGACCTTCGACCAGCTCGAGGTCAGCCCGGACGTCCTCGGTGACGGCGTCAACTACCTGCTGGAGAACCAGGAGGCGATCGTGGCCACCAACGAGGGCCGGGTGCTCTTCGTCGAGCTGCCCGCCTCTGTCGAGCTCGTGATCAGCTTCACCGAGCCCGGCCTCGCCGGCGACTCCGCGACTGGGCGCACCAAGCCGGCCACGCTGAAGACCGGCCACGAGATCCAGGTCCCGCTATTCATCAACCAGGGCGAGAAGATCAAGGTCGACACCCGCGAGGGCGGCTCGTATCTCGGCCGCGTCAAGGGCTGATCACTCCTTGAGCGCACGCTCCAAGGCCCGCAAGAGGGCCCTCGACCTGATCTTCGCCGCCGAGGCGCAGGGACTCTCCGCCGACGACCTGCTGACCCGGCAGCTCGACGACGGCGAAGGCCCCGCCAACGAGTACACCCTGGTGCTGGTGCGCGGCGTGCACGAGCATCGTGCCCGGCTCGACGAGCTGATCTCGACGTACGCCGAGGGCTGGAGGATCGACCGGCTGCCGGCCGTGGACCGCAACGTGCTCCGCCTGGGCATCTTCGAGGTGCTCTATGTCGAGGACGTCCCGGATGCCGTCGCGGTCAGTGAGGCCGTGAATCTGGCTCGGGACCTGTCGACCGACGAGTCACCGAGCTTCGTCAACGGCGTGCTCGGCCACGTCGCACGCGACAAGGAGTCGCTGGTCGGCTGACGCCGGCCGTCACCGCCCCGTCACCACCCCGGGCTGGTCCGTGGGCCTCAGGCCTGCTTGGCTGGCTCCATGACCCAGAACCCGCGTGAGTGCGACGTCATCGTCCTCGGACTCGGACCCGGTGGCGAGCACGCCGCCCTGCTGCTGGCCGGGAAGGGCCTCGACGTCGTCGCGGTCGACGAGCGCCTGGTCGGCGGCGAGTGCCCCTACTTCGGCTGCGTTCCGTCGAAGATGATGATCGCGGCAGCGACCACGCTGCACGAGGCGCGACGGGTCTCGGAGCTGGCTGGTTCGGCCGAGGTCGCCCCGGATTGGGGGCCGGTCGCGGCCAGGATCCGCGACGAGGCCACCGACGACTGGGACGACAAGGTCGCGGTGGACCGGCTGGTCGATGCCGGCGCCACCTTCGTCCGTGGCCGGGGCGCCATCACCGGCCCGCACGAGGTCACCGTCGACAGTGTCATCTACGTCGCGAAGCGCGGGATCGTGCTCAACACCGGGACGTCCCCGGGCGAGCCGCCCATCGACGGCCTGGCCGGTACGCCGTTCTGGACCAACCGCGAGATCGTCAAGGTCACCGAGCTCCCGGCCTCGATGACTGTCATCGGCGGCGGCGCGATCGGCTGCGAGCTCGCCCAGGTCTTCTCGACGTTCGGGGTCGAGGTGACCGTGGTCGAGGCGGCCGAGCGGCTCATCGCCGTCGAGGAGCCCGAGGCCTCGACGATCCTGACCAAGGCGTTCGAGGCGCAGGGGATCGACGTCGTCGCCGGAGCGAGCATCCGGCGCGTCGAGCACTCCGGGGACTCGTTCACCGTCGTCCTCGACGACCGCGAGATCGTCTCCGAGCGACTGCTGGTCGCGGCGGGCCGGCGCAGCAACCTGGCCGGGATCGGCCTGGAGCACGTCGGCTTGGATCCCGACGCCCGAGTCCTCGAGCCGGACGAGCGGATGCGCGTCGCCGAGGGAGTCTGGGCCGTCGGCGACATCACCGGCAAGGGCGCCTTCACGCACGTCTCGATGTACCAGGCCGACGTCGTCGTCCGCGACATCCTCGGCCAGGACGGGCCGTGGGCCGACTACCGCGCCGTCGCCCGGGCAACGTTCACCTCCCCGGAGGTCGGCTCGGTCGGCATGTCCGAGGCGAGTGCCCGGAACGCCGGTATCGACGTTCAGGTCGCGACCGGTGACCTCGGCTCCCGGGGTTGGCTGGCCAAGGAGGAGGGCGTCGTCAAGCTGGTCGCCGACCGCGCCCGCGGCGTCTTGATTGGCGCGTGCGTGGTCGGCTCGACCGGCGGCGAGGTGATGGCGATGCTGGCCACCGCGATCCACGCCGAGATCCCGCTCAGCACGCTGGCTGAGATGCACTACGCCTACCCGACGTTCTACCGGGCGGTGCAGCCGGTGGTGCGCGACCTGGTCTGACCTCCTCGGTCGAGCACGGGGGACCGGGACCTCTGGCCCGACCCGGCTAGTTCCGAGACTGGATTGGGTCCTGTAAGGTGATATATACCTCTATGTCCCTTTCTGAGTCCTCCGGGAGCACGCCATGCGGCCAGTACGGACCCACCTCGCGAAGCTCGGCGTCGTCGCCCTGGTTGTCGGTGCAGGCGTGGTCGTGACGACCCCGTCGGCCTACGCCGACTCGACTGGGTGCAGCAGTATGAACGGCATCGCGGTAGACGGCATCTACGACAACGGCTCGGCTGTCGGCGACTTCGAGGCCGGTGAGGTGCTGACCTTCGAGGTCGCGGACACCGATGCGCCGGTGGCGGGCCTGGTTGCGACCGAGGACGACCTATCCGGCGATCCCGGCTACATGCCTTCGACGATGTCGGTCCCGGTGCCGGGCAAGCTCGTCTACACGGTGCCGGAGTCGGCGCACTACACGCTCGAGTGGAGTGTGCCGCTCCCGGTGGTGACCGACCCGGTCTGGGCCGTGTCCTGCAACGCCGACAGCGACGGCGACGCGATCGCCGACGATGTCGACAACTGTCCACAGGTGCCCAATCCGGACCAGGCTGATGCCGACGGGGACGGTCGCGGCGACGCCTGCGACGCGGTCAACGACGACGTCGACGGCGACGGGATCGACAACGACGTCGACAACTGCCCGACGGTCGCGAACCTCGACCAGGCCGACATCGACGGCGACGGGACCGGGGACGCGTGCGACCCGGTCAACGACGACCCGGACGGCGACGGGATCCACACCGTCGACGACAACTGCCCCGAGGTCGCGAACCTCGACCAGGCGGACTCCGACGCTGACGGGATCGGGGACGCCTGCGACACCGACGACGACAACGACGGCGTACCGGACAGCCGTGATGCCTGCCCGCTGGTTGCCGGACACCGGGTCGATGGGTGCGCGTTCAGCGCACCGAGCGTCCGGATCGACGCACCTGGCGCGACCACGGTGAACCCTGCCTCCGCAGTCACGATCCGGGCCACCGCGAGCGCCGACGCCGGCGTCGCCTCGGTGACGATCTCGGTCGGCGGCACGACGCTCTGCGTGGACGACACGGCGCCGTACACGTGCAGCTGGCGCCCCTCAGAACGCCAGGTCGGCAGCCAGGTCGTGGCGGCCCTGGTCAACGACCGCGCCGGCGCCCAGGCACGTGCGGTGCGGACGGTGACGGTCGGTCGGTTTACGCCGAGCCTGACCGTGGGGCTAGCGAAGGTGAAGGGCTCGAAGACCAAGATGGCTGCAGCCGGACGCTTGGTACTCCCGACCGGCACGACAGCGCGCAACGCGTGCTCCGGGGTGGTCACCGTGCGTTTCGCCACGGGTAGGAAGGTGCGCACCGTGACGGCTCGGCTGACGATCTCGGGCGCCTCCTGCACGTTCCGGACCGCTGCGGTGCCCAAGCCGAAGGGCCGGACCAAGGTCACCGCGAAGTTCGGGGGCAACGCAGTGCTGCTGCCGCACTGACGTGGCTTCGGACGCGGCTTCCGGGGCAGTGCCGAGGTGCTGCTAGAGTCGCTCCCGAGTTCGACATCCTTTAACGAGCCGTCCTGTGAGGCGGAGAAGGAGGTCAGGCGCCGATGTCTGTGCAGCCGCCTACCCGCACGACCCCCGACCACGTCTCCGGACGGATGGTCCTCGATCCCGGTGACATCTCCCGGGCACTGACCCGCATCTCGCACGAGATCCTCGAGCGCAACAAGGGTCCCCAGGGCCTGGTCCTGCTCGGCATCCCGAGCCGCGGTGTGCACCTCGCCCAGCGGATCGCCGCCCGGATCGCGGCGGTCGAGGGCGCCGAGGTGCCGGTCGGCTCGCTCGACATCACCATGTACCGCGACGACCTCCGGCTGCGGCCGGCCCGGGCGCTGGCCGCCACCGAGATCCCGCCGGGCGGGATCGACGACAAGATCGTGGTGCTCGTCGACGACGTCCTGTACTCCGGGCGGACCATCCGCGCCGCCCTGGACGCGATGAACGACATCGGCCGCCCGCAGGCGGTCCGACTCGCGGTCCTGATCGACCGCGGCCACCGGGACCTGCCGATCCGCGCCGACTTCGTCGGCAAGAACCTGCCGACCTCGACGGGGGAGACGGTGGCGGTGCGGCTCGCGGAATACGACGGCGAGGACGGGGTGACCATCCAATGAGCGGGATGAAGATCGGCCACCTGCTCAGCGCCGGCGACCTGAGCCGCGACGACGCCGAGCTGATCCTGGCTACCGCCGAGGAGATGCGCTCGTTGGCTGATCGCCCGATCAAGAAGCTCCCGGCGCTGCGTGGACGCACTGTGGTGAACCTGTTCTTCGAGGACTCCACCCGGACCCGGATGTCCTTCGAGGCTGCCGCCAAGCGGCTGTCGGCTGATGTCATCAACTTCTCGGCCAAGGGCTCCTCGGTCAGCAAGGGGGAGTCGCTGAAGGACACCGCGATGACCCTGGAGGCGATGGGCGCCGACGCCGTGGTGGTCCGGCACTGGGCCTCGGGCGCGCCCTACAACCTGGCGCACGCAGGCTGGTCGCACTCGACCGTGGTCAACGCCGGCGACGGCACCCACGAGCACCCCACGCAAGCGCTCCTCGATGCGTTCACGATGACCCGGCACCTCGGACGGCTCGACGGTCGCCGGGTCGCGATCGTCGGCGACGTGCTGCACAGCCGGGTCGCCCGCTCCAATGCACTGCTGCTGCAGACCCTCGGCGCCGAGGTGACCCTGGTGGCCCCGCCGACGCTGCTGCCGTACGGCGTGGGGACCTGGGGCGTCACGACCGGCTACGACCTCGACGAGGTGCTGCCGAAGACCGACGTGGTGATGATGCTGCGGGTCCAAGCCGAGCGGATGAACGACTCTTACTTCCCCAGCGCGCGGGAGTATTCGCGGCGCTATGGCCTGGACGCCCGTCGGATGGCGACGCTGCAGGAGCACGCCATCGTGATGCACCCCGGGCCGATGATCCGCGGCATGGAGATCACTGCAGACGTGGCCGACTCGCCCAAGTCGGTGATCGTCGAGCAGGTGACCAACGGCGTCGCCGTACGGATGGCGGTGCTGTACCTGCTGCTGGGCGGATCGGAGTCCGCGATCGGCACCGACGGCGTCTCGACAGGCCCTACGAACGGAAGTGACGACGCGTGACCAGCTACCTGATCCAGGGAGCCTCCATCCTCGGCGGCGCCCCGACCGACCTGCTCCTGGCTGACGGCGTGATCGCGGCGATCGGCACCGGCCTGGACGCTGCGGGTGCCGAGGTCGTGGACGCGAGCGGGCTGACGGTCCTGCCCGGCCTGGTCGATCTGCACACGCACCTGCGCGAGCCGGGCCGTGAGGACGCCGAGACGGTCGACTCCGGCACCCAGGCCGCAGCTCTCGGCGGCTTCACCGCCGTGCATGCAATGGCCAACACCGACCCCGTCGCCGACACTGCCGGCGTCGTCGAGCAGGTCTGGCGCCTCGGTCGCGAGGCGGGCCACTGCGACGTCTTCCCGGTCGGCGCGGTCACGGTCGGACTGGCGGGGGAGCGCCTCGCCGAGCTCGGCGCCATGGCGGACTCCGCCGCGCGAGTGCGGGTCTTCTCCGACGACGGCAAGTGCGTCTCCGACCCGGTGCTGATGCGCCGCGCCCTGGAGTACGTGAAGGCCTTCGACGGCGTTATCGCGCAGCACGCGCAGGAGCCGCGGCTGACCGAGGACGCCCAGATGAACGAAGGCGAGCTGTCCGGCCGGCTCGGGCTGCGCGGCTGGCCCGCGGTCGCCGAGGAGGCGATCATCGCCCGCGATTGCCTGCTCGCCGAGCACGTCGGCTCGCGGCTGCACGTGTGCCATGTCTCGACGGCCGGGTCGGTGGAGATCGTCCGCTGGGCCAAGGCCAAGGCGGCCGAGCAGGGCGGCTGGAGTGTGACCGCCGAGGCGTGCCCGCACCACCTGCTGCTCACCGACGAGCTGGCTGCCACCTATGACCCGATCTACAAAGTCAACCCGCCGCTGCGCACCGCTGCCGATGTCGAGGCCCTGCGAGCCGGGCTGGCCGACGGGACGATCGACATCGTCGCCACCGACCACGCTCCGCATCCGCATGAGGACAAGGACTGCGAGTGGCAGGCGGCGGCGTTCGGCATGCTCGGCCTCGAGACGGCCCTCTCCATCGTTCAGGCGACGATGGTCGACACCGGCCTGCTGGACTGGGACGGGGTCGCGGAGCGGCTCTCCTACGCCCCGGCGCGGATCGGCCGGTTGGCCGACCACGGTCGCCCGATCGCCGTCGGCGAGCCGGCCAATGTCGTCCTGTACGACGCAACCGCGTCCCGGGTCATCGAGCCCGGTGAGCTGGCCTCGCTCTCGCGCAACACCCCGTACGCCGGCCGCGAGCTGCCCGGCCGTGTGGTCGCGACCTTCCTGCGCGGCAAGCCGACCGTCCTGGACGGGAAGCTCGCCTGATGCGCAAGCTGTTCAAGCACGCCTCGGATGGGATCCCGGATCTGGTGCCGATCCCGCCGATCGCGGAGCTCCCGGTCGCGAAGATGCAGGCCTCCGGCCGCTACCTGGGCACTTACACCGCGCCCGAGGACGGCTCGGCGCCGATCCGGGTGATCGGGCACAGCCTGGCCGCCAAGAGCGCGGTCCGGCTCTCGCTCTCGCCTGAGGCGCTCGACGTGGTCCGGATCGCCGGCTCGTTCCGGATCCTGGCGGCGTCGCTGCGCGGGGCCCGTGGTGCAGAGTCGTTCGCCGGCAAACCGGTCGCGGACCTGCTGGTGATCCGCTGGGAGCACGGCGGGCGCCTGTGGGACTCCGGGTTCCGGCTCGACCCCGCCCGCAGCGTCCGGGACGCAGCGAAAGCCCAGCTGGGCCGCACCCGCTCCACGATCCAGCCCGAGGTGGGTTCCTGGGTCCGCACGATCTCGAAGATGGCTCGCGATTCGAAGAAGGGCAGCGCATGACCAACCCAAGGACCAGCGAGGCGATCCTGGTGCTCGAGGACGGCCGCACCTTCCGCGGCGAGGCCTATGGCGCCGAAGGCGAGACCTTCGGCGAGGCGGTCTTCTCCACCGGCATGACCGGCTACCAGGAGACGCTGACCGACCCGTCGTACCACCGGCAGGTCGTGGTGATGACGGCACCGCACATCGGCAACACCGGCATGAACGACGAGGACCCGGAGTCGCAGCGGATCTGGGTCAGCGGGTACGTCGTCCGCGACCCGGCGCGGGTCCCGAGCAACTGGCGCTCACAGCGCTCGCTGGACGAGGCGCTGCGCGACCAGGGCATCGTCGGGATCAGCGGCATCGACACCCGGGCGCTGACCCGGCACCTGCGCGAGCGCGGCGCGATGCGGGTGGGCATCTCCTCGGTCGAGACCGACCCGAAGGCGCTGCTGGAGCGGGTGCTCGCGGCCGGAGAGATGGCCGGCGCCGAGCTGTCCGGTGAGGTCTCCACCGACGTCGCGTACGTCGTCCCGGCAATCGGCGCCAAGGTCGCCACGGTCGCGGCCGTCGACCTCGGCATCAAGCACAACACTCCGCGGATGATGAGCGAGCGCGGCATCGAGGTGCACGTGCTGCCAGCCGACGCGACGCTGGACGACGTGCTCGCCACCGGGGCCGACGGCCTCTTCTTCTCCAACGGCCCCGGCGATCCGGCCGCAACGACCGGCCAGGTCGAGCTGCTCCGCCAGGCGCTCCAGCGCGGCCTGCCTTACTTCGGCATCTGCTTCGGCAACCAGCTGTTCGGTCGGGCGCTCGGCTTCGACACCTACAAGCTCAAGTATGGCCACCGCGGCATCAACCAGCCGGTGATGGACCGCACCACCGGCAAGGTCGAGGTGACCGCGCACAACCACGGCTTCGCTGTCGACGCGCCGCTCGAGGGCAGCACCACCTCGCCGTACGGCGAGGCGACGGTCAGCCACGTCTGCCTCAATGACGACGTCGTCGAAGGGCTCGAACTACGAGCACCGTCTGATTCGGGGGCTCCGGGCGAGTTGCTCGCGTTCTCGGTCCAGTACCACCCCGAGGCTGCCGCCGGACCCCACGATGCCGCGTACCTCTTCGACCGTTTCCTCGACCTCATGACCAACCGGAAGGCCGACGCCTGATGCCGAAGCGCGAAGACATCTCGTCGATCCTGGTGATCGGCTCGGGTCCGATCATCATCGGCCAGGCGTGCGAGTTCGACTACTCGGGCACGCAGGCCTGCCGGGTGCTCAAGGACGAGGGCATCCGCGTCATCCTGGTGAACTCCAACCCGGCCACGATCATGACGGACCCGGAGTTCGCGGACGCCACCTACATCGAGCCGATCACCGTCGAGTTCGTCGAGAAGGTGATCGCCAAGGAGCGTCCGGACGCGCTGCTCGCGACACTCGGTGGCCAGACCGCGCTCAACTGCGCGATGCAGCTGGACGCAGCCGGCGTGCTGGAGAAGTACGGCGTGGAGCTGATCGGCGCCAGCATCGAGGCGATCAACCGGGGTGAGAACCGGGAGAGCTTCAAGCGGATCGTCGAGGAGCTCGGCGGCGAGGTCGCGAAGTCGGTGATCTGCAACGCCGACGGCTACGACGGCACCGACGAGCCCGGCAAGGTGGCGCACGCGCTGGCCAAGGCGATGGCGGGCGTCGCCGAGCTCGGCGGCTACCCGGTCGTGATCCGGCCGTCCTTCACGATGGGCGGCACCGGCTCGGGCATCGCCTACAACGAAGCCGACCTGGTCCGGATCGCCGGCTCCGGCTTCGCCGCCAGCCCGACCACCGAGGTGCTCCTCGAGGAGTCGATCATCGGCTGGAAGGAGTACGAGCTCGAGGTCATGCGCGACACCGCCGACAACGTGGTGATCATCTGCTCGATCGAGAACCTCGACCCGATGGGCGTGCACACCGGCGACTCGATCACCGTCGCGCCCGCGCTGACGCTGACCGACCGCGAGTACCAGCACCTGCGCGACCTGGCGATCGGCATCATCCGGTCGGTCGGCGTCGACACCGGCGGCTGCAACATCCAGTACGCCGTGAACCCGGCCGACGGGCGGGTCGTCTGCATCGAGATGAACCCGCGGGTCTCCCGCTCCAGCGCGCTGGCCTCGAAGGCGACCGGCTTCCCGATCGCCAAGATCGCCGCCAAGGTCGCGATCGGCTACACCCTCGACGAGATCCCGAACGACATCACCAAGGAGACGCCGGCCAGCTTCGAGCCGACGCTCGACTACGTCGTAGTCAAGGTGCCGCGGTTCGCCTTCGAGAAGTTCCCGACGGCCGACCGCACCCTGACCACGCACATGAAGTCGGTCGGCGAGGCGATGGCGATCGGGCGCAACTTCACCGAGGCGCTGCAGAAGGCGCTGCGCAGCCTGGAGCAGAAGGACTCGACGTTCGACTGGCGCCAGGAGTGGGTCGAGCTCGACAAGGCCGCCCTGCTGGAGGAGATCAAGGTCCCCACCGACGGCCGCCTCAAGCGGGTGATGGACACCATCCGGGCCGGCGCGACGCCTCAGGAGATCCACGACGCGACCGGGATCGACCCCTGGTTCGTCGACCAGATCGGCCTGATCAACGAGATCGCCCAGACGATCATCGCGGCCGACGAGCTGACTCCGGCATTGCTGCGCCGGGCCAAGCGGCATGGGTTCGCCGATGCCCAGATTGCCACGATGCGTGGGCTGAGCGAGGACGTCGTCCGCGGGATCCGGCACGCCCTCGGGGTCCGCCCGGTCTACAAGACGGTCGATACCTGCGCCGCCGAGTTCGCTGCGGAGACGCCGTACTACTACTCCTCCTACGACGAGGAGACCGAGGTCCGACCGCGGACCAAGGAAGCCGTGATCATCCTCGGCAGCGGCCCGAACCGGATCGGCCAGGGCATCGAGTTCGACTACTCCTGCGTGCACGCTTCGCTGGCGCTGTCCGAGGCCGGCTACGAGACTGTGATGGTCAACTGCAACCCCGAGACGGTCTCGACCGACTACGACACCTCCGACCGGCTCTATTTCGAGCCGCTCTCGCTCGAGGACGTGCTCGAGGTGATCCACGCGGAGTCGTTGGCCGGCCCGATCGCCGGCGTGATCTGCCAGCTCGGTGGGCAGACGCCGCTCGGCCTGGCCCAGGGTCTCGAGGACGCCGGGGTCAGGATCGTCGGCACCTCGCCGGCCGCGATCGAGCTCGCAGAGGAGCGGGGAGCCTTCGGGCGGCTGCTCAAAGAAGCCGGCCTGGTCGCCCCGAAGCACGGCACTGCGGTCTCCTTCGACGACGCGCAGGAGATCGCCGCTGAGATCGGCTACCCGGTCCTGGTGCGGCCGTCGTACGTGCTCGGCGGCCGGGGGATGCAGATCGTCTACAACGACGACTCGCTGCGGGGCTACATCGAGACGGCGACGGCGGAGATCAGTCCGGACCGCCCGGTGCTGGTCGACCGGTTCATCGACGACGCCGTGGAGATCGACGTCGACGCCCTGTACGACGGCACGACGCTGTTCCTCGGCGGCGTGATGGAGCACATCGAGGAGGCCGGTATCCACTCCGGTGACTCCTCCTGCGCCCTGCCGCCGATCACTCTGGGCGCAGCCGAGATTGCCCGGATCCGCGAGGCGACCGAGGCGATCGCCCACGGCATCGGCGTCGTCGGCCTGCTCAACATCCAGTTCGCGCTCGGCGCCGACGTGCTCTACGTGCTCGAGGCCAACCCGCGCGCCAGCCGCACGGTGCCGTTCGTCTCCAAGGCGACCGCGACGCCCCTGGCCAAGGCCGCTGCCCGCGTGATGATGGGGGAGTCGATCGTCTCCCTGCTCGAGGCCGGCGTACTGCCCTCGCGCGACGGGGGAGACCTGCCCGGTGATGCGCCGATCGCGGTCAAGGAGGCCGTGATGCCGTTCAACCGGTTCCGGACCCCCGAAGGGTTGTTCGTCGACACGGTGCTCGGGCCCGAGATGAAGTCCACCGGCGAGGTGATGGGCTTCGACGCCGACTTCGGCACCGCGTTCGCGAAGTCGCAGACGGCGGCGTACGGGTCGCTGCCGACCTCGGGCAGCGTCTTCGTGAGCATGGCCAACCGGGACAAGCGGACGATGATCTTCCCGGTCAAGGTGCTCGCCGAGGCGGGGTTCGAGATCCTCGCCTCCCAGGGCACCGCCGAGGTGCTGCGCCGCAACGGGATCAAGGCCACCGTGGTGCGCAAGCACTTCGAAGGCACTGGCCCGAACGGCGAGCCGACCAGCGTCCAGCTCATCCTCGCCGGTCAGGTCGACTTGATCGTCAACACCCCGCATGGGACCACCCAGGGCGGCGACTCGCGGATCGACGGCTACGAGATCCGGACCGCGGCTGTCCTGGCCGGGATCCCGTGCATCACCACTGTCCAGGGACTTGCTGCTGCCGTCCAGGGCATCGAGGCACTGCGCTCGGGCAGCATCGGGGTCCGTTCGCTGCAGGAGTGGGCGGGGATCACGTCGGTGACCGCCACGTGAGCTCGCCCTATCGGCTGCTCTTCGACCGGGTACTCACCAAGATCGACCCGGAGCGGGCGCACCACGCCGCCTTCGCCGGTATCCGGGCAGCGGGATCGGCGCTCGACGGCGCTGCCAAGGTGCTCCCCGGGGCGGCCGGCGTCCGGGTGATGGGGCTGGACTTCCCGGCGGTGCTCGGCCTGGCCGCGGGGTTCGACAAGAACGCCGTGGGCATCGACGCGCTCGGCGCGCTCGGCTTCGGCTTCGTCGAGGTCGGCACCGTGACCGGGGAGCCGCAGCCAGGCAACCCGAAGCCGCGGCTGATGCGGCTGCCTGCTGACCGCGCCGTGGTCAACCGGATGGGCTTCAACAACGACGGCGCCGAGGCCGTCGCACGCCGGCTGGCCGTTCGCGCAGCCCGGACGTCGAGCCTGGCGAGACGAGGCGACAGAGCCAGCGCGCCTATCCTCGGCATCAACATCGGCAAGACCAAGCTGGTCGATGACGCCGACGCGATCGCCGACTACGAGAAGAGCACCGCGCTGCTCGCCCCCTACGCCGATTACCTGGTCGTCAACGTCTCCTCGCCCAACACGCCGGGCCTGCGCGACCTGCAGGCGGTCGCCAAGCTGGAGCCGCTGCTCCGCGCAGTCCGGGTGAAGGCTGACGAGGTCACCGCGGACCGGAGCAATCCGGTACCCCTCCTGGTGAAGATCGCTCCTGATCTCTCCGACGACGATGTGCTGGCCGTCGCGGATCTGGCGACCGCGATCGGCCTGGACGGCATCGTCGCCACCAACACCACGATCGACAGGTCCGGGCTGGTCTCCTCGGCCGATGCGGTCGAGCGCGCCGGCGCCGGCGGCCTGTCTGGTGAGCCGTTGCGGAAGCGGTCGCTGGCCGTGCTCCGGCTCCTGCGCGCCCAGGTCTCCTCGGAGATGACTCTGATCGGCGTCGGCGGCATCGCCGGGGTCGAGGACGCGGTAGAGCGGCTCGCCGCTGGCGCGGACCTGCTGCAGGGTTACACCGCCTTCATCTACGAGGGGCCGCTGTGGCCCCGGCGTATCAACCGCGCGATCGCGAAGGAGCAACGTCGATGACGCAGGACTCTCTGGCCCAGGCGCAGCCGAGCTTCGGCAGCAGGCTGCGGGCAGCGATGGACAGCCGCGGCCCGTTGTGCGCGGGCATCGACCCGCACGCCGGTCTGCTGACCGCCTGGGGGCTGCCGGACACCGTCGAAGGGCTGCGCACGTTCGCGCTGACCGCCGCGGAGGCATTCGGGCCGGTCTGCGCCGCGATCAAGCCGCAGTCGGCGTTCTTCGAGCGCTTCGGGGCCGCTGGCATCGGGGTGCTCGAGGAGACAGTCCGGGTGTGCCGCGACGCGGGCGCCGTCGTGGTGCTCGACGTCAAGCGCGGCGACATCGGCAGCACTGCGCAGGCCTACGCCGACGCCTATCTCGACCAGTCCTCGACGGTCGCGGTGGACGCGATAACCGCGAGTCCCTACCTCGGGTTCGGCAGCCTGGACCCGATGATCGAGACCGCGCGACGCAACGGCGCCGGCGTCTTCGTGCTGGCGCTGACGTCGAACCCGGAGGGGCCGGCCTACCAGCACGCGACGCGTCCCGATGGTCGCACCGTCGCCGCTTCAGTGCTCGACTCGCTCCGGGAGGCCAACGCCGGGAGCAAGCCGCTCGGCTCCTTCGGCGCGGTGGTCGGCGCGACGATCGAGGTGCCTACGCCGCGCCTGGACATCAACGGCCCGCTCCTGGTGCCGGGGATCGGCGCGCAGGGCGGCACTGCGGACGACGTACGCCGCATCTTCGGTGATGTGCTGGACCTGGTGCTGCCGTCGAGCTCGCGCGAGATCCTCGGCGCGGGCCCGGATCCGGCGAGCCTGCGGGACGCGGCGGCACGTTCAGCAGGGGACTTCGCGACCCTGACGGCAGGATAAGGACGTGATCGTTCCGCGAAACCGTTCCGGGCTGCCACCGGCGTTCGTCTCTGGGCTGCTCGCCGTCGTCGTGATGGGGTCGTTGACTGCGTGCGGATCCGGCGACGCGGTCTCGGCGTACTGCTCGCGCCTGAAGACCGACCAGAGCATCTTCGCCGACGACGGCACCGGTCTCGAACTCGTGACCAACCTGGCCAAGCTCACGTCCCTCGGCGATGCCGCACCGAGCGACATCGGCGCCGACTGGCAGACGTTCCTCAATGGCATTGAGGTCCTCGACGATGCGGTCCGCAAGGCGGGCGTTGCGCCGAAGGACTTCGTCGACGGCAAGCCCCCGACAGGGCTGGCCGCAGACAAGCGTGCCGCCATCGCCGCCGCAGCCGACCAGCTCAGTTCCGACAACGTGGTCTCGGCAGCGAGCGACATCGAGCAAGAGGCCAAAGACGTCTGCCAACTCGACCTGGGACTCTGAGCCCGTAGGTCGCCCCAAACCGCCGCCGCTGCAGGGTTTTTCTCCGCCCGCGTTGCAGCAGGTCACCGGTGCTGACTAGATTGCTCCACACCGCATCCCGCTCCGAGCCACTGAGAAGAGGTCCTCCCTGTGGCCCTGCCACCGCTCACTCCTGAACAGCGCCAGGCCGCCCTCGAGAAGGCCGCCGCTTCGCGCCGGGAGCGCGCCGAGGTGAAGAACCGGCTCAAGCACTCGGGCGCCACGATCGCCGACGTGCTCGCCGAGGGCGAGACGAACCTGGTGATCGGCAAGATGCGGGTCAGCGAGCTGCTGGCCTCGATGCCAGGTCTGGGCAAGGTCCGTGCCGCACAGGTGATGGAGCGGCTGAAGATCTCGGAGAGCCGGCGAGTGCGCGGCCTCGGTGCCAAGCAGATCGCGGCGCTCGTCGCCGAGTTCCCCTCCGGTGAGTAGCGCCTCGACCCGGCCCAGCAGACTCACCGTCCTCGCCGGCCCGACCGCCGTCGGCAAGGGGACTGTCACCGCCTGGTTGCGCGACCACAACCCGGATGTCTGGATCTCGGTCTCCGCGACCACCCGCAAGCCACGGCCCGGCGAGGTAGACGGGATCCACTACCACTTCGTCGATGACGTCGAGTTCGATCGGATGATCGCCGCCGACGACCTGCTGGAGTGGGCGTGGGTGCACAAGGTCGCCCGCTACGGCACGCCGCGCGGCCCCGTGCTGGAGGCGCTCGCCGAGGGCCGCTCAGCGCTGCTGGAGATCGATCTGCAGGGCGCCCGCCAGGTCCGCGAGCGGATGCCAGAGGCCCGATTCGTGTTCCTGGCCCCGCCGTCGTGGGACGAGCTGGTCCGCCGGCTGGTCGGCCGCGGGACCGAAGACGAGGCCGAGCGCGAGCGCCGTCTGGACTCTGCGAGGGCCGAGATGGCCGCCGAGCCCGAGTTCGACGTGACGGTCGTGAACCACACGATTCCCGCTGCGGTCGAAGAGTTGGTAGAGTTGATGAGGTCCTGAGGCCGTTCTGCCCGGGATCCGACGTACAAAGTCTGCGTACTTTCCAACTTCCGTGAAGAGGCTCGATGAGCGTGTCCGGCAACCAGCCCGTCGCACTGGGGATCACTAACCCCCCGATCGACGACCTGCTGACCAAGACCGACTCCAAGTACAAGCTGGTGCTCTACAGCGCCAAGCGTGCTCGGCAGATCAACGCGTACTACTCCCAGCTCGGCGAGGGCCTGTTGGAGTACGTCGGCCCGCTGGTGGACACCCACGTCCAGGAGAAGCCGCTCTCGATCGCCATGCGCGAGATCAACGAGGACCTGCTGGTCTGCGAGGACATCGACCCCGAAGAGCTCGCAGCGGAGTCTGCGGCCGAGTAACGACCCGGCCGTTCGTCAGCCTGTCGAGACGTGGTGACCCATGAGTGAGCCCCTCGAGCAGCCATCCCGTCGTCACGTCGTCCTCGGCGTGAGCGGCGGGATCGCTGCGTACAAGGCGTGTGAGCTCCTCCGCCGGTTCACCGAGTCCGGGTACGACGTCACCGTCGTCCCGACCGCTGCCGCGCTGGAGTTCGTCGGCGCCCCGACGTGGGCCGCGCTCAGCGGCAAGCCGGTGAGCACCGAAGTGTGGACGGACGTCCACCAAGTGCCGCATGTCCGGATCGGTCAGAGCGCCGACCTCGTGGTCGTCGCGCCGGCCACGGCGAACGTGCTCGCCAAAGCCGCTCACGGCCTAGCCGACGATCTGCTCACCAACACGCTGCTGACGGCGCGCTGCCCGGTCGTCTTCGCCCCGGCGATGCATACCGAGATGTGGGAGAACGCCGCGACGGTCGCCAACGTCGCCACCCTGCGCGAGCGCGGCCACCTGGTGATCGAGCCGGCCGAGGGCCGGCTGACCGGCTCCGACACCGGCAAGGGGCGGCTCCCCGATCCGGCCGAGATCTACGCCCTGGCCACCGATGTGCTCGCCCGTGGGGGAGCACACTCGCTCGACCTGGCCGGACGGCATGTCGTCGTCTCGGCGGGTGGCACCCGCGAGTACCTGGACCCGGTCCGGTTCCTGGGCAACCGGTCCTCGGGCCTGCAGGGCTACGCACTGGCGCGGACCGCGGCTGCCCGCGGCGCCGAGGTGACCCTGATCGCCGCCAACGTGACGCTCGCCGATCCCGCGGGAGTGAAGGTGATCCGCGTCGAGACCACCGCGCAGCTTGGCGAGCAGGTTGCTGCCGCCTCGGCGAGCGCCGACGTCGTCGTGATGGCTGCGGCGCCCGCCGACTTCCGCCCGACGTCGTTCGTGGACTCCAAGATCAAGAAGGCTGAGGACGGCAGCGCGCCGGAGATCCAGCTGACCCAGAACCCCGACATCCTGGCCGGCTTGGCCCACGACCGGCCCAACCCTGGCCTGGTCGTGGTCGGGTTCGCGGCCGAGACTGGCGATGCGAACGGCTCGGTGATGGACCACGCAGCTGCCAAGCTGGCGCGCAAGGGCTGCGATCTGCTCGTGGTCAACGACGTCGCCGACGGCAAGGTTTTCGGATCGCCGGAGAACGAGGCGGTCGTCCTGGGTGCCGACGGCTCCTCGACCCCGGTCCCACGAGGGTCGAAGAGCGCTGTGGCACAGGTGATCTGGGACCGCGTGAGCGCCCTTCTCGACGCCCGCTGATCACCCACCCGGAGAGTTGTGAGCGAACGGCTAGCTTCCCGTTGCAATCAGGCACTTCCCGTAGTGGATCGCGACCGGGGAGTGTCGAATTCACCGGCTCCCCGGGGAATTCGCCCTTTTTCTGAGATGGCGTCTCAGCATGAGGACTTCCCGTTAGGCTTGCGGAGCTGCACCCAATCCATGACTTACCGGCTCGTTTCGGGTCCGGAGAAACCGCAGGAGACATCAAGTGACTGGACGCCTGTTCACCTCGGAGTCTGTGACCGAGGGACACCCGGACAAGATCGCCGACCAGATCAGCGACACCGTGCTCGACGCGCTGCTGACCGACGACCCCCAGAGCCGGGTCGCGGTGGAGACGCTGATCACCACCGGTCTGGTCGTCGTTGCCGGCGAGGTCACCACGAAGACCTACGCGCCGATCGCTCAGCTCGTCCGCGCGAAGATCCTGGAGATCGGCTACGACGCCTCCGAGAAGGGCTTCGACGGCGCTTCCTGCGGCGTGCAGCTCGCCATCGGCGCGCAGTCCCCGGATATCGCCCAGGGTGTCGACAAGGGCTTCGAGGCCCGCGTTGACGGCTCCGGTGACGACTTGGACAGCCAGGGCGCCGGCGACCAGGGCCTGATGTTCGGCTACGCCTGCGACGACACCAAGGAGCTCATGCCGCTCCCGATCTCGATGGCGCAGCGACTCTCGGAGCGCCTGACCGCGGTCCGCAAGGACGGCACGCTGCCGTACCTGCGCCCCGACGGCAAGACCCAGGTCACCATCGAGTACGACGAGAACGACCGCCCGGTCCGCGTCGACACGGTGGTCCTGTCCACCCAGCACGCCGAGGGGATCGACCTCGACGGCACGCTGGCGCCGGACATCAAGAAGCACGTGATCGACCCGATCCTGGAGACCTTCGACATCCCGTCCGAGGGCTACCGGCTGCTGGTCAACCCGACCGGCAACTTCGTCGTCGGCGGCCCGATGGGCGATGCCGGTCTGACCGGCCGCAAGATCATCGTCGACACCTACGGCGGCATGGCCCGTCACGGCGGTGGCGCCTTCTCGGGCAAGGACCCCTCGAAGGTCGACCGCTCGGCTGCCTACGCGATGCGCTGGGTCGCCAAGAACGTCGTCGCCGCCGGTCTCGCGACCCGCTGCGAGGCCCAGGTCGCCTACGCGATCGGCAAGGCCGCCCCGGTCGGCGTCTTCATCGAGACCTTCGGCACCGGTGTGATCGCCGACGAGGCGATCCAGAAGGCCGTCCTCGAGGTCTTCGACCTGCGTCCCGCGGCCATCGTGCGCGACCTGGACCTGAAGCGTCCCATCTACGCCAAGACTGCGGCGTACGGGCACTTCGGCCGCGAGCTCCCCGAGTTCTACTGGGAGCGCACTGACCGCGCTGAGGCCCTGAAGAAGGCCGCGGGCATCTGACCCACGCTCGACCCGAGCCCTCCTGACCCCGCGGGTCAGGAGGGCTCGTGCGTTCAGCGGAGTCGGACGCGACTGGTTGGATTGACCCATGACCACAGGCCAGGCTGACGGCGCCGACGGGCAGCTCTCGCTGCCCGGGCTGGTCCGCGCCGAGGCCCGCAAGGCCAAGCCGCCGGCGGAGAAGAAAGCCGTTGCGCGCGCCGAGACCGATCCGATCGCGCGGGTCCTGGTGGATCTGCCGCTCGCGCACCTAGACCGGCCGTTCGACTACGCCGTCCCGGCCACGATGGACGACGAGGCGGTCCCCGGCGTCCGGGTGAAGGTCCGCTTCGCGGGCCAGGACGTCGACGGGTACGTCGTCGAGCGGGTCGCTGCGACCGAGCATCAGGGGCGGCTGCAGTACCTGCGCCGGGTGGTCAGCGCCGAGCCTGTGCTCAGCCCGCAGGTCGCCGAGCTCGTGGGCGAGGTCGGTGCCCGGTATGCCGGCACCCGGTCCGACGTACTGCGGCTGGCTGTGCCGGCACGGCACGCGACCACCGAGAAGGCAGCCGCGGCTCCGAGCAGACCGTTCACCGGGACTACCGACCCGACTGCGTGGACGGCGTACGACGGCGGGTCCGCAGCGCTCGAGCAGCTGACCGCTGGGGATGCCGTACGGGCCGTCTGGACCGTCGGGCCGGGCGACGACGGGATCAGGCTGCTCGCCGACGCAGCGATCGCGACGGCGTGCTCTGGACGCGGTGCGCTGGTCTGCCTGCCCGACGTCCGCGACGTCAACCGGCTCG
>DASRRQ010000133.1:0-53973 GCA_035695505.1 Marmoricola sp. | reverse complement strand
ATCGTCACGGTCGCGGTGCTGCCGCCGTTGAGCATGTAGCTGAACGTGTCCGGCAGAGCCGGGGCGTCGTTGCAGTAGCCGGCATCAGGCTGGTAGGTCAGGCCGGTGTTCGCACCGGACGTCCCGCCCGTGAGGACGACGGTGCCGTGGGCGGGGTCGGTTGCCGAGGAGATGGTCTTCGGGCCGCCGTCGACGTCGGTGTCGTTCGCCAGCACCGGCACCGCGGTCGCGGCAGCGCCTGCCGAGACCGTCTCTGCATCGGCGACGGCAACCGGCGGGTCGTCCACGGCGGTCACAGTGATGCCGCGGGTCGCCGCAGCGCTGGTCCCGCCGTCGCCATCGCTCACCACGAAGCGCACCGTCCGGGCAGTGCTCGACGGGTTGTCCGAGACGTCGGCATAGGTGATGGCGCGCAGCAGCGCCTGGGCGACGGCCGGGGTCGCGTTCGCGTTGAACGTGACGACCAGCGGTGTCGTGCCGGAGCCGCCGGTGAACGTGCCGATCGTGGTGCCCGCGAAGCTCACGTCCGAGCCCGACGTCCCGATCTGGCCCGCACCGGTGCCCTGGTTGCTGATCGACAGCCGGTCTTCGGCCTGCCCACCGGCGGAGAAGTCCACCGTCAGCGTGCCGGTCGCGAAGTCGGCGGAGTCGGTGTCGGCGACCGTGCCGGTCGCCGTGATCAGCGTCGCCGGGTCGTTCTCGGTGTAGGCCAGAGCCGTGCCTTCGAGTCCGGCGATGACCGGGGCGACGTTGCTCGGCGTACAGGTCACCGTCATCGACACGGTCGCTTCGCTACCGCCGTTCAGCATGTAGTTGAAGCTGTCGGGCTGGCCCCCGTCGTTGCAGTAGCCCGCGTCGGGCTGGTAGGTCAGGCCGGTGTTCGCGCCCGATGTGCCGCCGGTCAGCACGACGGTGCCGTGGGCGGGGTCGGTCGCCGAGGCGATCGTCTTCGGGCCGCCGTCGACATCGGTGTCGTTGGCCAGCACCGGCACCACCGTCGCAGCCGAGTCCTGCGCCACCGTCACGGCATCATTCAGCGCGACCGGCGGGTCGTCGACCGCGACGACCTGGATCGTCCGCGTCTGGGAAGCGCTCAGCGCGCCCTTGTCGTCGGCGAACTGCACCTGGACCATGCGGTCAGCAGTGGACGGCGCATCGGAGACGTCACGGTAGGTGACATCGCGCAGCAGCGCCTGGGCTGCCGCCGGCGTCGCGTGGGAGTTGAACGTGATCACCAGCGGGGTCGAGCCGGAGCCGCCAGCAACGGTGCCGATCGTCGTACCGGCGAGGGTGACGTTGGCGCCGACGAGGCCGATCTGGCCGGAGCCGGTGCCCTGGTTAAGGACCTCGAGCCGGTCCTCGGGCTGGCCGTTGGTGAGCTCGGCCTCGAGGCGGCCCGTTGAGAACGTCGCCGAGTCCGAGTCGGTGACCGCGGCCGTCGTGGTGATCGGGACGGCCGGGCCGTCCTCGGTGAACACGACGTTCCCGCTGCCGAGGCTGGTGACGATCGGTGCCGATTCGGCACTGCCCGGGGTCGCCCGGTAGCCGGTGAAGCCAGTCGACGGCGACGTACGCCGGGCGGCGGAGCCGACCTGGGCGAGGACCGTCTTGTTGCCGGCAGGGCTGGAGGTGACCGTGACACCGGTCCACGAGCCGAGGATCCGGCTGCGGCGGGTCGGGACGATCCGCCCGGAGGCGAAGCGGCCGTGAACGGCGACGAACGTGCCGGCCAGCCCCGCGTGGGCGGCGGTCGGTGTCTGCGCAGTAGTGCTTCGGTTGCGCCCGCAGATCACGAAGGTGTGCTGGCCGCTCGCGGCGATGGCGGTCTTCTTCGGCGCCGGGCAGGCGGCTCCGGGCTTCGTCGTACGCGGGTCGACGACCACACCGAGGACCTGGAACGCGTATGCCGTGATCCTCAGACCACCGGGCACAGCGGCGGTCGCAACGAGCGGGTGCCGCTGGCCGAGCTGGCGGGTCCGGCTGACCAGGACGTGCCATTTCCCGCTGACGTTCCGCTTCCCTGGACGCGTGCGCACCTTGATCCGGAACGCTGCGCTCGACCCCGGCGCGAGCGCAGCGGAGCTGTGCTTGCTGATATAGCGGCACTTCGTCCGGGCAGCGCGCTGATGCGACCAGCCCTTCGGGGCGGCCGGACAGGCTGCGACCGTCCAGGACGGCTTCGGACGGTCGATCTCGACTGCAGCGATCGCGCTGGTGCCGGTGTTCAGGAGGGCGAACGTGAAGGCCTTCCCGGCGCGGTCGCCGAGGTACTGGACGCGCGAGGAGACCCTGACGCGCACCTGAGGCACGGTCACCCGCGCCGCAGCCTGGGTCGTGTCAGGAGCGGTCACCGGAGCAGCAGTACTGGCCGGCGTGACCGGGTTGCTGATGACGCTGAGCCCGACGAGGCCGAGGGTCAGCACGGCGAATCCCGACGTGCGGAGCCGGTGGGGGAACGGCATCAGTGCCTCCGAGGGTGCGTCCGCGCCAGTGCAGGGCGCGGTGAGTGGGTGCACCTTCGACGCTAGAGAAGGCCAGACGCCGTGTCGTCAGGGCTAGCACGTACATATCGGCCCCGGATCGGACCGGATTGAGGTGGCGTCAGGAACCGATCGCTGCGGCCACGATCCGCGCCTGGGCCGCGGCACCGTCAGGGCCCGGATGGATCGGCTGAGGGGATACCGGCGGCTCGATCCACCGCACCCCGGCCGGCTGGCACACGTCGTGGCCGATCGATGGCGTGTACGTGTCCACGTATGTCGCCCCATGCAGCGCGGCCTGTGCCGCCAGCATCGCGTTGACGTGCACCTGCACGGAGTTCATGTACGCCGTGTCGCCGGTCGTCAGGGGCATCCGGGTGAAGCACCGTCCCGACTGCGGAAGGATGTCGAGGTAGCCGATGACATAGACGGCCGCGTGCGGCGATCGCTGGTGGATCGCGCCGATCGCTGTGCCGATCGCGGGCGCGTCGGACTCGATCAGCGTGTCGAACCGGTCGCCGTAGGACTGCTTGCACGGCGAGCCGATGTCGAGCACGGCGTACGGCGCAAAGACCCCACACAGAGCGATCGCACTCGCGAACAGGTTGTTGTCGTTGCCGCCGATGCCGAGGGTGACGACGGACTCCGTGCCGTTGAGCGCGTCGAGCTGCGCCGGCACCTGCGGGTACTGCGCCTTGGTCAGGTGGGCCACGGTCGCCCCGCCGCAGGTGGCATCGACGAGCGAGAGGTCCAGGTCGGCCGCGACGACTTTCGGGTAGTTGTGCGCCGATTGAAGGCAGATCGGGCTGGTTCCCTTGGCCAGCGGCAGCACACCGGAGTCCGCCGAGTAGGAGTCACCCAGAGCGACGTACCGGCCGCCGGGTGCTGCACTGGCGGCGACTGCCTGGCCGAGCGGGAGGGTCGTGGCGGTGGCGGCGAGGATCACGCCGACGAGCAACGAAGCCCTCGTCCGGGTCCTGGTCATCGACGTCTCCTTCGGTCCTACGTACGGCCTGGGGACTGAGTCTGGCACTGCGTCGGCGCAGGTTGGAAGGACTGGCTGATCCAGACCGTGCCGGTCTCGCTCGTTACCCGGCTTCGTGATCAGCGAGCATCGCCAATGCGGCGATGACTCCAGCGGGAGCATCGTGGAACGAGATCAGGTCCTGGTCGCCGTGCGTGAAGAAGCCGTTCTCCAGCGCGCCCTGGAGCATCGCGCGCATCGGGGCGTAGTAGCCGTCGACGTCGACGACCATCGATGGCTTGGCGTGCAGCCCGAGCTTGTTCCAGGTCGCGGTCTCGAAGAACTCATCGAAGGTCCCGAGGCCACCGGGCAGGATCACGAAGGCATCAGAGAGCTCGTACATCAGCGCCTTGCGCTCGTGCATGTTCGACACGACGTGCAGTTGCTGCAGGTCGGTACGGGCGAGCTCGCGGTCGACAAGGGCCTGCGGGATCACCCCGATCACCGTGCCGCCGGCCCGAAGCGCACTCGCAGACACCGCGCCCATCAGCCCGGCCGCACCCCCGCCGTACACCAGCCCGAAGCCCGCCTCGGCAAGGAGCCCGCCCAGTTCCTCGGCAGACTCCATGAACGCCGCGTTGGCACCAGGGGTCGAACCGCAGAACACGCAGACGTTGATCACGACATGACTCTCGCAGAGCGCGCCTTCCAGCAGCCCGCTGGGGGATATTCATCTGATGTAGGCGGGTTTTAAACGATCAGACATAATACGGTCGAACGCCGACCCAGGAGGTCCCCATGACAGCACCGAGCAGCTTGCCTCGGATCGATCTGCACCTGACTGGCGAGCAGATGGACGTCCACACCATGGTCGACCTGGCCGTGCACGCGGAAGCGACTGGCTTCGGCGGCCTGTGGGTCGCCGAAGCGTTCCGCGACTCCTTCGTCCCGCTGGCAGCGATCGCAGAACGGACGTCGTCGATCGAGATCGGCAACAACGTCGCACAATGGACGCGGAGCGTACCGAATATGGAGCTGGCCGCTGGCGACCTGGCAGAGCTCTCGGGCGGACGCTTCGTGCTCGGGGTGGGCTCCACGACGCGTGCCTGGAACGAGGACTGGCACGGCATCACCTACGACCGGCCGCTGGCGCGCATGCGCGAGTACGTCGCGGCCATCCGCGCGCTCTGGCGGGCGGACGCGATCACCCCCGTCGATGTGGACGGCGAGGTGTTCCGCATCCGCAACTACCTGCGGTTCAACGGTCCCCTGCAGTACGACGTGCCGATCGCGTTCGGGGTCAGCCGCAAGGCGATGGCCCGGCTCACCGGCGAGATCGCCGACCGGGCGCACTTCAACGCCTGCCTCTCGCCGAGCTACGTCACCCACACCCTGCTGCCCGAGCTGGCAGCAGGTCGCGAGGCTGCGGGACGGCCAGCAGACGCGGTGCGGGTCGGCATGCTCACGATCACCGCCGTCGCCGAGGACGAGCGCGAGGCGGTGCGGCTCGCCCGGCACCAGCTCGGCTTCTATGTCGGGGTCGCCGACTACTTCGCAGGCCTCTGGGCGCATCATGGCCTGAGCGCGGAGCATGACCGGGTCCAAGAGCTGTTCCGCAGCGGCGACGTCGACGGGGCGATCGCGGCGGTGCCCGACGAGGCGGTCGCGGCGATGACCATCGCCGGCGATCCGGACTCCGTACGCGCCCGCTTCGCCGACTACGCCGGTACCGCGGACTACGTCATGCTCTACTCACCGTCGTTCCGGTTGCGCAAAGACGAGATCGAACGCAACTACCACGCCATCGTCGAGGCGTTCGGCCACCCGGCTCAGACGTAGCTCTCCTCGCCCGGCTGGACGTGGACAGCAGTGACCCAGAGGTCGTTCGCGGACAAGCGCGAGGGGAACACCTCGGCCAGGCGAGCCTCGTGCATCGGGACGATCTGCCGAGTTGTCGGCACCATCGCCTTCATCTGGGCGATGGTGCGGATCCCCTTCAGCCTGTCGAGGGTGAGGCCGCCGGGCCGGATCAGCCCGTCACCGTCGAGGCCGTCGACGTTCTCGTAGACGTAGACGGCATCGCCGGACAGCACGAAGCGCATCGACTCGTCGTCGCCGGCCTCGACCTCGACGAACATGCTGCCGAAGGTGTGGGTGTCGTGGGCCGCCCAGAGGCTGATCCCGGGAAGCACGTCGGCACGGTCACCGTCCACCAGCTCGAGGCGCCCCGCCTTGGCCAGCGCGACCGCTCGCAGGACGTCATCCGGGTCGATGCTGTCGTTGATGAACTGCTGCTCGTGAGGCAGGGCCATCGTCCACACCCAGCTGGTGAGCTCGCGCTCCTGGAGGTAGAAGCGGGCCTTCGGGAACGCGCCGGTGTTGCCGAAGTGATCGAAGTGCGCATGAGTCACCAGCACCGTGTCAATGTCCTCCGGCCGTATGCCGACCTCGGCCAGCACGGTCGCCGGCGGCTGCCAGTTGACGGCGCCGGCGCTCGCGGCGAGCTCGCCGGCGTAGGCCCGATCGTCGTAGCCGATGTCGACGAGGACGTGGTGCCCGTGGCCGCGTAGGTAGATGTAGCTGAACGGCAGCGCCCGTATCTCCGGTCCGTGCTTGCCGGTGATCAACGCGCTCAAGGGCATGTCGAGGATCCGGCTGTACTCCAGGACCCAAATCGACCAACCACTCATGGGCGTCTCCTCAGTGCGCGTGGGAATGCGGATGCGGGTGGGTCGGGGAGTCCGGAAGCAGGCGGGCGTGCTCCACCAGCCCGAGGTACGCCGAGCAACCGGTGGACCCGAACTGCCGCATGCCGGCCTCCACCAGCGACGTCGACGCGAGCACCCCTCGTACGTCGTTCAGAAGTCGCCACGGCACTTCCTCGTGGCCGTTGTCGACCAGGAGGCCGAGCTGATCGTCGAGCCGGTCGCAGGCGCCGGCGAGCAGCCGCGCGCGGAGCTGGATCGACGCGACCCTCGAGCGCCGGGGCCGCGCCAACCCGTCCCGTGCGGCGCCGACCGAGCTGCGCGCGGTCGCGACGACGCCCGCCAGGGCACCCGGGTCGGCACGACCGAGGCTCTGCATCAGCGCGATCCCCGACAGCGCCAGCAGAGCCTGGCGGATCGCCTGGTACGAGGCCGCAGCCAGCACCGTGTCCGCGACGGCACCGTCAGCGAGCAGGGGCATCCGGGCCGCGAGGTCATCGTCACGGGGCTGGGCGTCGTGGTGGTGGACGAGTCCCACTTCTGGGCTCCTCTCTCGGCAGACGGGTCGTGCACGAGGGTCAAATCAATTGCTCTGACTTTAACCATGCCGTCTCGTCAGTGGTCAATGGTCTGGCGCGCTAGATCCAGCCTCCGACTAGTTGAAACCGCTATCAGGATGGAGAAAACGGCGTCACCTATTGACTGGAACCGAATACAGCCCTTAAATGTCGGACATATTCACAACCGAACAGAGTCGCTTGACTTGGCGTTCGGGCGCTCTCAACCAGCCCACGGAGGAATCATGAGAAGCACCTCATTGCGCGCCAGCGCGCTCGTCGCTGCTGCTGCCGCTGCATCGCTGCTGGCCTCGGGATGCACCAGCGCCACTGACGACTCGGCGAGCGGCGGCTCGTCCGCAAGCGCCGGCTCCGCGCACAGCGCGTGCGTGCAGAAGGCGCAGGCGGTCGTCGATAAGGCGCGCGCCCCGCTGCCCCTGGCGGTGCCGACGGCGACGCTCGACGGCAGCAAGATGGCCGGCAAGAACATCTGGGTCATCAGCATCCTGAGCAACCAGTGGACCCAGGATGTCAACACGGGCTTGAAGAAGGCCGCGAAGGACCTCGGCATCCACCTGACGATCTTCGACGGCCAGGGCCAGGTCGACAAATGGAACCAGGGCATCGAGCAGGCCATCGCCGACAAGGCCGACGGCATCATCATGAACAGCATCGATCCCGCGGTCGTCAGCCAGGCTGTCGCAGATGCGGCAGCCGCCCACATCCCGGTCCTCAACGCGATGTCCGCCAAGACCGGTGCTCCGACGGCGCCGGGGATCTACGCGAACATGCAGGCAGACAACTACACCGATGGCTACAACACCGCCGCCTGGATGATCGCCGACTCTGGCTGCAAGGCCGATGCCCTGGTCATGTACGCCAGCGGCGTCGTGGTCTGGGATGCCCAGCAGGCAGGCGCGAACCAGGCGTTCAAGGACCTCTGCCCGACGACCTGCAAGGTGACCACCAAGGTGATCGACCTGGCCAACATCGCCACCGACATGCCACGCCAGACCCAGACGGAGCTGACCAAGGACAAGAACATCGACTACGTCTACCCCGTCCAGGACTCCGCCGTACCGTTCATCGAGCCGGCGATCACGCAGATCAACCCCAGCATCAAGATCGTCAGCCGTGACGGTGTGGCCTCGAACCTCGACGCGCTGCGCGGTGGCAGCTCCCTGCAGAAGGTCGACGTCTCGATGCCGGCCGGGCCGTGGTTCGGCTACGCCTTCATCGACGACATCTCTCGTGCAGTCCTCGGCATGGCGCCGAGCGGCGTCCAGGTCCCGACCATGCTGATCGATAAGTCCAACGTCGCCAGTTCCAACGCCAACCTCTTCCCGGCGTACAGCGACTACGAAGGCGCGTACAAGAAGGTCTGGAGCATCGGCTGACCTGTGGCGGGAAGGTCGCCGGCGCGGCCAGCGCCCTTCCCGCATGGTTCCCCAACCCCTCATCGAACCCGCAGGAGACCCAGAGACCGTGAGCACGTCGACGAACCCGACCACAGCCGCTGAGACAGCGCCCCAGGCGGTCGAGGACGCAAGGCCGGTCCGCGGCTTCATCGAGCGCTATGCGCTCGTGGGACTGCTGGTCCTGTTGTTCGGAGTCTGCTCGATCGCGCTTCCGGAGTTCCGCTCCATCTCGATCCTGCAGGTGATGGTGAGCTCGCAGGCGGTCGTCCTCCTCCTCGCGCTCACCGCGACCATCGTGCTGCGCACCGGCTACTTCGATCTCTCGATCCCCGCGATCATGCTGACAGCGACGGCCATCATCGTGGTGGGCAACCACCACGGCCAGCCCCTGGCGCTGCTGATCCTGATCGCCCTGGTCGCCGGAGCCGCGGTCGGCGGCCTGAACGCTCTGCTCATCGTCTGGCTCGGCGTCGACTCCTTCGTCACCACACTGGGGGTCTTCACCGCGCTCACCGGTCTCACGTACGCCATCACCGACAGCAAGGTGGTGCTCGGCGTGCCCGACGCGCTGATCAACTTCTCCCGCGACCGGGAGTTCGGCCTGCCTGCGATCACCTACTACGGGTGGGGCCTCGCGATCGTGCTCTGGTACGTCTACCAGCGGACCCCGCTGGGCCGGTACATGCTCTTCATCGGTGGCAGCCCAGACGCCGCCAAGCTCTCCGGCATCCGGGTAGGGCGGATCTGCACGGGTGCGTTCGTGTTTTCCGGGCTGATCGCCGCAGCGGTCGGGGTGCTGCTCGCCGGCAACCTCGGCGCCATCGACCCCAGCATCGGCAACCAGTACCTCCTCGCGCCGTACGCCGCTGTCTTCCTCGGCGCGACCGCGATCACCGTCGGCCGGTTCAACGCGATCGGCACCGTCGTCGCGCTCTACCTGCTGGTCGTCGGCATCACGGGACTCCAGATCGCTGGCGCGGACACGTGGGTCAACAATGTCTTCAACGGCTGCGCGCTGATCATCGCCGTCAGCCTGGCCAAGCTGGTCGCCCGCAGTCGGGCCCGCGGATGAGCGCGGCTGCGCTGGAGGTCGCCGGTCTCGCGAAAAGCTTCGCCGGCGTCCCCGCCCTGCACCCGTTGGAGTGGACGGTCGAGGCGGGCGAAGTGCACGCTCTCATCGGCCAGAACGGCTGCGGCAAATCGACCCTGGTCAAATGCCTTACCGGCTACCACCGGCCCGACGGCGGCGAGGCGTCTGTCTTCGGGGAGCGGCTGCCGATGCCGGTGCTGTCTCCTGCCTCGCACGGCATCGCCGTGATCCACCAGGACGTCGGCCTCGTGGAGTCGATGACCGTGCTGGAGAACCTCGGGGCCAACGCGCGCTACGGCACCCGTCTGCTGCAGCCGGTGCGGGTCTCCCGAGAGCGCCGGATCTACACCGAGCTGTTCGAGCGGCTGGGTCTTGCGATCCCGCTGTCCGCGACCGTCGCGGACCTCAGCCCGGCCGAGCACGCGCTGATCGGCATCGTTCGTGCGATGCGCCTGCTCACCCAGGGCACCGACCGCAACCTGTTCATCCTCGACGAGCCCACGGCCTACCTCTCCCGCACCGAGGCCCGGCGGATCACCGATTTCATGCGCCGGGTGGCCGACCTCGGCTCGAGCGTCGTGTTCATCAGCCACCGGCTCGGGGAGGTGCTGGAGTCGGCGGACGCCATCACCGTGCTGCGCGACGGCCACAAGGTCGCTACCCATGGCCGCGGCGACGTCGGCCGCCACGACCTGGTGGCCGAGATGCTCGGCCACCGCCTCACCGAGTTCTATCCCGAGCCAACCGCACTGGCCGCCGGTGCTGCGCCGGTGATGAGCGTGCGCGGGCTCGGCGGGCGCATCCTCACCGACGTCGCCTTCGACGTACGACGGGGCGAGATCCTCGGCGTCACGGGCCTGGCTGGGATGGGCCAGGAGGAGCTGCCGATGCTGGTGGCCGGAGCCACAACGCCCGCGGCCGGCTCGGTCAGCGTCACCACCGACCGCGGCACGGTCGACATCACGCACCGACTGCACACGGCGATCTCCTCCGGCGTCTCCCTGGTCCCCGGTAACCGGCACCGCGACGGCTGCTGGCTGGACGGGTCGGCGACCGAGAACGTCACCCTTCCGTCCCTCGCGTCACTCCGCGGCCCGACCCGCCAGATCCGTCGCCGGCAGGAGAGCGAGGTCGCGATGCGGCTGCTCACGCTGTCCGGCGTGCGTCCGCTCGCGCCGGGCAAGCCGCTGCGCGAGCTGAGCGGCGGCAATCAGCAGAAGGTGGTCCTGAGCAAGTGGCTCAACGGCGACCCGCGCCTGCTGGTCCTCGACGAGCCGACGCAGGGTGTCGATGCCGGCGCCGCCAAGGAGCTACTCGAGCACGTCACCGGCCTGGCCGAGCGCGGCGCCGCAGTGATCCTCTGTTCGGGCGACTACGAGCAGATCGCTGCGGTGTGCCACCGCGCGCTGGTCCTTGCCCACGGCCAGATCGTGGCGGAGCTGACCGGTGCCGACCTGACCGAGGCGGGCCTGCTCCAGGCCTGCGAGAGCGACGGTGGCGCGCTCGCTACGCAGTGACCTCGCGAACGAACGCGAGTAGCTCGCGCGCGTAGCCGACCGGGTCGCGCAGGTAGGCCTGGCCAGGCAGCCCCGGCATGACCACCTGGCGTCCGTCCCGGAGGAGTCGCAGCGCCCACGGATCCTTCTCGGCGAGCATGTCGTGCTCGGGAGTGAGCAGCAGCACGGGCACCTCGACTGCCGCGAGCGGGCCGGCCGGGTCGTGCCGGAAGACTGCCTGGTAGGCCCAGTCGTAGCGCTCGGCCACGCGCATCACCTCGCTCACCGCGGTGTGCAGCAGCGCCGGAGTGAGGTCGGGCCAGTTGCGGTGGTACCGCTCGACTCCCCAGCGGAATTGGCTGCCCTCGAGGTCGATCGGCACCGGCGGGGTCCACCCGGCTACATGGAACGCGCGCTCCTCGTCGTCGTAGAGGGGGACGCCGCTGAGCACCAGACCCGGGACCCCGGGCACCCGCGCGGCGAGCTCGAGGGCCAACGAGGCGCCGGTGTGCGAGCCACAGAGGACGGGTCCCTCCATGCCGTACGCCGCGATGGCCTCGGCGAGTCGGTCGGCGTACTCCGGGAGCTCGTGGTGCCGATCCGGCGGCGGGTCCGAAGCGCCGTACCCCGGTGTGTCGAAGGCGACCACTCGGGCGTGCGGCTCCAGCTCGGCCAGGACGTCGAGCCACACCTGTCCCGACAGCGGCGACTCGTGGAAGAGCGCGATCCACGGACCGGCATCGCCGGCCGTCGTGCAGTGCACCTGGCCCCAGCCTGTGTCGACGTAGGTACGGCGGATGCTCACAGCAGCCTCGCGACTTCGTCGAGCATGACCTCGGTGGAGCCACCGCCGACAGCCAGGAAGCGGGCGTCGCGGAAGATTCGCTCGATCGGCCCCTCCTCGACGAACCCAGTGCCACCGGACAACTGCGCGCAGCTCGCTGCGATCTCGTTGACCAGGGGCGGCACGACGGCCTTGAGCATCGAGCCGAGCAGGCGGCTCTCGGCGCCGGCGTCGATGCGCGCGGCAGCCTGGTAGAGCATCGTCCGAGCCGCGGCCAGCCGGACAGCCTGGTCGGCGACCCGGTGCCGCACGGCCTGCTTGTCCCACAGCACCCCGCCGTACGCCGGCCGTTCGCGGAGCCAGGCGAGCGTATGCACCAACGCGACCTGCCCGAGCCCGGTGGCGATCGCGGCCATCATGATCCGTTCGTGGTCGAGCCCCGCCATCATCCAGCGGAACCCGTCACCCTCGGCGCCGAGGAGATTCTCCGCGGGCACCCTGGCAGAATCGAAGACGAGCTCGCCCGTGTCCGAGGCGCGCCACCCGGTCTTGTGGAACGTGCGGCCATTGCTCAGGCCGGGAGTGTCGCGCTCGACGGCGAACAGGCTCAGCCCGTGCCGGCCGCTCCCACCGGTGCGGGCGACGACGAAGAAGAGCCCTGCGGTGTTGGCGTGGGTGATGAACGTCTTAGTGCCGTCGAGGACGTAGTGGTCGCCGTCCCGGCGCGCACGCACGGTGAGCCGGGCCAGGTCCGAGCTTGCCTCTGGCTCGGTGACGCCGAGCCCGGTGATGCAGCGGCCGGCGAGGACGTCGGGCAGCCAGCGCACCTGTTGCTCGGCGCTGGCAGCACGTGCCAGGTGCATCGAGCTCATGTCGGAGTGCGCAGTCACCGACGTCGCCACCCCGCCGTACGTCGAACGGCCCAGCTCCTCGCCGAGCACGACAGCGCCACGTACTCCCGCGCCGCCGCCGCCGAGCGCCTCGGGGAAGGTCAGGCTGAGGAGGCCGCGTGCCCCGAGGCTCTGCCATAGCGCGTCCGGGATCCGCCGCGCCTGCTCCCACGCGTCAGCGTGCGGGACGATGTCGGTCTCGACGACTGCGCGCACCGTCGCACGCAGCACACGGTGCTCCTCCTCGAGGAAGGTGTCGTCGACCGCCAGCACGTCGAGGGCGGCCAGTCCGGTTCTCACCATGCCTGCTCCAAGGCCACCATCGCCTCCAGGATCGTGCCGTCGTCCCCGGGACGGCCGACCCACTCCAAGCCGATCGGCAGCGCGCCGTCGCGCGGGAGCGGCTGGGTGCCGGCGGGAAGGGCGGCGAGGTTGGCGCCGATGTTGTAGCGCAGGTGCGCGTCGGCGAGCTCGGTCATCTGCCCGCCGACCTCGAAGCCTCCGGTCGCCGCCTCACTCACCAAGGGCGCCGTGCACGGCATCGTCGGTGTGGCCAGCAGGTCGACGTCGGCGAGAGCCGCGAGCAGCTCGGCACGGAGGAGGGCGCGCAGCCGCTGGGCGCGGACGTACGTCGCGGCGGTGATCTCATCGGCCATCGCGAGCTGGTCAAGGACGTCGCGCCCCAGTAGGTCGGGGCGGTCGGCGCGACGGTC
Organism: Marmoricola sp.; assembly: GCA_035695505.1. Taxonomy (GTDB): domain Bacteria; phylum Actinomycetota; class Actinomycetes; order Propionibacteriales; family Nocardioidaceae; genus Marmoricola. The sequence goes on along the minus strand of DASRRQ010000133.1, from coordinate 40,876 downwards.
TCGCTGCTCCTCGGCGCCCTCGCCGAGGATGATCGTCATGCCGGTCGTCACGGCCAGCCCCTGGTGTGGCACATCGACGTCGACGAGGACGGCACCCGCCGCCTCGGCGATCGCCAGCGCCTGCTGCACTGCATCGACTACCTCGGGATCGACGGCGCCGTCGAAGGTCCCCCGCGGCACACCGATCCGCAGGCCATCAAGCCCTGGCTCACGCGAGAGGTCCGCCACCAGGCCCAGGGCGTGGCTCGCGGCGGCGAGGTCGACCGGGCCGGAGGCGAGCACGCCGACGCGATCCATCGACCAGGCCAGCGGCAGGCCGCCGGTGAACGGGATCAACCCCGGGCTGGGCACCAGCCCCGCCACTCCGCAGTACGCCGCCGGGATCCGCACCGAGCCCCCGGTGTCGCTACCGAGCGCGACCCGTACGTGGCCGGCCGCGACGGCGGCCGCGGAGCCACCCGAGGAGCCTCCGGGGATCCGGTCCAGATCGTGCGGGTTCCGGGTCGGAGGGGTGGTGCCGCCCATGGCGAACTCGTGGGTGCGGGTCTTGCCGACCACGACAGCGCCCGCTCGTCGCAGCAGCGCCACGGCGGCTGAGTCGGCCTTCGGCACCCGGGCTCGCATACCGGAGTAGTAAGCGGACCCGCCAGCGGTCGGAAGCCCGACCGCGTCGAGCACGTCCTTCACGCCGACGGGCACCCCGTGGAGCGCGCCGAGGGACCGCGACCTGTCGGCACGTGCCGCCTCCTGGTCAGCGGTCGTCTCGGCAACACAGGCCCAAGCGTCGACCGTCGTCGCGTCGTGCGCGATCTGCTCGCGAGCCGCCGCAAGCGCTGCTACCGCAGACTGACCGAGATCACGCAGCGGCGGGAGAGGCGTGCCCTGCCCTGGGTCGGCGGACTCTGCGGGAGCGCCGAGGTGCAGTGCGCCCGGTACCCCGATATCGCCGAGATCGAGACCGGCCAACGCCGCGAGCTGGCGGCGGAACTGGTCGGAGATCGGTGCGGCGACGTCTGTCATGCGCCGAGGTACGCAGTTCGGACGACGTCGTCGGCCTCGAGTTCCTTGATCGTGCCGCTCACGACGACCGATCCCTGCCGGAGCAGGTAGCCTCGGTCGGCCAGCTCGAACGCCAGCGGGGCGTTCTGCTCGATGAGCAGGATCGACAACCCACCTGCGCGTAGCTTCTCGAGGGCGTCGAACACCTCTCCAGTGATCTTGGGAGCCAGCCCCATCGACGGCTCGTCGAGCACCAAGAGACGTGGTTCGCTCATCAGTGCCCGACCGATGGCGACCATCTGCTGCTCACCGCCGGACATCGTCGAGGTGCGCTGGTTGGCGCGCTTGCGGAGCGCGGGGAAGAGGTCGAGGGTGCGCTCGAGACGTTCTTCGACCGCCGCCGCCGGAATCCCGGAGCGGTAGCAGCCGAGCTCGAGGTTGGTGCGCACCGACTGCTCGATGAAGAGGTGCCGACCCTCCAGGACGCTCGCGATGCCACGGCTGACCACTTCATGCGAGCGGCGCGGCAGAGGAAGGCCATCGACGACGACGCTCCCCGCACTCGGCCGGAACAAACCCCCGACCACGCGCGAGAAGGTCGTCTTGCCGGCGCCGTTCGGCCCGATGATGCAGACCGCCTCCCCCACGCCGACGGTTACCGTCACATCGGTCAGAGCACTGATCGCGCCGTAGCTGTAGGAGATGCCCCGCGCTTCGAGAAGGGGCTGGTCGGTACTCACAACGGGTCCTCCTGGTCGACGACCCCGACAGCGGTCGCCTTGTGGTGTTTGCCGCCTAGGTACGCCTCCAGGACCCGCTCATCCTCGGTGACCTCCTGAGCAGTGCCCCGACTGATCACCTTGCCGAAGTCGAGCACGGTGACCGCCTCGCAGACGGCATGGACGAGGTCCATGTGGTGCTCGACGAGCACGATGGTCACGCCATCGTCGCGCATCTGCCGCAGCAGAGCCGCGAGCTCGCTGCGCTCATGGGGCGAGAGCCCGGCGGCCGGCTCGTCGAGCAGCACGACGCTCGGTTCTGCCACCAGCACTCGGGCCAGCTCGACCCGGCGCTGCGTACCGTACGAGAGCGACGTTGCCGGTTCGTCGGCGAGCGGAGTGAGGTCGAGCCGGTCCAGCACCCGCTCGACGCGCTCACGCGCCTCGCTAGTGCGAGCTACTGTTCGCGCCGCGACCGTGACGTTCTCGCGCACGGTCATGCTCGAAAATAGCCGCACGGTCTGGAAGGTGCGGACCAGCCGGGCCTTGGTCACGTAGTGGTGTCCACGCCAACGGGTGACGTCGTGCCCACCGACGACGACAGAGCCAGCGGTGGGCCGCTGCAGGCCGCTGAGGACGTTGAGCAACGTCGTCTTGCCCGCACCGTTGGGCCCGATCACGCCGTGCACCGTGCCTTGCGCGACGCTCAACGTCACGTCGTCCACGGCGACTAGTCCGCCGAAGCGCTGGGTTACTGAGCGAGTCTCGATCGCCGAAGTCATGCGGACAGCTCCGTCTGCTCCACTGCTGTAGGACTCTCGCTCGGCGGCGCCCCCCGTCGTCGGCGCAGCTGTTTGCGCACCATCTCCGGGACGCCTGCGATGCCGTCAGGCAGGATCGCCATGAACAGGACCACGACGAGCCCGAGGACCGATAACGCCGCGGAGCCGTTACTCGGGATCGACTGGATGACGTACGTGACCAGCCCAGCACCGAGCACCGCCCCGTAGATGTTGCCCAGCCCGCCGATGATCACCATCACGAAAAGCTGGAGCGAGACCGCGCTGGAGAAGAGCGTGGGGTCGATCGCAGTCTGCAGCGGCGCATTGACGGCCCCGGCGATTCCGCCGATCGCCGAGGCGATCGCGAAGACCTGCACCTTGCGCGAGGTCACGTTGATGCCGACAGTACGCGCGGCCACCTCGTCGTCACGTAGCGCGACCAGCTCGCGACCCACGCGCGAGAGCTGCAGCACCCTCACGCCGGCGAGAACCAGCAGCAGCACCACGGCGACCAGGTAGAACTGCTGGGTCGGATCGAAGAAGGTGTGCCCGAGGATTTTCGGCAGCGGGATCGGAGCGTAGCCGTTGGCGCCCCCGAGCGGACCGGGCAGCCGGAGCAGCGCGTAGATCGCAGAGCCGACCGCAAGCGTCGCCATCGCCAGGTAGTTGCCACTCAGGCGCAGGGCGATATACCCCACCAGTGCCCCGAGAACGAGCGAGATCACGACGCTCACCACGAAGGCGGGGATGAATTCCCAGCCCTTGCCGAGCATCAGGTACGCGGTGCCGTAGGAGCCGATGGCCATGAACCCCGCCTGCCCGAGTGCGAGCTGGCCGGCAGAGCCGATGGCCAGGGTCAGGCCGATCGCGGCGATTCCCGCAACCATCATGTTGACGCCAACAGCCAGCCCCGACGGGTCGCCCTGCACGGTGGCGTACACGAGCACCAACACCAAGGTGAGCAAGGTCGGGACCTGCTGACGGCCAAGCTTCGTTACCTTACGCAAGACGTTGCCTCCTCAGTCCGAACAGTCCGTTGGGTGCGACCAGGAGCACGACGATGAGGATCCCGAACACGACAGGATCAACATTGCCATCGGGCAGGAACGACGCGAGCTGGCTCTCGAGGACGCCCAGCAGCAGGGACCCCACGATGACGCCGCGAGTGCTGCCGAGCCCGCCGAGCACCGCGCCGGTGAAACCCTTGAGGGTCAGCGCGGTCCCGAGCCCGCCGCCGCCGGCTAAGGTGATCGGGGCGACCAGGACGCCCGCCATCGCGGCCAGCCCGAAGGCGAGCGCGAACGATAGCGAGCGATCGCGGGACACGTTGATCCCGACAGTGGTGGCGGCCATCGGATCCGTAGCCGATGCGATCATGCCCCGGCCGAGCCGGGTCCGCTCCAGGACATAGGCGAGTACGCCACCGATCACGGCGAGCACCACCCAGATGATCACGCTCTGGTAGGTGATCTGGAGCGCCCCGATGTGGAAGTGGCCGCCAGCGATGGCGGGGAACGGCTCAGCGTCCGGGCCCCAGATGATCTGGTGGCCGTTGGCGAAGAGAAGGGTCATGCCGACAGTGGCGGCGATCGCCGCCACTTCACCGTTGCGCTGGGTCGGCAGGATCGCGACCAGGTCGTATACGACGCCGACGATGAGGCCCAGGGCGAGCACGATGATCGCGACCACGAGGACCACATTGAGCCCGGCCCGCACCAGCGAGAGGCCGACGAGGCCACCGAGCACTACCTTGTCGCCTTGGGCGAAGTCGATGATCCCAGTCATCTTGAAGACGAGGTGGAACCCGAGGGCGACCAGTGCATAGATCGCACCGAGGGTCAGACCCGAGACCAGCAGCTCGAGGTTGAGCACAGCGGACTCCTCGTTGTGGCGTCGTGACGGACGGATGGCGGCGCGCGGAGCGGGTCGTGCCGGCAGGCACGACCCGCCCTCACAGCGTCAGGGCCATGAGATCAGAAGACCGGCTTGACGTAGTTGCCGGAGGAGTCGAAGCTCACCGGCTTGAACGCCGAGACGCCCGGTCCACCGTGGTAATCCTTGGTGAAGTCGTAGGTACCGATCAGGCCGTTGTCGAAGTTCATGCCCTGGATCGCCGCGGCGATCTTGTCCCCGTTGTAGCCGCCCTTCTTGATGCCGGCGGCAACGAGCTGCACAGCCTCGTAGGCGTACGCCGAGAGGACCGTGGGGATCGAGTTGTACTTCGCCTGGAAGTCGTCGATGAACTTCTTCTCCACTGCCGTCGGCGCTGCATATCCGAGGGCGGTCAGACCCACCGCGGTGTCCGAGGCACTGCCGGCGGCCTTGGGGATCGTCGAGGCTGCGTAGGACAGATCACCGACGACCTTCCCCTTGTAACCGCTAGCGCGCACGGCCTTGAGCAGAGTCGCGTCGCTGGTGCCGCCCGCTCCGTAGAGGAAGACCACATCGGGGTTCTCCGAGGCGACCTTGCCCGCCTGAGCGGTGAAGTCGAACTTCGACGGATCCCAGCTCTCGTTGCTGACCAAGGACATCCCGTCGGCCTGCGTGGCTGCGCTGATGTCCTTAAGGCCCTCCTGCCCGTAGGCGTTATCGGCCCAGATCAGCGCTGCCGACTTGGCTCCGCTGTCGGCGGCGTACTTGACCATGGCCTCGGAGTTCGACTTGCCTGGAGGGGCCGCCTCGAACACGTTGCGGGTGCCGTTGACTGTGTCCGGCTGAGCGACCATAAGTACTTGGGCCACCTTGTACTGGTCGGCCAGGGGTGCGACGGCCAGTGCGCTCGCCGAGATCCCGGGCCCGACGATGGCCTGAACCTTGTCAGACGTCGCGAGCTTCTTGAAGCCGGCGGTGCTCAGGTTGACCGACCCCTGGTCGTCGACCTTGACGAGCGAGAGCTTCTTGCCGTTGATGCCGCCGGCAGCGTTGATCTGGCTGACCGCGAGCTCGATGCCCTGGTCCTCCTGCTGGCCGACGGCGCCGAGGTCACCGGTCAGCGCGTTAAGGACGCCGATCTTGTACGTGCTGCTGCTTGAGCCACTGTCGGAGCTCGAGCCGCACGCGGCGGCCGCGAGGGCCAACGTGGCGGCGACCGCCACGGTAGAGACCGCTGCTGGGAAACGTCGCTTCATTCGTTCTCCTTGTCAGCGAGCGGGCCGGGCGACCGAGGTCCGCACCTGCTCTCCAATACGATTGGATGAATACATCAGACTTTAGAAGCGTCTGTCAACGATTCTGGGCTGCGGAACCGTGCGAAACAACAAATTTACCGTGTCGTGACCTCTGAAATGAGCCTGAAACAGGGGTAGACGACACGGCCGTGTCCACCTAGATTCGTTCATCAGACATTTAGCACGGAGGACTTCTATGACACTCGCACGAGATCGCACAGCACTCCTTGTCGTGGACATGCAGAACGGCTTCCTTGATGATGCCGGATCGATGGCCAAGATCGGCCTGCCCGTGGCCGAGCTGCGCAGCCGGTCGCTGGACCGGACCTGCGACCTGGTCCGCGCCGCGCGGCAGGTCGGGATCCCCGTGATCTTCACCCGGTACGTCTACATGCCCGGGTACGCCGACGGCGGACTGGTCCCGAACGTCCTCCTCCCGGCGATGAAGGAGGTCGAAGCACTTGCGCACGCGAGCTGGGACGCCGAGATCGTCCCGGAGCTCGCTCCCGCACCGGCCGACATGATCATCGACAAGTCACGGCCCAGTGCGTTCTACGGCACCCAGCTCGAGCCGGTGCTCACCTCGCTCGATGTTCGCAACCTGGTCATCACCGGGGTGACCACCAACGTCTGCGTCGAGTCGACGGCGCGCGACGCGGGTCAGCGTGACTACCACGTGCACGTCGTGAGCGATGCGACCGCGGAGTGGGAGGAGGTCCGCCACCAGCACGCGCTCGATGTGCTCGGGTTCATGTTCGGCTGGGTGAACACCACCGAGGAGGTCCTCGTGGGGTGGCACGTCACCAGCGGACCTGGCGCCCCTGCCTGAGCTGGGCTACCAGGTGGCCCTCGTGGTCACGCAGCGCGCACTCGTCGACGCAGTAGCCGGGGGCGACCCACGAGGTCCGGTTGTTCACCGAGTACCAATCGCGGGGAGTCGCCGTACCGGCGCGCGGGGAGAAGTGGGCGGTCAACTCCAGCGAGGGCACGAAGCTGGGCGGCGGATCGGCCGAGAAGACCCCGGGCGGCATCACGTCGAGGTAGAGCGCGAGGACGGCGTACGGACCGAGGTCGTCGGCGACCGGGCCGTCAACGCGGACCCACGCGGTCGCCCCGTCGGCGAGTGAGTCCTGGCCGACGCCGCGCAGGTCCAGCTGGTCCAGGTACGGCAGTCGGCCGAACGCTGGCGCGTACGCCGTGACGTCCTCGGGCCCGGGTTGGACCGGGTTCGCCGGGGACTCCCAGCGAGGGGCGGTTTCCCCTGGCGGCTCGGCCCGGACCAAGGAGCCCAGACCGTGGGCCCGAAGCCGGCCGCCCTGGTGGAGCTCGATGCGCAGACTGGCGGTCGACCGGCCGCGATGCAGCTCCTCGACACGGACGTCGACCTCGCCGGGGTGGACGGTCGAGACGAACGCGAGCGTCACCGACTGCGGCCGGTAGCCGGGCAGAGCGACGCCGTCGACCGCGGTCGCGAGCACGTAGCCGCCGAAGGTCCCGTCCATCCCGGACCAGCCCGGGTCGATCTGCCGGACGGCCACCTCAGCCGCCGATCCGGACGAGGTACGGCGCCGCGGTGCCGGCCGGAGCACCGCCGCGCCGCCAGCCGGTGAGAGCGAGATCGATGACATCGTCGTGCGGGCCGAACCGGCCGACGCCGGACTCGAGTCGCCAGCGGACCTGGTCAGTCAGCAGCACATCACCGGCCGGAACGTCGAGGACCGAGACGGTCCTGGTGGCTGCGACCGGGGCGAGAGCGAGCTCGTCGGACGCGCGGAAATCGGCCCGGCCAGAGAACCACGCCAGCACGGTGCACCCGATCTCGGTATGCATCCCGCTGCGGACCACACCGGCGGGAACATGCGTCAGATCGCCGCGCACCAGGGTCCGCCCGTCGAGAACCAACTCGCCGGTGAGGACGACGAACTCCTCGGCCGCGTCGTACCCGCCGACCGTGGTTCGCTCGAAGCCCGCCGGGAACCGCCCGAGGATCACGAACGTGCCCGGAGCAGAGTCCAGACGGACGACGTCGAGCGGCGCAGAGGCACCGGGCATCGGCGCCGAGCGCCACTGCTGCCCGTCACGGGTCAGGTCCAGGCTGGTCGGGGATGTCATGCCCGAGCCCGCTCGGCCAATGCGAGCACCCGGTGGGCGGCGCGGGTCACCGCAGGGTCGAGCATCCGGCCGGCGCGATCGACGACAACTCCGCGCCCCTGCGCTTCCGCCTGCGCGACCAGGTCGAGCACCTCGTGCGCCCGGTCGATCTCCTCGACAGAGGGAGCGAAGACCTGGTGAACCACCTCGACCTGACCGGGGTGGATGCAGGCCCGGCCGAGGAATCCCTGCCGACGGACTCGCTCGGTCGAGGTCCGGAACCAGTCGAGGTCGCGGATCACCGGCGAGACTGGGCCCGGCGGCGAGAGCAGCCCCGCCGCGGCACTAGCGATCACGACCTGGGCCCGCTGGGCCGCGAGCTCCGCCTCGTCCGGTCCGGGCTCGAGTCCGAGGTCGCCGGCGAGGTCGACCTCGCCGAGCTGCAGCACGTGGACGCGCTGCTGCGCGGCGATGGCGGCCGCGTCGAGCACGGCCGCTCCGGTCTCGATCAACGGGCTGAGCAGTGTCGTGGTGTCACCGTGAGCGGCGAGCAGCGCGACGACCTGGGCGACCTCCGCCGCGCTCGCCACCTTGGCCAACACCAGGCCGGTCAATCCCGGTGCGCAGGCCAGGGCAACGACATCCGACTCCCTGAGCGCGCCGCTGTTGACCCGGACCCAGAGGTCGGCACCCTCGGACGTCTCGACGGCCGACTGATCGGCGAGCCAGCCGAGGACCGCCTGGCGCGCCGCCTCCTTCTCCGCCACGGGTACGGCGTCCTCGAGGTCGACGATCAGCGCGTCCGCGCCCCGGCCACGTGCCTTCTCCAGCTTGTCCGGGGCGTTGCCGGGCACGTAGAGGAAGGAGCGAGCGAGCGAGGTCACCGCACGACGGTGTCGCCGCGGACCAGCGACTTGGCAACGACGGTGCGCAGGACGTCGTTGGTGCCCTCGCCGATGCTCATCAGGACCGAGTCGCGGTAGAGGCGCTCGACCTCGAACTCGGTGGAGTATCCGTAGCCACCGTGGATCTTCATCGCCTCGATCGCGGCGTTCAGGCACATCTCGGAGCAGAAGATCTTGGCCATCCCGGTCGCGCCGTCGGCACGACCGCGGGCGACGGCGTCGGCCGACCACCACGACATCAGGCGGCCCGCCTGGAGCTGGGTGGCGATCGAAGCCAGCTGCAGCTGGATGGCCTGGAACTCCGCGATCGGCTTGCCGAATGCTTCGCGTTGCTTGGCGTAGGCGAGAGCCTCGTCGAGTGCGCGCTGGGCGATGCCGACCGAGCGGCCGGCCATGTTGACCCGGCCCCATTCCAGACCCGAGAGGGCCTGCTTCATACCGACGCCCTCGACGCCGCCGAGCAGCTGGCTCTTCGGCACGCGCACGTTGTCGAGCTGGATCTCGCAGGACTCCGGGCCCTTGTAGCCGAGCTTCGGGATGTCCTTGGTGACGTTGAAGCCCTCGGACTTCGTGTCGATGAGCAGCAGGCTCATGCCCTTGTGCGCCGGGCTCGTGGTCGGATCGGTCTTCACCAGCACCGGCAGCGGGTCGGCGAACCGGGCGTTGGTGATCCACATCTTCGAGCCGTTAACGACATAAGTGTCGCCGTCGAGTCGCGCCGTCGTGCGGATGCCCTGCAGGTCGGTGCCGGCGTCGGGCTCGGTGAGCCCGATACCGGTACGCCGCTCGCCGGTGGCCAGCTGGGGCAGGTACTGCTGCTTCTGCTCCTCGGTGCCGTGCATCGCGATCATGCGGCAGGCGAGCGAGTGGCTGCCGAGGATGCCGGCGATCCCCATCCATCCCCGCGAGATCTCCTCGAAGACGATCGAGAACGAGACCGGGTCGAGGTCGAGGCCGCCGTACTCCTCGGGGATCGTCATGCCGAACAGGCCCATGTCGGCCATGCCCTTGACGATCTCGGTCGGGTAGCGCCCGGACTGCTCCCACTCGCGCGCGACCGGGATGATCTCCTTGTCGACGAAGTCACGCAGGAGCTTGCGGAACTGGATCTGGTCCTCGGAGAGCTGGAAGTCCATGGTGGTGCCTTTCTCTGGTGCGGCTACGTGGTGGGTGAGGTTCAAGGACGGCGGAACACGGGCAGGGCCCGCCCGTCGGGCACTTCGTGCCAGTCGACGACTACTGCCTCGTCGATGGTCCAGGTGTGGTCGTCGAGCAGCTGCGTCAGCAGGATCGGCCCCTCCGCGAGGCGGACCCGTGCGACGACGTACGGCGTGGGCACGTCGGGCCGCGGCGCGCGATGGACCAGGGTCCAGGAGTCGACGGTGCCGCTGCCGGTCGTCGGGCGCAGGGCCAAGGTGTCGAGCCGGCCGCAACCGGTGCACAGCGCTCGAGGCGGGTGCTGCACGTGACCGCAGGCGTCGCAGCCCTGGACAGTGAGCCGGTGCTCGCGCGTCGCGTCCCACCACTCGCGGGTGACGTCGTCCGGGGCGGGGATCTCCGGGTTCACCGGTCCACCCCCAGCACGACCGTCGCATGGGTCGACAGGATGCCGCCGGTGCCGTGGGCGACCGCGATCTCCGCGTCCGGGACCTGCCGGCCCACGGCCTCGCCGCGGAGCTGACGGACCGCCTCGACGAGCAGGAGCACGCCGTACTGACCAGGGTGGCAGTAGGCGAGTCCACCGCCAGAGGTGTCGAGCGGCAGCTCGCCGCCCGGACGGATCCGTCCACCCTGGATGAAGTCGAGCACCTCGCCGCGTCCGCAGAAGCCAAGCGCCTCGATACTCAGTGCGGCGGTGATGGTGAAGGAGTCGTAGACCTCCAGGACGTCCACGTCGGACGGGGTGATCCCAGCCCGTCCGAACGCCTCCGCGCCGGAGCCGGCGGCGCCCGGGAGGGTGAGGTCCGCTACGGCGGTCATGCTGGTGTTCGTGGACCGCTCTCCGTAGCCGAGTACCGTAACCGGCGTCTTCGCCAGATCACGAGCGCGTTCGAGAGAGGTGAGGACGACCGCTCCCCCGCCATCGGTGACCAGGCAGCAGTCCGCCACGGTCAACGGCGAGGAGACCGGGGTCGCGCCGACCACATCGGCAGCAGTGATCGACCCCTGGCCATACCGGTAGGCCGCCGGGTTGAGCAGCGCCCACTCCCGAGCGGCGACCGCGATCTCGGCGAGCTGCTCGTGCGTGCCGCCGAAGCGGTGCAGGTACTGCTGTGCTGCCATCGCGTAGTACGAGATCGGGTGCAGCGGGTCGTACGGCGCCTCGAACTGCGCCTCGGGCGTGTGGACCTCGACGACTCCGCCGAGCTTGCGCGACCTCGCCGAGCGCTGGTTGGACGCGAAGCTGACCACCACCGTGTGCGCCTGGCCGTCCTCGATCGCCTGCGCGGCCCGCGCGACCATCATCTCGTAGGCCGACCCGCCTGCGAAGGTGCTGTCGTTCCACGTCGGCTCAAGTCCGAGGTAGTCGGCGAGCGAGGTCGTGGAGAACCGGGCGACGCCCGTGGTGGCGAGCCCGTCGACATCACTCAGCGCCAAGCCGGCGTCGGCGAGGGCGCGCGAGATCGCCTGCGACTGCAGGGTGAGGATCGACTTGCCAGTGACGCCCAGATCGGACTCGGCGGCTCCGACGATCGCGACGGTCATCGGACCCCCCTCGCTCCACCCGGTCCGTCAGGCTGGCCGAGCAGCACCGTCGCCGTCCCCAGCGCGGCCACTCGCTCCTCGCCATACCCGGAGTCCTGGATCGTCGCGACCATCGCAACGGAGAGCCGGTCAGCCTCGACCGCGGTGACCGTGCCGGTGACCCGCAGCGTCTCCCCCGCGAACATCAGGTTCTTGTAGGTCATCGCGAGCTCGCGGACGAAGCAGTCCGGTCCGAGGTCGTCCTGGACGAGCTCGACGAAGTAGGCGCCGAAGACCTGGCCGTCGACGACGGGCGCCGGGACCTTAGCCCGTGCGACGAACGCCGGGTCGTAGTGCAGCCCGTAGAAATCCCACGTGGCGCCGGCGTAGGCGACCATGTCGATCAGCGTCACGGTGCGCTCGAACGCCGCGAGCTCGTCGCCGACCGCGCGGCTCATGCCGGGCTCCCGAGGCTGACGAAGATGTCCTGCTCGACGTTGGTGGCGAGCAGGTCGCCGTCCTGGTCGGTATAGGTCGCGCGGGAGGTGATCACGAGCATGTCGGCGCCGCTGCGCGTGGTCTTCTCGGCGAGCTCGATGATCTCCCAGGTCGCCGTCACCACGTCGTCGGGACGGATCCGTCGCTCGAAGGTGTACGTGTTGCCGCCCCGGACCCGGCGGGTGCCGGCGATCTCGATCTCCCAGCTGTGGCCGGCGTAGCCGTCGGCGTCGATGGGCAGGCCGGCGTACTGGTTGGTCTCGGTGATCAGGGTGAGCGGGATGGTCACGCCGGCCAGGCCGTGCTCGCGCGCGAACCCCGCGTCGGTGTAGAGCGGATTGTCGTCGCCCACGGCGAGCGCGAAGTAGCGGCCCGCCGCAGCGCCGATCGGCTCCGGCGCGCGGTAGACACGGCGCTGGCCCTCCAACGCCCGGATCTGGGGGGTCAGGAGAGTCACGCGCCCTCCGGGTAGAGCGCAGCGGGGAAGACCTCGAGGAGGGCCTCGGGATGCACCAGGCCAGCGCAGATCGCGCCGGTCGACGCGGGCCACGGGGGCGTCAGCAGCTCCGCGCGGACGCCGGCAACAGCGCGGTAGTCGGGCACGGCGCGCTCGGCACAGTACTCCGTGGTTTCCAGGAGGTCCGCGGGCGTAAGGCCCTCGTGCGCGAGCAGCGCCGTCAGCGTGGAGTACGCCGCCCGCGACTGCACGCCCACATCGCCTGCGGCGAGCTCGCCGGTCGTAGGATCGACCGCGTTGATCCCGGAGACGAACAGCGTCCGGCCGACGCGGACCGCGGGCGAGCAGGCCAGCTCCTTGAAGTGGCCCCAGCCGGGGTCGACCTTCGTCCGCGGATGCCGCGAGGCGATCACGTCGACGGCGACCAGGACGCCCGGCCGGTGCAGGCGGCTCATAAGGATGCTGCCGGCAGCAGGGAGCGCTGCGTCCCCCGCGAACCGCTCACGACGTACGCCGATGGTCTCGGCGTGCGCCTCCCGGGTCTGCGGCGTCGAGTAGTCGTAGACCACGGCGACGTCTGCCAGGCCGAGGCCAGCCGTGGTCAGGAGCTCCTCGGCGCGGTCGAGGCACCACCGGTACTGCGCGGCGACACCACCGGCGACGGGAGTCCCGTCGGCCTCGATCGGCAGGATCGTCGGCAGGTAGACCAGGCCGTCGAAGCCCTCACGGACCGGCGAGCCGTTGGCCGTGCCGACTTCGATCTCAGCGCTCGTGACGAGCACGGTGCCGCCGTCTTTGACGGCGTGCATCTCGACCTCGAGGTACGCCGCGCGCCGGACCAGCCGCTCGACCACGACCGTACGCACCGACGGCTCATGGCCGCCGAGGACGTCGCGGCGGACCTGGGCGGCGTCCTCGTACTGGTCCAGGCCGCTTAGCGTCACGTTCTCCGTGACCCGGGTGACGTCCTCGATGCCGAGCCCGACGGTCGCCAGGATCACCAGCATCTTCTCGTAGGCGATCGACGCCTGCTCCTTCATCGTCCCGGAGACGGTCATCTTGCCAATCGCGGGGTCGGTGGCCGCTGAGGTGCAGCCCGAGGTCCAGCCGGCGTCGCCCTCGACGAGGCCGAGGCAGAAGGTGAATCCCTCGTACTCGAACCACGGGAAGGAGGTCGGCTTGATGGCGGACAAGGTCATGCGGGGGCTCCTGTCGGAGAGGGGGGAACGGCGGCGATGGCATCGAGAAGAGGCTCGAGGGAGTCCAGCGCGTCCAGCGCGCGGACCAGCTCGACGACCTGGTCCGCACCGGGACCGGCGTTGCCGTTGAACTTGGCGACGAGCTGGTCGTCGGTCAACGGGTCGCTCGGCCCGCCGGCGCTGCGTTCCACGGCACCCTCGACGACCGTGCCGTCGGAGAGCGTGACCCGCACCGATCCGGGGGCGTCGGCCGCGTGCCCGGTGCCGGCCAGCGTCCAGTGGACCCTGGTTGCGAGGTCGGCGACGTCGGGCCGCGCGACGGAGTCAGGCTCGAACTGCGCGACGCCGAGCTCGCCGTCGACCACTAGGGCGGCGACGCTCCACGGCAGCGAGAACTTCGCAGCGTAGCCCGACGAGGGGTGCGCGAGGTCACGGTCGTCGGGGCAGACGGTCGGCGCGGAGTCGGGGTGGACGACCGCGTCAATCGAGACCACCTCGTCGGCGGTGAACCCCCGGATCGCGCGAGCGTCGCGGACCGCGTCGAGCGTGGCGTGCGAGAGCTGGCAGGCCGGGTAGGGCTTGATGCCGATGCGGGTGGTCTCCCAGGTCTCGCCGAGGCCGGCGAGGACCACCGTCGTGTCCACCTCGCCGGTGGCCAGGGCTTCGTAGAGGCCGTTGCGCCCCTCGAAGACCCACTCCGGGCCGGTCGCCCCGGCGGCCGCAAGCCGCGCGGCGATGATCCCGCTCTGCGAGGCGAGCCCGGGGTGAAGCTGCTTGGTGGTGGCGCCGGTGCCCAGGAAGGCGAGCAGCCCGCCGGCCTGGCTGCCCGCGATCCCGAGGGCGTGGGCGGCCGTGGCGGCGTCCAGGCCGCAGAGCCGTGCAGCGACCAGGGCCGAAGAGAACACGCCAGCCACGGCAGTGGCGTGCAGCCCGCGGGCGTGGAACCCGTGCGGCGCTGCAGAGGCGATGCGGGTAACCGCCTCATAGCCGACCACAGCAGCCTCCAGCACCTGGCGGCCGCTCGCACCGACCTGCTGGCCCACAGCGAACGCCGCCGGCAGCACCACCGCGGTGGCATGAACGAGACCACCGGCGTGGGTGTCGTCGAAGTCGAGCGCGTGCACGAGGGTGCCGTTGGCCAGGGCCGCTGCGGGGGCGCTCACCCGCGTCGCGGTCCCGAGCACGGTCGCCTCGCCCGGGCCCCCGAGACCGATCGCGACGTCGACCGCGGGCTGCGCAGTGCCAGAGCGGACACCGCCGATGGCGGTGCCGACACCGTCGAGCAGGTGTCGCAGCGCGGCGGCCCGGACGTCGTCGGGGACGGTGATCGGGGAGGTCGCCCAGAGCGCCAACCCGGTGGCGATCATCGCGACGCCGCCTCCGTCTCGGCAGGGTCGGGGGTCGAGGTCTTCACGGCGCCGAACGCACCTGCGGCGGTGAGCTTCTTGACGGCCTCTTCATCCAGGCCGAGCAGCTCGCCGGTGACGTGGTCGAAGTCCTCGTTGCGCTGGGGCGCTCGACGGTACGTCGGCAGGTCGGCGCCGACCCGCACCGGCGAGGCCATCTGCCGCATCCGCCCGTAGCGCGGGTGGTCGGTCTCGACGATCAGGTTCCGCGCCATCGTGTGCTCCTCCTCGAGAGCTGCGGCGACGTCGTTGATGGGGCCGCACGGGATGGACGCCGCGTAGAACTGCGGCAGCCACTCCTCGACCGTACGCGTCTTGAAGATCTCCTCGAGCTGGGTCAGCACCTCGTCCTTGCGCTGTGAGCGTTTGGTGAAGCTGCCATACGGGCTCTCGGCCTCACCCCACTCCGGGTGGCCGACGACGGCGGCGAGCCGGGTCCAGAACTTCTCCTTGGCGCAGCCGACGATCATCCAGCCGTCGGAGGCCTCGAACGCCTGGAACGGGACGAGCGACGGGTGCGCCGAGTGGCGGGTGCGCACCGGCTGGAAGCCGGCGTTCATCATCCAGGTCGCGGGGTAGTTCAGCATCGTGACCGCGGTGTCGTAGAGGCTGACGTCGCAGTCCATGCCGACGCCGTCGCGGCGCGCGGCGTGCACGCCGGCCAGCAGCGAGATCGCTGCGACGAAGCCGCCGGAGTAGTCGACCATCGAGAGGCCCGACTTCGTCGGCGGGCCGCCGGGCTCCCCGGTCAGGTCCATCCAGCCGGCCAGGCCCTGCAGGACGTAGTCGTAGCCGGGCTCGTTCTGCCGCGGGCCGTTCATGCCGAAGCCGGTCAGCGAGACACAGACGATCCTCGGGTTGAGGTGCTTGAGGTCGTCGTAGCGGATCCGCATCTTCGCCGGCACGTCCCCGCGCAGGTTGGAGTACACGACGTCAGCGGTCTTGACCATCTCCTCGAACACCTCGCGGCCGGCGTCGGTGTTGAGGTCGATCGAGATGCTGCGCTTGTTGCGGTTGAAAGACTCGAAGAACAGCGAGTCCTCGCCTTCGGTGTACGGCGGCACGTAGCGGCCGACATCGCCGCCGACGCTGGGGTCCTCGATCTTGATCACCTCGGCGCCGAGATCGGCCAGGTGCAGGCTGCCGAAGGGCCCCGCGCCGTATTGCTCCAAGGAGACGATCCTGATGTCCTCGAGTGGCTTCACGCCCGTGCTCCTGTCAGTTCGCTCATCATCGCGATGATCTCGTTCTGGGCGGCGCGTGTGTCGGCCACGGCGAGCCCATGGGTCGGCGGGCTGAGCTTGAGGTCATCCGCGAGCCCGTCGTACGACGCGATCCGTTCCAGCACCGTGTCGCGGTCGCCGACGAGGGTGAGTTCGTCGACCATCCGGTCAGACACCTCGTCAGCGAGGTAGTCCGCACCCGCGCCCGAGCGGAACGCCTCGATCACCTTCTGCTGGTCTGCAGCGAGGTCGTGGAACTCGAAGAAGTCCAGGTAGGTCCGCACCGAGGCGTAGAAGCCCACCAGTCCCGCGACCCGGCGGCGCGCGAGGGTGAGGTCCTCGGAGATCGAGCAGCAGGCCGAGACGACAGTGTCGAGCTGGTCGCGGCTGCGGCCTCCCTTAGCCAACCCTGCGTCCAGGTCGGGGTAGATCCGCTCACGGAGGTACTGCGGAGAGCAGAGCTCGTGGCTGATCCAGCCGTCAGCGACCTCGCCTGCGAGTCGCGTCATCAACGGCCCCATCGCAGCAAGGTAGAGAGGCACGTCGGTCCGGGCGACCGGGAACGGGCGCTCGTAGCCGCGGATGCTCATCGGTTCGTACTCGCCCTCGAACGCGATCGGCTCACCGGAGCGGCAGCCCTCCCAGAACG
Organism: Marmoricola sp.; assembly: GCA_035695505.1. GTDB lineage: Bacteria > Actinomycetota > Actinomycetes > Propionibacteriales > Nocardioidaceae > Marmoricola. The sequence goes on along the minus strand of DASRRQ010000133.1, from coordinate 24,096 downwards.
CTCGGATGTTTCGCACGGTCTCGCGCAGATGCGGCACCGGCTTGCCGAACGGCACGTTGTGCCAGCTCTCGTTGAGCCGGGCAACGCCCGAGCCCAGGCCGAGGGTGAACCGGCCGCCGCTGAGCTCGTCGAGGTCGAGGGCCTCCAGGGCCACCGTCATCGGACTGCGGACGAAGGCCAGCATGATGGAGGTACCGATCCTGGCCGTGCTCGTCCCCGCGATCAACGCCGCGGCGGTGCCGGTGGCGCTGCGGTGCAGCTCCGAGCACCAGAGCACCTCGGCCCCGGCCTCCTCAGCCCGTCGACCGGCGTCCGCGAGCTCGGCAAGTGTCTCGCCCCAGGGCTGATAGCTGATCCGCATCGTCACCCGAACCGCTTCTCGTTCTCGAGGCTCAGCTCGACCTCGCCGGTCGGGAAGATGCCCTCGAGCTGCGCGGCGCCGCGCTTGTAGACATAGAAGGTGCGCTTGAAGGAGCAGACCTCCTCGCTGCGCTGGTTCAGGCTCCGGGTCCTCACGGTCACGATGCCCGCGTGCGGTCGGCTGGAGGACTCGCGCTTGTCCAGGACCAGCGACTCACTCCACATGGTGTCGCCTGAGAAGACGGGCTTGGTCATCCGGATCTCGTCCCAGCCCAGGTTGGCGAACGCGTTCTGGGTCAGGTCCGTCACGCTCTGACCCACGGCGACCGCGATCGTGAGCGTCGAGACGACCAGCGGCTGGCCGAATTCCGAGCGGGAGGCGTACGCCTTGTTGAAGTGCGTCTGGCTGGTGTTCATCGTGAGCAGGGTGAACCAGGTGTTGTCGTTCTCGGTGATCGTCCGACCGAGCGGGTGCTTGTAGAGATCACCCACCTCGAAGTCCTCGAAGAATCGTCCGGTCCAACCTGGCTTCTCGGCCATCAATGCTCCCCTGTGCTCGGCGTTCTCGTACACCTCGACAATATACGTCTGACTTTTAAAGAGTCAAGCGCAGGCAGCAGCATTCTGGGACCCGGGGGCGTCCCCAGGTAAAACCTCTGAGTTATCGCTGGAACGGCGGACTAGCACGAGGGGCACAGCCCGATTCAGGCGTGCCGCTCGTAGTCCTTGCGCACGGTCTCGAGGTGGCGTCGCATGGCGTCGATCGCTCCGTCATGGTCCTGGGCCGCGATCCGCTCGGTGATCTCGACGTGATCAGCATCGACCTGCTGCCAGTAGGACTTCGGCATCTCCGCGGGGTTGCGCGAGGACAGGACGCGGAACAGGGGCTCGGTCATCAGGCCGATGAGCGGGTTCTGGGTGGCATCGAGGACGATCCCGTGGAAGGTCCGGTGCTCGCGCGAGCGGGCCTGGACGGCGCGGGAGCGCTTCTCCCTCTCGACTGCCTCGCGCAGCGCCTCGAGGTGGTGTTCGGTGCGGCGGAGCGCAGCAAGCCCGGCCGCCGGGACCTCAAAGGCCTGTCGGGCTTCGAGGATGTTGGCAACCGGCAGCTCGGGCGAGCCGGACATCAGCCCGATGCTGGTCTCGAGGTAGTCGCTGACCTGGTCGAACTCGACACGGGCCACGAAGGTGCCGCCGGTGGTGCCGCGGGTGGTGCGCAGCAGCCCACGCGAGGTGAGCACCCGCAGCGCCTCGCGCACGGTGCTGCGGCTGACCCCGAAGATCTCTGAGAGCTCCACCTCAGTCGGCAGCCGGTCGCCCGCGGCTACCGAGCCGTCGATGATCCGCGCGTTCAATTGATCGGCGACCTGCTGGTACGCCGGTTGGACACGCTTGACCCGGAGCGCCGAAGAGGCGTCGTCACGCTGCTCGGCAGCGCTGCGATCGGCCATCAGACCACCTCGTCGACTCGTGGTCGCCATGCTGGCGGCCGTGCGCGCTCACGATAGGGCATGCAGCCGAACGATACGAAGCACAACTCAGGAGGATTGGTACGCCGGCCGGATCCGGATCAGGTGCTCGTGCATCGCCGCAGCAGCACCGTCAGCGTCGCCACGCTCGACGAGCTCGACGATCTCAGTGTGGTCGCGCGTCACCATGTCCCAGTGCCCCTCGGGCACGTCGGGTCGCCAGAAACGGGCGCGCAGCACCCGGAACACCGGCTCGTTGACCAAGGCGAAGAGACTGTTGCCTGCGGCCTCGATCAGGATGCCGTGGAAGTGCTTGTTGCGCTCGAACCGCTCACCACGGCCACCGTCGCGCTGCTCCAGGTCGATCGCCTGCACGAGCTTGTCGAGGTGCTCCTGCTCTCGGCGCACGGCGGCCAGGCGGGCGGCAGGGACCTCGACCATCTCGCGCGCCTCGAGCATCTGGTCCAGCGAGATGTCGTCGGTGCCCGACATCAGCCCGATGCTGGTCTCGAGGAACGCGGCGACCTGCTCGGGCTCTGCGCGGGCCACGAACGAGCCGCCGGCGGTCCCCCTGCTGGTGGTGATGAGATCGCGGGAGGCAAGCACGCGCAGCGCCTCGCGCACGGTGCTGCGGCTGACTCCGAACGCCGTGGCCAGCTCACCCTCGGCGGGCAGCCGGTCGCCCGTCGTCAGCGACCCGTCGAGGATCCTCTCCATCAGCTGGTTGGCGACCTGCTGGTACGCCGGCCGGACCCGGTCGAAGGCCATGTCGGAGGGTCGTTCGGTGCTCACGGCGCAACGTCCTCTGCGGCGACGTAGTCGTTGAGGATCTGCCGCTTGAGGACCTTGCCGCTCGGGTTGCGCGGCAGCTGGTCGACCACGTGCCACTCCCGCGGGACCTTGTACTTGGCCACCAGCTCCCGGACGTGCTCCTCCAGCACGACGGTGTCGACCCTCCGTCCGGCCCGCTCGACCACGAACGCAGCGATCCGCTCGCCGTACGCGTCGTCCGGGACGCCGATCACCGCCACCTCGTCGACGTTCGTGTGCCGCGCGATGACCTCCTCGATCTCGCGCGGGAAGATGTTGACCCCTCCGGAGATGATCATGTCTTTCTTGCGATCGACGATGGAGATGAACCCCTCCTCGTCCTGGACGGCGACGTCGCCAACGGTGAAGAAGCCCTCATCGTCATAGCCGGCGCGGGTGGCCTCCTCGTCGAGGTGGTAGCCACCCAGGAGCATCGGCGAGCGCGCGTAGAGCTCACCGGGCACGCCCGGGGCGACCGACTGCCCCTCCTCGTCGACGAGCTTGACCTCCTGGAAGAACCACGGATGACCAACGCTGCCTGCACGCTCGAGGGCGAACTCGGGTCGCAGTGTGGTGACCACTCCGGTCTCCGTCGAGCCGTACAGCTCGTGCACGTCGACGCCGGGGAATGCCTCGATCACCCACTCCTTGAGCGCAACCGGCAGGGCCGCGGCATTGAAGTAGAGCGTCTTGAGCGCCGACAGGTCGTAGGCCTCCATCGGGTTCTCGCACACACGCCGGATCTGGTGGGCGTGGGTCGGGACGAGGAAGACCGACTCGGTCCGCGAGGCCGCCATCATGGCGAGGAAGGCCTCGGGGTCCCAGCCGTCCAGGACGTGGCAGGTGCCGCCGAGCCACGGCGCCATGTAGGCGAACACGAAGCCCGCGCCGTGGTACATCGGCGCGACCGCCATCGTCGTACGGCGCGGGCCGAGGTTGAAGTCGATGCCGCAACCGACGCCGCAGAGCACCCGCCCGCGGTGCGTGAGCAACACGCCCTTCGGCCTGCCCGTCGTGCCCGAGGTGTAGGTGATGCAGAACGGGTCCAGCTCGGAGACCTGGACACGCGGGTCGACCGGACGACCCTGCTCGACGAAGGTCTGGTAGTCGCTGCCGATCGATCCGTCGAAGGAGACGACGAGGTCGAACGCGTCGGTGAGGCCTGCCACGTTGTCGCCGTACGTCGGGTCCAGGACGATGCCTCGGGCTCCGGAGTGGCCGAGGATGTACTCGTTGTCGGCGACGTTGTTGTGGGTGTTCAACGGCACCGTCGGGATCCCGGCCTTGGCCATCGCCGCTGCGATCTCGAAGTACTCCAGGCTGTTGCCGGCCAGGACAGCGACCGGGTCGCCGGGCGAGATCCCGCTGGCCAGCGTGGCCTGCGCTAGCCGGTTGGACCGATCGTCGAGCCCGGCGAAGGTCAGGGAGCGGTCGCCGTGGACGACCGCGATCCCGTCAGGGGTGGCCCTGCCGAAATCACGGATTCCGGTGGCCATGTTGAGCTGGGGGTTCATGCGGATGCCTCCTCGGGCAGGTCTTCGGGCGCGCGGCGCAGCATCACCGCGCGTGTCTCGGCGACCGTCGAACCTGCCTGGTCCACGACCGCCCAGCGGTACGTCGAGACCAGGCGGCCGTCGGCAGTGCTTCGCGATCCGGCTTCCTCGACCAGGATCGAGAGCCGGTCGCCGGCCCTCACCATCGCGTGGAACCGTGCCGGGCCGAGCTCGAGCAGGGCGACCGCGTCGTCCAGGAGCCCGGACTGCTCGACGAGGCCGCCCATGAGCAGGAGAACGGCCTGCCCGGGCAGCGGGGTGGTAGGCGCCGCGGTCGCGAACAGCGGGTGGGTGTAGCCGCCCGCGGTGACCAGGGTGCGGACCAGTTCCTCGGTCACCTCTACGTCAGCGGAAGGCACGGTTGTCCACGTCCCGCCATGACGGCGTGCGCTTGTCCACGAAAGCCTGGTACCCCTCGGCCACCTCGTCGTACTGCTCGTGCAATCGGGAGAAGAGCTCGCGCTCGTAGCGCATCCCCTCCTCGAAGGTCATCGAGCGCGGTGCGCCGATCAGCCGCTTGACCACGGCCATCGCGGGCCGGGAGCGGCCGCGCAGCATCGCGACCAGCGAAGCAACCTGGTCATCGAGCTGCGTCCGGGGCACAGAGCTGAGCGCCAGCCCCCACGCGACCATGGTCGGTCCATCGAGCCAGGTCGGCGTCATCAGCAGCAGCTTCGCGCGCTGTTCCCCGAGCTTGCGGGGTGCTCGCTGGGAACCTCCCGCCCCGGGCGGCATGCCGAACTCGAGGTGGATGTCGCCCACCTTCGCCTCATCGGCCGCGATCACGAAATCGCAGGCGAGGATCAGCTCAAGACCACCGGCGCGGGCCAAGCCGTTGACCTTCGCGATAACCGGGAAGCCCAGGTTCTCCAGCCGTTCGAGCGCGGCGTCCAGTCGACGGAGGAAAGGGAGGAAGGTCCCGAGCGGGTCGGCGAAGCACGGCCCGAGGAAGTCGATGTCCATCCCCACGCAGAAGGCACGGTCGCCGGCTCCGGTGATGACCATCGCCCGCAGCGTCGGGTCGGCCTCGGCGATGTCCAGCGCGGCCTCGAGCCCGTCCACTGCCTCAGGGGTGAGGCTGTTGAGGGAGTCCGGGCCGTCCAGCACCACGGTCATCACCTGGTCGGCCGTCACCTGGTGGACGACGGTCACGTGGCCTCGCAGACCTTGATGAACAACTCGACGCCTTCTGCAGAACCGATGGTCGGGCCGGCCTCGCCGGCGGGGATGCGCACCAGCGAGCACTCGCCCAGCTCCTGGCCGTCGACGGTCATCGAGCCGGCCGTGTTGACGATGAACCGCTCCCGCGGCACCGTCGGCGCGACCTCGGACCACCCTGCCGGTGCCTGCACCAGCACCGTGCACGCGCCGGTGTCGGCGTTGGCGCTCAGCGTCTTGCCGAGCAGCTCCGGCGCAGTGAGCCCAACGACGGCGGAGTCGAAGGAGCGCCAATTCATGTAGCGGCTCTCCAACTGGCGGACGTAGCCGCGGGGGCCGATCCCACCCTCGACGCCGTCGCGGTCCTGGTGCCCTGCATGGTCGTCGGCACAGATGACGCGGGAGACCCGGCCGCTCTCCTCCGAGGCGACCTCGCCCTCCATGCAGATGATGGTGTCGAACCCGCCGTCGCTCCACGCCTTGTGGACCCAACCCGGCGGACGCCAGAAGTAATCGCCCCCGACCTTGTGGCCCTCGGCGCTCAGCGTGCAGTCGCCGCTGCGGAAGTACGCCTCCTCGACGCTGTCGTGGTACGCCTCGCTCAGGTCGAGGTATCCAGCATCGACTCGCTGGTGCTCGATGCGGCGCGAAGTCACGGGATCGACCCAGAGCACCTTGCACCAGAACTTCGCCAGCAGCTGCCGGCGGGCGTCATCGTCGCCGCCCAGGTTCTCCCGGAATGCCGGGGCCATGTTCTCGTACGCCTCTGTGCCGTTCGTCCAGACCATTCGGGGTCCGTCCACCACACTCATCGCCACCGCGAAACCACCTCTCATATACGTCTGACCTAAAGATACTCGACGCATTCCGTACGTCAACCACCGGAAGACCGGCCTTGACGTCGCCCTTGGTGACATGACTAGGATTCATCAGACATTTACGGAAGGCGAGACATGGGACTTCTCTCACCGGTCGACTCGACCGACGAGCGGCGAGCCCTGCGGGCGAGCGTCCACCAGCTGGCGACGGCGGAGCTCCCCCCGCACCGGGCGCTCGAGATCGACGCCGAGCGACTCTGGGACGAGCCGCTGTGGCAGTCGCTGGCGAGACTCGGGCTGCTCGGCCTCGGCGGCGACGAGGCCCTCGGTGGCACCGGCGGCAGTGCGACCGACAGCATGATCGCCACCGAGGAGCTGTCCCGGGCCTTGCCCAGCCTCGGCGTCGTGTACGTCGGCACCGCGATGGCAATGCGAACCCTGTCCGACCCGGCGTGCGGGCCGATGTCCCGACTGCTCGCCCCGGTCGCGTCCGGTGAGCTCAAGACCACGTTCGCGATGAGCGAGCCGGGCGGCGGGACCGACCTGCTCCGGCTGCGCACCACGGCCCGCGAGGTGGAAGGCGAGTGGCGGCTGAACGGGCAGAAGACCTGGATCACCCTGGGCACCGAGGCGGACGTCCTGCTCGTGGTGGCTCGGACCGATCCCCCCGAGGGCGACCGGCTCTCGCGCGGCATCAGCGTGATCGCGGTACCCACCGATCAGCCAGGAGTTGAACGCCGACGGGTGAAGCTCGCCGGGATGCGGGCTGCGGTCACCACCGAGATATTCTTCGACGACGCCCGGGCACCACTCGAGAACGTCGTCGGCGAGCGCGGCCGGGCGATGTCGATCCTGGGCCGGACCCTCGACGTCGAACGGCTCCTGTCCGGTGCGATCAGTCTCGGCATCGCGGCGCAGGCGCTCGAGCTCTCCGTGCGGTACGCCGGCGAACGGAACGCCTTCGAGCGACCGATCGGTGCGTTCCAAGCTGTGCAGCACCCCATCGCCGACTCCGCGGCCGAGGTTTTCGCCCTGCGGGCCGCGATGGACCGGGTCGCAGCGTCGATCGATGCCGGGGAGGAGTCCCGCAACAGCGCCGCCATGGTCAAGATGTATGCCGGCGAGGTCGCCGCGCGAGTCGTCGACCGAGCGATGCGAGCGCACGGCGCCATGGGGCTCGCCGAGGAGGGGCCGCTCCAGATGTTCTTCCGCGACGCCCGATTGGCGCTCTTCAGCCCGATGAGCAACGAGATGGCCAAGAACACCATCGGCGAGGCTCTCGGCCTGCCCCGGAGCTATTGAGGAGCCCCATGGACTTCGACGGAATCGACGAGGTGATCCTCCCGGTCGCAGACGCCGACCGGGTGGTCGCTTTCTACTCAGACGTCTTGGAGTTCGAGGTCATCTCGAGCGAGACCTATCCCGACCCGCAGTTTGCCGACGTCTGGTCGCTGCCCTCGGCACCGCGGCGTACGGTCCTGCTCGGCAAGCGGGGAAGCGCCGGTGGGTGGATCCGCGTGGCTGAGGTCCCCGAGCTGCCACCCCCGTCCCCGGCAGGCCGCCCCGATCGCAGCGGCGGCTATGCGATCGACTTCTACCTGCGCGACCCCGAGACGGTCGAGGCGCGGGCCGCCGAGCACTATCCCTCGCGCGGCACGCCGGCTGAGTACGACCTACCCGGCCACGCCGGGACCCTCGTCCACGAGGGGTTCTTCGACCAGACGGACTCGGGGCTCGCGCACGCGACGGTCGGCTACCGGCCTCGCGGCACCCGCTGCGTCCTCGACAGCCGTGACGACCTCACGGTCAGCGAGGTCGTGGCGGTCGTCTTCAGCAGCGTGCAGTACGACAAGGCGGTTGCCTTCGTCCGCGACGTGCTCGGCGGGCAGCCCTACCTTTCGGAGGAGTTCGGCGGACCCGAGATCGAGCGGCTCCTTGACCTCGCGCCGGACGAGCGTCTCCCGATGACGCTCTTCCGGGGTCCCGAGCGCCGCAACGCCCGGCTCGAGGTCTGCCACGCGCGCCCCCCTCAGGCACGGCCGGACGACACCGTGCCCCGGGTGACCGCGACGATCCAGGTCGACGACCTCGACCGGATCGCCGCAGCACTGGCCGGAGGGGAGCACGGTCGATCCACGGGGGTGGTCGACGTGCTCCAGGACGGGGTGCTCACCCGGCGGGTCGGCATCCGCACGCTGCACGGGCTCTCCTTCGATCTCGTGCAGCGCGGATCGTGATCCGACCCCGGCTGCTGGTTGCCGGCTCGTTCTGTCTGCTGGTCGCGGCGATGATCGCGAGCTTCGCGCCCACCCCGCTGTACCCGCAGTACGCCGCAGCGTGGCACGCCGGACCGTTCGCGATCAGCGTCGCGTTCTCCGGCTACCCGGTCGGCGTGGTCGCGGTGATCCTCGGCGTCGGCGGCCTCTCGGACCGGATCGGGCGACAGCGGACCATGCTGGTCGCCGCGGTGGTGGTGATGGCCGGACTGCTGATCACCTCGAAGGTCGACTCGGTCGCACTGCTTACGCTCGCGCGAGTGGTGCAGGGCGCGGGCACCGGGCTCGCCGGAAGCACGGCGGCGGCGGCACTCGCCGACCACCATCCCCGCGGTGCCGCGGCTGGGGCGTGGCTGCACGCGCTCGGCTCCACCATCGGCATGGCGGCCGGCCCGATCACCTCCGGGTGGCTCAGCCGGCACACCGCCAATCCGCTGACTCTGCCGTATCTCGTGCTCGCTGCGCTGGCACTGATCCCGTTCGTCCTCATCCTCCTCGCCGGCACCGACCCAGCGCCACAGCCGGAGCGCCGGCTGTTCCAGACTGTGCGGTTCCCGGTCGGGATCTGGCGGCCGTTCACCGTCGCCTCCGCCTCGCTGATCGCGATCAACGGCTGCAACGGCCTGTTCGGCGCGTTCAGCTCGCGCATCGTTGCGACCGGGTTGCACAGCACCTCCGAGCTGACTACCGGGCGGCTGATGAGCGTGTTGATCCTCGCCCTCGGGGCCGGCCAGCTGGTCTCGGGCCGGCTGGACCCGTGGGCGGGCTGCCGCATCGGGATGGCCGGGATCGCAGTCGGGATGGCCACTACGACCGCCGGCACCAGCCACGGGAGCGTCGTGCTGACCTGGACCGGCTGCGTGGTTATCGGGCTCGGCGGCGGCCTCGCGTTCCTCGGATCGACCCGGCTGATCGCGACCAGCGCACCCACCGGCCGCCGAGCCGAAACGTACGCCGCCTGGATGGTCGCCGGCTTCGTTGCGATGGCGGCAGCCGCCCTGCTCTCAGGCTCGGTCCTGCACGGCGCCGCGATCTCCCACGTCCTCGCCTGGGCCACGGCGCTGACCCTCCTTCTCGCGCTCTACGCACTCTGCGTACGGGCCGTCTCTGTCCCCGTCGCAGAAACCGAAGGAGCCCGATGAAGATTCGAGGAGCCGTGCTGGAGCGCATCGGCGCACCCCGCCCGTACGGCGAGAGCCGACCGATCACGGTAGGCGAGCTGGACCTAGCCGACCCCGAGCCGCACGAGGTACTCGTCCGGGTCGAGGCCGCGAGCGTGTGCCACTCCGATCTGTCCGTGGTCGACGGCAACCGGGTCCGCCCGCTGCCGATGCTGCTCGGCCATGAAGCCGCAGGCACCGTGCTGGCCACCGGCGACGCGGTCGCCGACGTGGAGCCCGGCCAACGAGTGATCCTGACCTTCCTTCCCCGTTGCGGTGAGTGCCGCGGCTGCCGCACCAACGGCATCGCTCCCTGCGAGCGTGGGTCGGCGTCGAACGCCACGGGCGAGATGCTCACCGGCGGCACCCGGCTGAGCCGCTCCGGCGAGCCGGTCCTGCACCACCTCGGAGTCTCCGGCTTCGCGACGCACGCCGTCGTCGACCGTCGTTCGCTGGTGCCCGTCGACGCCGCTGTCCCGGCGCCGGTGGCTGCCGTGCTCGGCTGCGCGGTACTCACCGGAGGCGGCGCGGTGATCAACGCCGCACACCCGGTCCCCGGGATGCGGGTGGCGGTGGTCGGTCTCGGCGGCGTCGGCATGGCCGCGCTCATCACGGCACTCGCTCACGACGGTGTCGAGGTCAGCGGGGTCGACTCCTCGCCCCAGAAGCGCGAGCAGGCACTCGCTCTGGGCGCTGCCGCGGCGTACTCCCCCGAGGAAGCGCTCGCCGCCCTCCGGGCGGACGCGGTCGTCGAGGCCGTCGGTCGGGCGGTCGCGTTCGAGACTGCGATCGGCTGCACGGCCGCCGGAGGCACCACCATCAGCGTCGGCTTGCCCGCACCCGGCGACACCGCCACCCTGTCCCCCCTCGGCCTGGTTGCCGAGGGACGCACCATCGTCGGCAGCTATCTCGGCTCCTCGGTCCCTGAGCGCGACCTGCCGCTCTTCGTCGAGATGTGGAGGCACGGCCGACTACCTGTCGAGCGGCTGATCAGCTCGACGGTCCCCCTCGACCACGTCAACGAGGCGATGGAGGAGTTGGCGGCAGGAACCCAGCTCCGCCAGGTCCTCGACCTCACCCAGGAGGCACTGTGAATACCCCGACCGACCTCTACCTCGACGGCACCTGGCGGCCGGCCGCCGCCGGCCACCGGTTCGCCGTCCTCGATCCCGCCACCGGCGCTGAGATCGCCAGCGTCGCGGATGCCAGGGCCGCCGATGCCGCCGTCGCCCTCGATGCCGCCGCCGGTGCGCAGGAGTTGTGGTCGCGCACACCGGCCCGTACCCGCTCGCGGATCCTGCGCGACGCCTTCGACCTGGTGATCGAGCGCCGGGATCGTTTCGCAGCGGCCATGACGGCCGAGATGGGAAAGCCGCTGCGGGAGGCGCAGGGCGAGGTCGACTACGGCGCGGGCTTCCTGACCTGGTTCGCGGATCGTGCCACCGACCCGTCGGGCAGCTCGGGACGCTCGCCGGAGGGCAACCTGCGGATCACGGTGACCCACAAGCCGGTGGGACCCTGCCTACTCGTAACGCCGTGGAACTTCCCACTGGCGATGGCCACCCGCAAGATCGCGCCTGCCTTGGCCGCCGGCTGTACGACGGTCGTGAAGCCGGCGCAGCTGACTCCACTGACCACGCTCCTTCTCGCCGAGGTATTCCACGAGGTCGGCCTCCCCGCGGGCGTTCTGAACGTGATCCCGTCGACGACGGCCGCCGAGGTGGTGGACCCGCTACTGCAGGACCGCCGTCTGCGCAAGCTGTCCTTCACCGGCTCGACGCAGGTCGGCCGTAGCCTGCTGAAAGCCGCATCCGACCGCGTGCTGCGCACGTCGATGGAGCTGGGCGGCAACGCTCCGTTCCTGGTCTTCGACGACGCTGACCTCGACGCGGCCCTCGATGGTGCGGTCGCTGCCAAGCTGCGCAACATGGGTGAGGCCTGCACCGCAGCCAACCGGTTCCTGGTGCAAGCGGGCATCCACGACGAGTTCGCGGCGCGCTTCGCCGAGCGGCTCTCCGCTCTCCGGCTCGGGCCGGGCGCCCAGGAGGGGACTGACATCGGGCCGATGATCAACGAGCGTTCGCGGGCCGAGGTGCACGGGCTGGTCTCCGCCGCTTTGCAGGGCGGCGCGCGACTGCTCGTCGGCGGCGCCCTGCCCGAGGGCGCTGGCTGGTTCTACCCGCCCACGGTGCTGGCCGACGTACCTGCTGATGCGCGGGTGGCGCAGGAGGAGATCTTCGGACCGGTCGCCCCGATCATCCGGTTCGAGACCGAGGAGGACGCGGTGGCCCTCGCCAACGCGACCGAGTACGGGTTGGCGGCGTACCTCTTCACCCGCGACCAGGCACGTGTGATTCGGCTCAGTGACAGGCTCGAGACCGGCATGCTGGGGCTCAACACCGGCATCATCTCCAACCCGGCGGCGCCGTTCGGCGGTGTGAAGGAGTCCGGCCTGGGCCGCGAAGGTGGCGCCTACGGCCTCTCGGAGTACCAGGAGACGCTGTACGTCGGCACCCCCGACCCGTGGTGACCCGCGGCGCGACGGGCGCCCGTCTCGAGGACTTCCCGGTCCAGGTGCCCGTCTCCGTGCAGTGGGCCGACATCGACATGTACGGCCATGCGAACAATGCCGTGTACTACCAATGGTTCGACACCGCCATCAATCGTTGGCTGTACGACGGCGGCGACATCGACCCGATGACAGCACCGGCCGTGGGGGTCGTGGGCGAGTCCGCGTGCACGTTCGAGGCCGAGATCGTCTTTGGTCACGAGGTCGTCGTCGGCTTGGCCGTCAGGGCGCTCGGCCGGTCGAGCATCACCTATGTGCTCGGCGCGTTCGACCTGACCTCAGGCCGCCGCGCAGCAGTCGGCCATTGGGTGCACGTGTACGTCGTACGCGGCGGTCCCCCGACCGACGTGCCGGCGCCGATCGCCCGGATGGCCGCGACGGCCCGCGCCGATCTCGAGCCGATCATGCTCCGCAAGCTCTGAGGCCCCGAACCGGCCCTGGCCGAGCCGGGCCGGGCCGGGCCGGGCTAGTCGACTGGGCAGGTCCGTGATATGAATCCGGTCGCCACCAGCATCCGCGCCGTCCCAGTCAGGACGGACATCACCATCAGCAGCTCGACCAGTTGCGCCGGCGCGAACTCGCCCTGGAGCCGTGACAGGAGCTCGGCGCTCATCTCCCCGTCGGGGTCAAAGTTGGAGCAGATGCCGGCCGCGTCGGCGACTGCCTGTTCAGCCCGCGTGAAGCTCTCCGACTGTCCATCGCCGTCGAGGAGCGACTCGACCTCGACGTCGGTCAACCCATTGTCTAGCGCGGACATCCGGTCGCCGATCTGGCAGAACGAGCACCCATTCAGGCCGGCAAGGCGCAACCGAGCGATCTCCTTGGTCCGCACCGGGACCGATCCTGCGAAGAAGATGTCGCGGTAGAAGGCGCCCCAGTAGAACTCGATCATCTCCGGGCTGTTCGAGGCGAACTGGAAGTACGCCGGATCGCCACCGAGGCTGGCCAGCTTCTCGAGTTTTTCCCGCCAGTCGCCGGTCATCGTCTCGATGGGCACGAGATCGAACCCCCGCACGCTCTCGGACTGCACAGCTGCCTCCGACATGGGAACCCTCTCTTAAATGTCTGACTTTTTGTCAGTCTGCCCGACTCCTCCGGGGCAGGTCCACACCCGTCTCGTCATGCGGTCGAGAGCCCGCACCGGCTCCCGGGCGCGCTGGGTCGTCGCTGAAAGCACAGAACCCCCATCGGCTGATGGGGGTCCGGCTCAGAACGAGCGTTCTGTGGCAGGTGAAGGATTCGAACCTTCGAAGGCATAAGCCGACGGATTTACAGTCCGTTCCCATTGGCCGCTCGGGCAACCTGCCAGTGCTCCCTCACCGGTTAAGGTGAGCAGCGCAGACGAGGATAACGCACCTGCGACGGCAGTTGAAATTCAGACCTGGAGGAACCAGCGCATGGCCGACTCATCGTTCGACATCGTGAGCAAGATCGACCGCCAGGAAGTCGACAACGCTCTCTCCCAGGCCGCCAAGGAGCTGGCGCAGCGCTACGACTTCAAGGGCACCGGCGCAACGATCGAGTGGTCCGGCGAGACGATCGAGATCACCGCCAACGCGGATGACCGCGCGAGTGCGGTGCTCGAGGTCTTCAAGGAGAAGCTGATCAAGCGGCAGCAGTCGCTGAAGATCGTCGACGCCTCCGAGCCCCGCCAGTCGGGCCGGGACTCCAAGATCACCATCACCCTCAAGGAGGGCATCACCTCCGAGGACGCGAAGAAGCTCGGCAAGCTGATCCGCGACGAAGGCCCCAAGAGCGTGAAGGCCCAGATCCAGGGCGACGAGCTCCGGGTCACCAGCAAGAGCCGTGACGACCTTCAGGCTGTGCAGCAGCTCATCAACAGCCAGGACCTCGACTTCGCTGTCCAGTTCACCAACCGTCGCTGAACGGCCCCTAGACAGGCCCGCGTCAGCGCCAGCCCAGCGCCGGCGCGACGTCGGACAGCAGGCTCTCGATGACGTGGGCGTTGTAGTCCACGCCGAGCTGGTTCGGGACGGTCAGCAGCAGGGTGTCCGCCGCTGCGATCGCCTCATCCTGCTCGAGCTGCCTGATCAGCGCGTCCGGTTCGGCGGCGTACGAGCGCCCGAAGATCGCCTGGAAGTCATCGATCTGGCCGATCTGGTCGCCCTCATCACGACCTTGGCCGAAGTACGCGCGGTCCAGGTCGGTGACCAGCGGGAAGATGCTGCGGCTCACCGAGACGCGCGGCTCACGCTCGTGCCCAGCCTCCGCCCACGCCTCGCGGAACGCCTCGATCTGCTTGCGCTGCTGCACGTGGAACGGCTCGCCGGACTCATCCACCTTGAGCGTGGAACTCATCAGGTTCATGCCCTTCTCCGCGGTCCACCGAGCGGTCGCGTCCGACACGGCGCCCCACCAGATCCGGTCCCGCAGGCCCTCGGAGTACGGCTCTGGCCGCAGTGCGCCGGGCGGGTTGGCGAACATCGGCCGCGGGCTCGGCTCCGCGAACCCCTCCCCTGTCAAGACCTGCAGCAGTACGTCGGTGTGCGTGCGCGCCATCTCGGCACCTGCCGGGTCGTCCTCGGCCGGCGCGTACCCGAAGTACCGGAATCCATCGATGACCTGCTCCGGTGAGCCGCGGCTGATCCCGAGCTGCAGCCGGCCGCCGGAGATCAGGTCGGCGGCGCCGGCGTCCTCTGCCATGTAGAGCGGGTTCTCGTAGCGCATGTCGATCACGCCGGTGCCGATCTCGATGCGCGATGTCCGCGCACCGATCGCGGCGAGCAGCGGGAACGGCGAGGCGAGCTGGCGTGCGAAGTGGTGGACCCGGAAGTACGCACCATCGGCGCCGAGCTCCTCAACAGCGGCAGCGAGGTCGATCGACTGGTGCAGGACATCGGCAGCGGTCCGCGCCTCGGAGTGCGGAGTGTCCGACCAGTGCCCGAACGAGAGGAACCCGATCTTCTTCATGCCCAGCACAACGTGCGCAGCGGCCAGTCATTCCCGGGCCATTCCTGGGGCCACTACGATCGGGACATGCCCGAAGCCCGACCCGGAGCCCGCGCCGAGATCGACGCCCCGATCGAGACCGTCTGGGGGGTGATGATGGACGTCGAGACGTACGGCGAGTGGAACCCGTTCTGCTACCGCGCCGACTGCCCATCCCCACCGAAAGCGGGCGACCCGATCAAGCTCTACGTCCGCTGGGCCAACGGCAAGACCCAGACCTCTCCCGAGCGGATCAGTCTCGTCGAGCCGCCGACCGGCGACGCGGGCGGCACCCGGACCGCGACGCTCGCCTACGTCTACGAGGGCCTGCCCGCCAAGCTCGGCCTGGTCAAGGGCCGCCGGCTCCAGGTCCTCACCCAGGAGCCAGGCGGGCCCTGCATCTACGACACGGTCGAGGAGTTCTCAGGCCCGCTGGTCGCGCTGGCTGGACCCGACCGGGTAGCCGAAGGCTTCGGCCGGCATGCCGACGCATTGAAGGTCCGCGCCGAGTCGTTGGCCTGAGGCGGCCGTCGCTCCTCCGGCCGGCGTCAACGCACCTCGCCCGACATGCAAATGTCGCGGTTGGGACTGGAGTGACGTTCATGCGCCCACGCAGCCACAATTGCATGTCGGGAGCGGCGGGCGGACGGGCCGACGGGCCGACTGTCGCTACCACCTCCCGACATGCAAATGTCGCGGCTGGGGCTGAAGTGACGTTCAAGCGCCCACGCAACGACAATTGCATGTCGGGAGCGGTCCGAATGCAGCGCGCCAAGCCCCTCAGCTAGCCGGCGCCGCCACCGCAGTCAGCGCCCCGTGCGTCGGGGCCAGCCACACGTCGATGCCGTCGCGCAGGTTCAGCGAGCGCTGGTGGGCGCGAGTGACGGTGACGACGATCTCCTCGTGCGCGGCGTCGAGCAGCTCGACGGTGAGGCGCACCTCGAAGCCGACCCGCAGCTCGCGCACGATCCGGGCCGGCAGCGAGCCGGGCACGCCCGGATGGGTGAATACGTCGATGTCGTGCGGCCGGTAGAGCTTGCCGTCGATCATCGTCGTGGGCCCGAGGAAGGTCATCACGAAGTCGTTCGCCGGCTCGTCGTAGAGCACGTCGGGCGAGCCGATCTGCTCGATCCGGCCCTCGTTGATCACCACGATCTCGTCGGCGACCTCCAGGGCCTCCTCCTGGTCGTGCGTCACGAAGACCGTCGTGACCGCGACCTCGTCGTGCAGCCGCCGCAGCCACTCGCGCAGCTCCTTGCGGACCTTCGCATCCAACGCACCGAAGGGCTCATCGAGCAGCAGCACCGTCGGCTCGACCGCCAGCGCCCGCGCGAGCGCCATCCGCTGGCGCTGGCCACCGGAGAGCTGGGAGGGCAGCCGGTTCGCGAATTGGGAGAGGTGCACCAGGTCGAGCAGGTCCTCGACTCGCTCCTTGATCTCCTGCTTGGGGCGCCTGCGGATCTCGAGGCCGAACGCGATGTTCTTGGCCACGCTCATGTGTTTGAACGCCGCGTAGTGCTGGAAGACGAACCCGACGTTCCGCTTCTGCGGCGGCAGGTGAGTCGCGGGCGTGCCCTCGATGTTGACCTCGCCGGAGTCAGCCGTCTCCAGGCCCGCGATGATCCGCAGCAGCGTCGACTTGCCACCGCCGGACGGGCCCAGCAGCGCGGTCAGATGCCCGGTGGGCAGGTCGACCGAGACGTTGTCCAAGGCGACGAAGTCACCGTAGGTCTTGGTGATGTTCTCAACACGGATACTCATGAGTCGTGGTCCTCTCGGGGACGCAGGAACGAGACGACGACCAGGCACAGCATCGCCACGAACGCGAGTACGGCGGCCACGGCGTACGCCGAGGTCTGGTTGAACCCCTCGTACTGCTGCTCGACGACGAGGGTCGCTGTCTGGGTTTGGTTGACGATGTTGCCGGAGACGACCTTGATCGCGCCGTACTCACCAAGCGATCGGGCCAGGGAGAGCACGACGCCGTAGACGACCGCCCACTTGATGCCGGGCAGGGTGATCCGCCAGAACGTCTGCGGACCGTTGGCCCCCAGGCTCCGCGCGGCCTGCTCCTGGTCGTCACCGAGCTCGCTGAGCACCGGCACGATCTCCCGGATCACCAGCGGCAGGGCGACGAACACGGTCGCCATGATCATGCCGGGGGTCGCGAAGATGACCTTGTAGCCCCAGCCCTCCAGAGTCGGTCCGAACCAGCCCGTGCGGCCGTTGTAAACCAGCACCAGCGCGAGTCCGACGACCACCGGCGAGACCGACAGCGGTACGTCGAGCAGGGCCGAGAGCAGTCGCTTGCCGAGGAATTCATAGCGCACGAGGAGCAGCGACATCGTCACCCCGAAGACCAGGTTGATCAGCACCGCGAAGATGGTGATCTCCATCGTCAGGGTGAACGCGTGCGTGACGCTCGGCTCCTTGAGCGCATCGAAGAACGCGCCGACACCGTCCGCGAAGGCGTTGCGGAAGACCAGTGCTGTGGGCACCGCGACCAGCGCGAGCACGTAGCCGATCGTGACGACACGCAGCACGATCTGCACGCCCAACGGCTCCCGGAGCCCGGACCTACTCGCCACGACGCGCCACCTTCCGCTGCAGCACGTCCAACGCCACGATGACGGCGAGCGCGACCACCAGCAGGATCGCGGCGACGGCCGAGGCTCCGTTCTGGTCGCCGTTCTCCAGGTAGGACAGCATCCGCACCGAGGCGACCTCGGTGCGATTCGGCAGGTTGCCCGAGAGCAGCACCAGTGAGCCGTACTCGCTGATCGCCCGGGCGAAGGACAGCGCCGCACCGGCCGCGATCGCCGGCACCAGCGCCGGCAGGATGATGCGCCGGAAGATCGTCAGCCGGGTCGCTCCGAGCGAGGCCGCAGCCTCCTCGACATCACGTTCCAGGGCCTCCAGCACCGGCTGAGTGGTCCTGACGACGAACGGCAGTGTCACGAACGCGATCGCGAGGAACACCGCAGTCCGGGTGTTCGCGACGTTGACGTTGATGGGCGACTCCGGCCCGTACAGAGCCAGCAGCACCAGCCCGGCCACGATCGTCGGCAGCGCGAACGGGACGTCGATGACGACATCGAGCGCTCGCTTGCCGAAGAACCGGTCGCGGACCAGGACCCAGGCCAAGGCGGTGCCCATCACCACGTTGATCACGGTCACCAACAACGCCTCGCCGACCGTGAGCCGTAACGCGGCGGCGGTCTGCGAGCTGGTGACGGTGTCCCAGAACCCGCTCCAGCCGTTGCCTCCTGCAGAGATCACGACGGCTGCCAGCGGGATCAGCACCAGCACGCTGAACCAGGTGACAGCGACACCGAGCGCCAGGCTCGAAGGTCCCCCGAGGGACCGTGTGCCCCGGGTACGGCGGCGCCCAGAGGCGCCGCTCGTACCGGGGGTCGCCGCCTGGAGAGACTCCTGGGCGACAGAGCTCACTGCTTGCCCGTCTCCGCCTGGATCTTGGTAACGATGCCGTCCTTCTCGTCGAAGAACTTCTTCGCGGCCGCGTCCCAGCCGCCGAAGTCCTTGTCGATGGTCAGCAGCTTGGTCGGCGTCGGGTACGGGTTGGACGGATCGTTCGCGCCCGGCGTGGTGTAGCTGCCCACATCGGTCAGCGGTCGGAAGCCTGATTCGGCGTAGTCCAGCTGGCCCTGCTTGCTCTCGATGAAGTCGAGGAACTTCGCAGCGGCCGGGTTGGACCCTACGGTGACGGCGGCCGGGTTCTGGATCAGCAGCGTCTCGCTCGGGATCAGGTAGTCGAGCTTGGCGCCCGACGCACGGGCGGCGATCGCCTCCTCCTCATACGAGACCAGCACGTCGCCGACACCGCTCTCGAACGCGGTGGTGGCCTCACGGCCGCTGCCCGGGAGCGCGGCAGTGTGCTCGAAAAACTTCTTCAGGTAGTCGCCGGCCTGAGCCTCGGTGCCGCCATCGGCGATCACGTGCCCGTACGCCGCCAGGATGTTCCAGCGAGCCGAGCCAGAGGATCCCGGGTTGGGCGTGACGATCTTGATGCCGGGCTTGATCAGGTCGTCCCAGCCGGTGATGTGCTTGGGGTTGCCGGCCCGCACGGTCAGCACCACGACGGTCTGACTGGCGATGCCCTTGTTGGTGCCGGTGTCCCAGTTCTTGGAGACCAGGTTCGCGTCGACGAGCTTCTCGACATCGGTAGCTAGCGAGAGGTGGACGATGTCGGCCGGCTGGCCGGCGATCACGGCGCGGGCCTGGTCACCCGAGGCGCCGTACGACGTGGAGAACTTGATCCCCTTTCCCGCTGCGGTCTTGCCGAAGTCCTTGATCAGCTTGGTGTTCGGCTGCTGCAGGATCGAGAAGCCGACGAGGTTGACCGTCTTCTTGCTCGACGTGGTCGACCCGCAGGCCGTTAGCGCGAGCGAACCTGCCGCCAGCACAGCAGCGACGGCCACCCAGCGTCGTCGGTTGGTGCGTGCGGGGCGAGGGGATCTCTCGAGGGCGAGGCGGTCCGTGCTCATGTCGGCTCCTTGGTCAAGGGAAGGTTGTGGATTACTAAACTCGGGTAACTTACTACACTTGACCTACGAGATAGCAAATGACGGCGAGGTGAGCCGTGTCACTCATGGACTATCGACTGCTGAGATCGCCGATTTTCGACCTGAGGGCGGACTAAGGTGTTGTTGGGCCCGGATCATCTAGAACGCGTTCTAGTTTCGCCGTACGATGGTTCCTGCTCATCGGACAACTCACCGCCGCGGACGGCGACGGCAGCACAGGAAGAAAAGGCGTTTCTCGTGGCCAAGCAGGTCCAACAGCTCGACCGGGTCATCATCCGTTTCGCCGGCGACTCCGGCGACGGCATGCAGCTGACCGGCGACCGGTTCACCCAGGAGTCCGCGGCGTTCGGCAACGATCTGGCGACGTTCCCGAACTTCCCGGCCGAGATCCGCGCCCCGCAGGGGACGCTGCCCGGCGTCAGCTCGTTCCAGGTGCACTTCGCCGACCACGACATCCTGACCGCGGGCGACGCCCCGGACGTGCTCGTCGCGATGAATCCGGCGGCTCTGAAGGCCAACCTGCACGACATGAAGCCAGGTACGGCGATCATCGTCGACTCCCACGACTTCTCCCCGCGCAACCTGATCAAGGCCGGCTACGAGGACAATCCGCTGGAGGCCGAGGGCCACGGCTCGCTGGCTGAGGACTACAACCTCTCGGTACTGGACCTGACGGGGATGACCGTCGAGGCGGTCAAGGAGTTCGGCCTGTCGCGCAAGGACGCCGCCCGCGCGAAGAACATGTTCGCCCTCGGCCTGCTGTCCTGGATGTACGGCCGGCCGACCGAGACCACGATCGACTTCCTCACGGCGCGGTTCGCCAAGGTCCCTGACATCCGCGACGCGAACATCACCGCGTTCAAGGCCGGCTGGAACTTCGGCGAGACCACCGAGGCCTTCGTCGTCTCCTACGAGATCAAGCCCGCCAAGATGGCGCCGGGCACCTACCGCAACATCTCCGGCAACCTGGCGCTGTCCTACGGCCTGATCGCCGGCGGCGTACAGTCGGGCCTGCCGATCTTCCTGGGCACCTACCCGATCACCCCGGCCTCCGACGTCCTGCACGAGCTGAGCAAGCACAAGCGGTTCGGCATCACGACGTTCCAGGCCGAGGACGAGATCGCCGGCATCGGTGCGGCCCTCGGTGCCTCCTTCGCCGGCTCCCTGGGGATCACCACCACCTCAGGACCGGGCATCGCGCTGAAGTCGGAGACCATCGGCCTGGCGGTGATGACCGAGCTGCCACTGCTGATCATCGACGTCCAACGCGGCGGGCCTTCGACCGGCCTGCCGACCAAGACCGAGCAGGCCGACCTGCTGCAGGCGATGTTCGGCCGCAACGGCGAGTCGCCCGTCCCGGTGATCGCGCCCCAGTCTCCCGGCGACTGCTTCGACGCCGCCGTCGAGGCCACCCGGATCGCGATCACCTACCGCACCCCGGTGATGCTGCTCTCCGACGGCTACCTGGCCAACGGCTCCGAGCCGTGGTCGATCCCCGACGTCGCGTCGCTGCCGAAGATCGACCCGAACTTCGCCACCGAGACCAACAAGACGGTCACGGCGAAAGATGGCACTGCCTCCGAGGAGTACTGGCCCTACATCCGCGACGAGGAGACCCTGGCGCGCCCGTGGGCCATCCCCGGTACGCCGGGCCTGGAGCACCGGATCGGCGGACTGGAGAAGGGCGACGGCCACGGCAACATCTCCTACGACCCCGCCAACCACGACTTCATGGTGCGCATCCGCCAGGCCAAAGTGGATCGGATCGCCGATTCGCTGCCGCCGCTGGAGGTCGACGACCCGTCAGGGGCGGCCAAGGTGCTCGTGCTCGGCTGGGGGTCGACGTACGGCCCCATCGGTGCTGCGGCCCGCCGGGTCCGCAAGGCCGGGATGGACGTCGCCCAGGTGCACCTGCGGCACCTCAACCCGTTCCCCAAGGACCTCGGCGAGATCCTCAAGCGGTACGACGCGGTGATGATCCCGGAGATGAACCTCGGCCAGCTCTCGCTGCTGATCCGCGCCAAGTACCTCGTCGACGTCGTCGGCTACAACCAGGTCAACGGCATGCCGCTGAAGGCAGCCGAGCTCGCCGAGGCAATCACCGATCTGATCGCTGCAACTCATTCCATCGGAACCACAGGCGACGTGCACGCGCACGAAGCAGGCACGACCAGCAACAAGGAGACGGTCAAGTGACCACCCAGGAGCTGCCCTTCCCCGGCCTCGCCGGCGTCCCGACCAAGGACGAGCCGCAGAACCGCAAGGAGTACACCGCAGACCAGGAGGTCCGCTGGTGCCCCGGTTGCGGCGACTACGCGATCCTCGCCGCCGTCCAGGGCTTCCTGCCCGACCTCGGCCTGCGCCGCGAGAACATCGTGTTCGTCTCCGGCATCGGCTGCTCGAGCCGGTTCCCGTACTACCTCGACACCTACGGGATGCACTCGATCCACGGCCGCGCACCGGCGATCGCCACCGGCATCGCGACCGCCCGCGAGGACATCAACGTCTGGGTCGTCACCGGCGACGGCGACGCCCTGTCGATCGGCGGCAACCACCTGATCCACGCGATGCGCCGCAACGTGAACATGACGATCCTGCTGTTCAACAACCGGATCTACGGCCTGACCAAGGGCCAGTACTCCCCCACCTCCGAGCCCGGCAAGATCACCAAGTCAACCCCGGTCGGCTCGGTCGACCACCCGTTCAACCCGGTCTCCCTGGCGCTCGGCGCCGAGGCGAGCTTCGTGGCAAGGACCATCGATTCGGACCGCAAGCACCTGACCGCGGTGCTGTCCGCGGCCGCTGCTCACCGCGGCACGTCGCTGGTGGAGATCTACCAGAACTGCCCGATCTTCAACGACGGCGCCTTCGACGCGGTCAAGGACAGCGACACGAAGACCGACGCGATCATCCCGCTCGAGCACGGCCAGCCGATCCGCTTCGGCGGGCCCATCGACGACAGCGAGGGCGCCCTCGGCCGTCTGGGCATCGCCCGCTCGTCCTCCGGCGGGGTCGAGGTCGTGGCTGGCAACAGCCCTGACGTCCTGATCCACGACGCGCACAATCCGGACCCGACCACGGCGTTCGCACTGTCCCGGCTTACCGACGCCGGCGTCCTGCACCAAGCCCCGATCGGCATCTTCCGCTCCGTCGAGCGGACGACGTACGACGACGGCGCCCGCCAGCAGGTCGCCACCGCCACCGCCGGCCAGGACGACTCCTCGGCCGCGCTCGCCGCATTGATCAACGGCAAGGACACCTGGACCGTCCTGTGAGGCCCTGCGGGGCCTAGGCTGCGCGGGTGACCGACCAGCGCAAGGGCTTCCTCTCCGGGATCGCCGCCTATCTGCTCTGGGGCCTGTTCCCGCTGTACTGGCCGCTGCTCAAGCCTGCCGGCGCGTTGGAGATCCTGTCCCACCGGGTCGCCTGGTCGGTGCTGACGATGACGGCCGTGCTGCTCGCGACCGGGCGACTGCCGCAGCTGAGAGCCGTGATGGCCGACCGCCGGTCGCGCCGGCTGCTCACCCTCGCGGCCGTCGTGGTGGCGACGAACTGGGGCACCTACATCTGGGGTGTGAACCACCACCGCGTCGTGGAGACCTCGCTGGGCTACTTCATCAACCCGCTGGTGACGGTGCTGATGGGCGTACTGGTGCTCGGCGAGCGACTGCGCCGTGGGCAGTGGGTCGCGGTCGGGATCGGGGTGGTCGCCGTGATCGGCCTGGCGATCGAGTACGGCCGCCCGCCCTGGGTCGCGCTGGTGCTCGCGTTCTCGTTCGGCACCTACGGGCTCGCCAAGAAGCAAGCCGGCGTCGACGCCGTCGAGAGCCTGACCTTCGAGACACTGGTGCTCGCGCCGCTCGCGATCTCCTACCTGATCTGGATCGGGGTGCGCGGCCAGAGCCACGTCGTCGGGTACGGCGTCGGGCACGCGTTGCTCCTGGCCCTGACCGGCCTGGTGACAGCGATCCCGCTGCTCTTCTTCGGGGCAGCGGCGATCCGGGTGCCGATGACCACTCTGGGCCTGCTGCAGTACCTGGCGCCGGTCCTGCAGTTGCTGCTCGGCGTCACGTTCCTGAACGAGGAGATGACCGCGATGCGGTGGGCCGGTTTCGTCTTGGTCTGGGTCGCGCTGGGGGTCTTCACCGTCGAGTCGCTGCGGCACCAGCGCAGCCTGCGTCATCGTGTGACGCAGGTCACACTCGCTTCGCCGTGATCAGGTCTTTCTGTCGGTGTCTCTACTCCTGTCATGACAGGACCCGAGACACCCGACCACGACCACCCCACCTTCGGCACTGGCCTGGAGGACGCAAGCGACCCCGAATTGATCACGCTGGTGCGATCCGGAGACTCCTCAGCCTTCGAGCAGCTGTTCCTGCGGCACCGCGACGTCGCCATCCGGTACGCCCGCCGTCTCTCGGACTCTGAGC
>DASRRQ010000132.1:0-26232 GCA_035695505.1 Marmoricola sp. | reverse complement strand
CGGGATCAGCTTCTCGAAGTTGTCCGAGGTCGAGGAGCGGACGTTGGTCTGCTGCTTCTCCTTGGTGATGTTCACGTCCATGTCGTCGGCGCGGGAGTTCTCGCCGATGATCATGCCTTCGTAGACCTCGGTGGTCGGGTCCACGAACATGACGCCGCGTTCCTGCAGGTTCGTCATCGCGTACGCCGTCGCCGCACCCATCCGGTCAGCGACCAGCGAGCCCTGCGAGCGCGACTTGATCTCGCCGGCCCACGGCTCGTAGCCCTCGGAGATGTGGTGGGCGATGCCGGTGCCGCGCGTCTGGGTGAGGAACTCGGTGCGGAAGCCGATCAGGCCACGCGAGGGCACCAGGAACTCCATCCGGACCCAGCCGGTGCCGTGATTGGTCATCTGCTCCATCCGGCCCTTACGCAGGGCGAGCAGCTGGGTGATCGCACCGAGATGCTCCTCAGGGGCGTCGATGGTCAGGCGCTCGGTCGGCTCGTGCAGCTTGCCGTTGATCTCCTTGGTGACCACCTGCGGCTTGCCGACGGTGAGCTCGAAGCCCTCGCGGCGCATCTGCTCGACGAGGATGGCCAGCGCGAGCTCGCCGCGGCCCTGGACCTCCCAGGCGTCGGGACGCTCGGTCGGGAGGATCCGCAGCGACACGTTGCCGACCAGCTCGCTGTCGAGGCGGTCCTTGACCAGTCGGGCGGTGACCTTGGTGTTCTTGGTCGGGCCCTTGCCCGCCAGCGGTGAGGTGTTGGTGCCGATGGTCATCGAGATGGCCGGTTCATCGACGTGGATCAGCGGCAGCGCGACCGGGTTCTCCGGGTCGGCCAGGGTCTCGCCGATGGTGATGTCCGGGATGCCGGCGATGGCGACGATGTCGCCCGGGCCGGCCGACTCGCCCGGCTTGCGCTCGAGGCCCTCGGTGACCAGCAGCTCGGTGATCTTGACGGTCTTGGTGGTGCCGTCGCGCTTCATCCAGGCGACGTTCTGGCCCTTCTTCAGGTTGCCCTCGTGGATCCGCAGCAGGGCGAGCCGGCCGAGGAACGGGCTGGAGTCGAGGTTGGTGACGTGCGCCTGCAGCGGCGCGTCCTCGGTGTACGTCGGCGCCGGGATGGTCTCGAGGATCGTCTTGAAGAGCGGCTCGAGGCTGTCGCCCTCAGGCATCGTCGCGTTCTCCGGCTTGGTCAGCGAGGCGATCCCGGCCCGGCCCGACGCGAAGACGACCGGGAAGTCGAGTGCATCCTGGCTGTGCGACTCGTCGAGCAGGTCCATGAACAGCTCGTAGGTCTCGTCGACGACCTCGGAGATCCGAGCATCGCCACGGTCGGTCTTGTTCACGACCAGGATCACGGGCATGTCGGCGTTCAGCGCCTTGCGGAGCACGAACCGGGTCTGCGGCAGCGGGCCTTCGGAGGCGTCCACGAGCAGCACGATGCCGTCGACCATCGACAGGCCGCGCTCGACCTCGCCACCGAAGTCGGCGTGGCCGGGGGTGTCGATGATGTTGATCGTCATCGGCTTGCCCTCGGCGGCAGGCCCCGCGTAGTGGACCGCAGTGTTCTTCGCGAGGATGGTGATGCCCTTCTCGCGCTCGAGCTCGCCGGAGTCCATCGCACGCTCGCCGACACCCTCGGCCTGGTGGGCGGAGAAAGCGCCGGCCTGGAGCAGCATGGCGTCAACCAGCGTGGTCTTGCCGTGGTCGACGTGCGCGACGATCGCGACGTTGCGCAGGTCGGAACGGGTGGTGGTAGCCATGAGCTGGTGATGCCTTCCGTGGTGCCCCCTGGGCAGGGGTGAGACAGGTCTCGTTTGTTTGGGATGGCGTCGAACGACGACCCCGAAGTCTATCGTGAGTCGCGTGTCCGCCTCACCACAGCCAGCTGGCCCTCCGACGTTCGGAGTGCTGTTCGTATGCATCGGCAACGTCTGCCGGTCACCGGTCGGTGAGCGGCTGCTCGCAGCGCGGCTCCCGCGGGACCGCTTCGAGGTGCGCAGCGCCGGCGTCGGGGCGATGGTCGGCTACGCGATGAGCAAGTACGCCGCCGCGGAGCTGCTCGGGTACGGCGGCGACCCGACCGGGTTCGCGGCCCGCCAGCTCACGCCTGGGCTGATCGCCGGAGCCGATCTGCTGCTGACGGCCACCCGCGACCTGCGCTCACAGGTGCTGGCCGAATCGCCGGGCGCCCTGCGCCGGACCTTCACGGTGCTGGAGTTCGCCGCGCTCGCCGACATGAGCAACGAGACAGACGCCGCCGCGGTGGTCAAGTGGGCCGGGGCGCACCGCTCGGCCGCGGCCGCCGTCGAGCAGGACGTGCCCGACCCGTTCCGTCGGGGCCCTGAGGCGCATGCAGCCGCTGCTGCCGCGCTGAACGAGGCGGTCGAGCTGATCGCCAAGGGCCTGGACCGATGATGCGCAGCCTCGTCGTTGTGGCGGTCCTAGCCGTCGGCGGAGCAGGCCTGGCTCTGGCGCCGCACTCGGAGTCCGCAGGCTCGGGCACGATCGTGCCCGTCGCGCAGACCAAGGTCCCGTCGACGTCCGCACCCTCAGCACCGTCCGCGCTCGCCGCGCGGACGGTGACGGCCGCCAAGCCGCTCGCCGGGATCCGGATCGCGCTGGACCCTGGGCACCAGCTCGGCAACCACAACTTCCCGCGGCAGATCAACCGCCCGGTGCCGGCTGGCGGGTTCACCAAGCCCTGCAACACCACCGGGACGGCCACCAACTCGGGCTACCCCGAGGCGACGGTCAACTTCGCGATCGCGACACTCGTCAAGGCGCGGCTCCAAGCCCTCGGCGCGACCGTCCTGATGACCCGGACCAGCAACAGCCAGAAGCTCTGGGGGCCGTGCGTCGACAAGCGCGGCGAGTTCGGCAAGAAGGTGCACGCGGTGCTGACGGTCAGCCTGCACGCTGACGGTGCGCCGGGTTCCGACCACGGCTTCCACGTGATCGCGCCCACCAGGCGCAAGCCCTGGACCACCGACATCGCGGCAGCTTCGTTGCGGCTGGCGAAGGCATTGCGCTCCGGCCTGGACGGCGAGCACCTGGCGCGCTCGAACTACATCGGCGGCGGTACGGCGCTCAGCATCCGCTCGGATCTCGGCACACTCAACATGTCCGACGTACCGGTCGCGATGATCGAGATCGGCAACATGCGCAACGCCGGCGACGCCAAGCGGATGAAGGCGGCCTCGGGCCGGGCGACGTACGCCGCGGCGGTCGTGGCGGGGATCCGCAAGTACCTCGACCGTTAGCGTTGACCCGGCTTTGGAGTGCGCGTAGGCGCGCTGACCCGGCTTTGGAGTGCGTGCCGCAGCGCTGACCCGGCTTTGGAGTGCGTGCCAAGGACGCTGGGTTGTCGGGCGACAGACTGGTGCCGGGATCGCCGACACGTCGCTCGAGTGCAGGCAGGCTCCCCCGCTTCGCTCCTCCACGTGCCTTCACTCGACCAATGGGTCGGCTCGGGTGAGTGGGTTGGTCAGTCGAAGATCTTGCCCTTGTGCAGCTGGTGCTGCGCTGCCTGCGCGACCGGGCGCAGGACCAGGTCGTCGACATTGACATGGCGCGGCAGGCTCGCGACCCAGCGAACCGCCTCGGCGACATCCTCGGCGACCAGGGGCGAGTCCACGTCGGCGTACACGGCCGCGGCGCGCTCGGCGTCACCGAACCGGACCAGTGCGAACTCGTCGGTGCGGACCATGCCCGGGGCGATCTCGGTGACCCGGATCGGCTCGCCGCCGAGCTCGAGGCGCAGCGTCTGGGAGACGGCGTGCAGCCCGTGCTTGGCAGCGGTATAGCCGCCGCCTCCGGCGTAGGCGACCCGGCCCGCGGTCGATCCGATGTTGACGATCAGACCGGCTCCGCTGGTGCGGATCGCCGGGAGCAGTGCGCCGGTCACGCGGACGACGCCGAGGACGTTGACGTCGAACATCTGCTGCCACTGCGCAGGGTCCGCGCCGGAGACGGGGTCGGCTCCGAGGGCGCCGCCGGCGTTGTTGACCAACACGTCGACGCGGGGCCCAACGGCCTCGGCCAACGCCGCGACGGAGTCGGCGGAGGTCACGTCGCAGGTGACCGCGATGCCGCCGATCTCCGCTGCCAGGGCCTCGACCCGGTCGGTACGCCGGGCAGCAGCGACCACCCGGAAACCGTCGGCCGCGAGGGCCCGGGCGGTGGCCGCGCCGATGCCGCTGCTGGCACCGGTGACGACGGCCGTTCGTGGGTACGGGAGGGGTCCGGATCCGGGGAGGGAGCTCACCGCCCAATCTTGGCATGGGGGAATGAGCCAGAATGTGCGGAGGTTGTGTCGGTGGTCAGTGCTAGAGGAGGTGAGCAGGTGGGTGGTCCGGCGTACGACGCTGCAGCGCCGCTGCGCCGTCTGGCGATGATCAGCCTGCACACCTCGCCGCTCGAGCAGCCCGGTACCGGCGATGCGGGGGGCATGAACGTCTACGTCACCGAGGTGGCCCGCCGGCTCGCCAGCCGCGGCATCGAGGTCGATATCTTCACTCGTGCGACCGACTCGCAGCTACCCGCACTGGTGGCTTTCGCTCCGGGCGTGACTGTCCGGCACATCGTCGCGGGCCCCTTCGAAGGGATGGCCAAGGACGAGCTGCCGGGCCAGCTGTGCGTGTTCGCCCGGGAGGTACTCCGGGCAGAGGCGCAGTTCGATGTGGGTCACTACGACGCAGTGCACAGCCACTACTGGCTCTCTGGTCAGGTCGGGGCGCTGGCTCGTGACCGCTGGGGGGTGCCGCTGGTGCATTCGATGCACACGATGGCCAAGGTCAAGAACGACCTGCTCGCCGAGGGTGACGTCCCCGAACCGCAGGCCCGGGTGATCGGCGAGGAGCAGGTCGTCGCCGCCGCGGACATGCTGATCGCCAACACCGTGGACGAGGCCAAGGACCTGATCAACTGCTATGACGCCGACCCTTCGCGGGTCGAGGTCGTGCACCCGGGCGTCGACCTCGACGCGTTCCGGCCGACCTCGATGGCGGCTGCGCGGGCCCGGCTCGGGCTGCGCCAGGACGCGGAGGTGCTCGCCTTCGTCGGCCGCATCCAGCCGCTCAAGGCCCCCGACGTGCTGCTGCGTGCAGCTGCCGAGCTGATCGCCCGCAAGCCCGCGCTGCGAGACCGCCTCGTCGTCGCCGTCGTTGGCGGCCCGTCGGGGAGTGGGATGGAGCACCCGACCGCGTTGGCCGAGTTGGCCGTGTCCCTGGGGATCGCCGACGTCGTCCGGTTCGTCCCGCCGGTACGCCGCGACGAGCTCGTCGACTGGTACGCCGCAGCCACGCTGGTCTGCGTGCCGTCGTACAACGAGAGCTTCGGGCTCGTCGCGGTCGAGGCCCAGGCCGTGGGGACCCCTGTCGTCGCGGCAGCGGTCGGCGGCCTGACCACCGCCGTCGTCGACGGCCGGACCGGGTTCCTGGTCGACGGCCACGACCCGGCCGACTATGCCCGCGTGTTCGAGTCGGTGATCTCCTCGCCGCGTCTGCGCGAGACGCTGTCGCACGGTGCCGTCCAGCACGCGTCGGCGTTCGGCTGGGAGCGCACCGCCGACGCGACGCTCGAGGTCTACCAGCAAGCCGTGCGCCTGATGGCGGCCGAGGCGGAGCGGTGAGCGGCCTTGGTATGAGTGCCGCGGACACAATCCGGCAGGCTCTGACCGCCAGCGACCTCGATTGGCAGGAGCTGACCCCCGGCGTCTTCGACGTCGTCCTACCCGGCGAGCGAAAACTGAAGACGCCGGTGCGCCTGGAGATCGGAGCGCACGCGCTCAGCGTGCACGCGTTCGTCTGCCGCAAGCCGGACGAGAACTTCGAAGGCGTCTACCGCTGGCTGCTGGAACGCAACATGAGGATGTTCTCGGTCGCGTTCGCGCTCGATGCCGTCGGCGACATCTTCCTTGATGCGCGGCTGCCGCTGCACGTGGTCACGGCGGAGGAGGTCGACCGGCTGCTCGGCTCGGTGCTGACCTACGCCGACGAGTCCTTCAACGTCTTGTTGGAGCTCGGCTTCGCTACCTCGATCCGCAAAGAGTGGGAATGGCGCACTGCCAACGGCGAGTCGACCGCGAACCTGGAAGCGTTCCGGGGCTGGCTCGAATCCGGCCCCGGCGCCGGTCCGGCCGAATGAGGCGGTCGGCCTCGCTCCGAGCAGCTGCCGCGGGTCTCGTGGTAATGGCCTGCACGCTCCTCGCCGCGTGCTCCGACGGCGGCACCGCGATCAAGGCGCCGCCGACCAGCACCGCCCCGGCATCTATGGCGCCGACGACGACGCCGAGTGCGCCCGCTGCGACCGACAAGGTCACGCTGACCCGGGTCGCCTCCTTCACCGGGACCGGTGCCAGTACCGGGCCGATGGCTCTCGGTGACGGCGTCCTTGCCTACCCGTTCACCACCGCGGGCAGCCGTTGGGACCAGGTCGAGGCCGTCCGACTCGCCACGATGCGCCGCAGTGTGGTGGCGACGTCGCAGTGGTCCGACGGACTGATCGAGTCGGTCGCGGTCGGCAACGGTTGGTTGGTCTACGTAGACCAGCGGCAGAAGGTCGGCGTCCAGGACCAGCCGCCCACCCAGTGGCGGGTCAAGGCAGTCGACCTCGCGACCGGTCGGACGATCGTCCTGGGCACCAGCGGCAACCGCGCGGACCCGGGGCCGCCGTACGTGAGCCGGACCGGCGGGTACGTGCTGTGGACGCCGTACGGGACGGGTGCGGCCCTGCCGACCTCTGTGTGGAAGCCGGGCTGGGCGGCGGCGCGCAAGCTGCCGACGCCGGACCCGGCCCCGCAGGGCACGATCAGCATCGTCGGCAACCGCCTCGTCTATGTCGTCGACAGCAGCACCCCGGTCTCGGCGGCCTTCCCGACCGGCGACTGCTGGGAGGCGCCGCTGACCGGCGGGAAGGCCGAGCAGGTTACGACGACCGGACTGGTGGAGAACTGCATTGCCCGGGGCGACGACCTGTTCTGGAGCCAGATCGACGACCCGGCGAGTGCCGACAACTTCGACCCCAGCTCGACCTGGCTGGGTAGCTTGAGCACGCGACAGGCTGTCGAGCTGACCAGCACGACCGCGAAGGCCTCGGGCGATGCGTCGTTCGGTGCCGGCTTCGTGGCCTGGAGCAACCTCTCCCAGCAGGCCGTGGTCCGGTCTCTGGCCGGCGGCGGGCAGGCAGTCTTCAGCGACCGCAACAGCGTCTCCGGCCTGGTCGCGGATGGAGCGCTCGTGGCGACCGACTCCTCCACCGGCAAGCGCCCGACGACCTTCCACGTACGCCGGGTCCGGATCAGCCGCTAGCCGTGAGCGTGGCCGGATCCCGCGGGTCGGCGTCCGAAAACCGCGTGTCGTGGACGCGCCCGGTCCTCTAGGTTCGAGGCGTGACCACGATCCCTGCCGCCACCGAGACCGCTGCGACACAGGTCCGGCCGCCGTCGTGGCAGCCGCCCGCGGCGATCGCGGTGACCCTGGTGCTGTGGGCCTCGGCGTTCGTGGCGATCCGGCATCTCGGTCGCGACGTGACGCCCGGTGCCCTGTCCCTGGGCCGGCTGCTGATCGCGGCGGTCGCGCTGTCCCTGCTGCTGGCCCGGTCCGAGCGGCACCGGTTCACCCGCAACGAGGTCTTCCTGCTGCTCGGCTGCGGCATCGCCTGGTTCGGGATCTACAACCTGACGCTGAACGCCGGCGAGCGGAAGATTGACGCCGCGACCGCTGCGATGGTGGTGCAGGTCGGCCCGATCCTGATCGCGTTGCTGGCCGCGCTCTTCCTCGGCGAGAAGCTCACCGGCTGGCTGCTGGTGGGGATGGCGATCGCCTTCGGCGGCGTGGTGGTGATCGCGGTAGCGATGCACAGCGACGGCGGCTCGGACCTCGACGGCGTGCTGCTGACCCTGCTCGCTGCGGCGACGTACGCAATCGGAGTGGTCTGCCAGAAGGTGCTGCTGCGACGGCTGTCCGGGCTCGAGGTGACCTGCTACGCGTGCTGGATCGGCGTGGCCATCTGCCTGCCGTGGATCGGGGACCTCGGGCACGTGGTCGGTCACGACAGCACTAGCACGCTGCTCCTGATCGGGTACCTCGGCCTGTTCCCGACAGCGCTCGCCTTCAGCACCTGGGCCTTCGCGC
Source organism: Marmoricola sp. (assembly GCA_035695505.1). Classification (GTDB taxonomy): domain Bacteria; phylum Actinomycetota; class Actinomycetes; order Propionibacteriales; family Nocardioidaceae; genus Marmoricola. Next base: position 18,114 of record DASRRQ010000132.1, on the reverse strand, counting down.
TGCGCTACACCGACGCCGGCAAGCAGTCGCTGACCACCTTCCTGGTGCCGGCGCTGGCGGCGCTGATGGCCTGGCTCGCGCTGGACGAGGTGCCGCCCGCGATGGCGTTCGTCGGTGGGGTCATCTGCGTGGTCGGCGTCCTGGTCACCCGGCGCAAGCCGCGGGCGCGCGAGGTCATCGGCACTCAGGCCTAGGGTCAGGCGTAGGCGGCGAGCACCTCGGCGCAGCCGAGGTCGAGTTTGAGCGTCGCCATCGCATCGCCGCGGGTCTCGCCGCGGTTGACGATCACGATCGGGATGCCGCGGGCATATGCCTGCTTGACGAATCGTCGGCCGCTGAAGACATGCAGGGAGGACCCCAGGACGACCAGCGCCTCGGCTTCGTCGACGAGGTCCTGGCAGTGCCGGACCCGCTCGACGGGGACGTTCTCGCCGAAGAAGATCACGTCCGGCTTGAGCTCCCCAGCGCAGTGCTCGCAGGTCGCTGGTGTGAAGGTCGAGGTCTCCTCGAGGGCGATGTCGCCGTCGGGCAGCACCACGAGGTGGTCAGCCGAGAAGCCTGGGTTCAGGACTGCCAGGCGCCGCTGAAGATCGCTGCGCGAGCTCGTCGCCGAGCACCCCAGGCAGATCACCGAGTCCAGCCGGCCGTGCAGGTCGACCACGTCGCGGTGCCCGGCAGCGCGGTGCAGTCCATCGACGTTCTGCGTCATCAATCCGCTGAGCCGACCGCTGCTCTCCAACCCGGCGAGGATCCGGTGGGCGTTGTTGGGGGTCGCGGTGCCCATCGCGGACCAGCCGAGGTAGGCCCGCGCCCAGTAGCGCTGCCGCGCCGCGTCCGTACGCCGGAAGTCCGCGATCGTCATCGGCCGGCGTACCGGCGCGCCGGGACCGCGGTAGTCCGGGATGCCGGAGTCGGTCGAGACGCCGGCCCCGGTGAGCACCAGCCACCGTCGGTCGCCCAGGACGTCGTCCATCGTCGGTGTCACGGCTGTGCTGGTCACACGACCCATTGTCCCTCGCGGGGGCAACCGGGCTAGAGGTCGAGCTTGTAACCCAGCCCGCGCACCGTGGTCAGGTACTTCGGGTCCGCCGGGCTGGGCTCGATCTTCGCTCGCAGTCGCTTGACGTGCACGTCGAGCGTCTTGGTGTCGCCGACGTAGTCCGATCCCCAGACCCGGTCGATCAGCTGACCACGAGTCAGCACCCGTCCGGGGTTGCGCAGGAACATCTCGAGGAGCTCGAACTCCTTGAGCGGCAGCCGCACATCCAGGCCGTCGATGGTGACGACGTGGCGCTCGGTGTCCATCCGGACAGGGCCCGCCTCCAGCGTCATCGGCGCCAGGTCGGGCTCGGTCCCGCGACGCAGCACCGCGCGGATCCGGGCGACCAGCTCACGCGGCGAGTACGGCTTGGTGACGTAGTCGTCCGCGCCGAGCTCGAGGCCGACGACCTTGTCGACCTCGTCGTCCTTGGCGCTGACCATGATCACCGGGACGTTCGAGGTCTGCCGGATCTGCCGGCAGACCTCAGTGCCGGGCATACCCGGGAGCATCAGGTCCAGCAGCACGATGTCCGCGCCGGCCCGGTCGAACTCGAGCAGCGCGTCTGGTCCGGTCGCGGCGATGGCGACCTCGAACCCTTCCTTGCGGAGCATGTACGACAGCGCGTCGCTATAGCTCTCCTCGTCCTCGACTACTAGGACTCGGGTCATGACGTTGCCTCCAGATGGCTTGTCGGCGTCTTGCGCGGCAGGGTGAGTGTGAACGTCGAGCCTTGGCCCTCTACGGACCAGACCCTCACATCCCCGCCGTGCGAAGCTGCCACGTGCTTGACGATGGACAGCCCGAGACCGGTGCCCCCAGTGGAGCGATGCCGGGCCGGATCCACCCGGTAGAACCGTTCGAAGATCCGGTCGATCTCACTCGCCGGGATGCCGATCCCCTGATCGGTGACAGAGAGATCGACGGTGGTGTCTCCCGGCTTGGCCGAGACGACGACCGAGGAGCCTTCGGGGGAGTAGGCGACGGCGTTCGCGACCAGGTTGCCGATCGCGACGGCCACCTGCTCCCGGTTGCCGAGCAGGGTCAGGTCGCGCTCGCCGTTGTGTACCAGCGAGATGCCCTTGGCGGTGGCGTCGGTCATGTTCTCGTCGATCGCCCGGGTGATGATCGTGTCGACCTCCACCGCGACCGGCTCGTCGAGAGGGTCGTCGCCCTGGAGCCGGGAGAGCTCGATGATCTGCTGCACCAGGCGGGCTAGTCGCTCGCTCTCGGTGTGCATCCGGCCGGCGAACCGCTGCACCGCCTCGGGGTCGTCAGCGGCGTCGATCACCGCGTCGGAGAGCAGCCGGATCGCCCCGACCGGGGTCTTGAGCTCGTGGGAGACGTTCGCGACGAAGTCGCGGCGGATGGACTCGACGCGGCGCTCGCGGGTGCGGTCCTCGACCAGTGCGAGCACGAGCTGGGAGCTGAGTGGGGCGACTCGGGCGGTCACGTGGCGCGGCGGTACGCCGGGCGCGCGCTGCATCACGACCTCCGTCTCGCGGATCTGGCCGTCGCGGCGTACTTGCTGGACGAGCTCCTCGAGCTCGCGCACGGCGATCCGTCGGTCCCGGACGAGACCCATCGCGATAGCCGGCGCGGACGCCTTGAGGACATCGTCGCTGGCGTCGACGACCAGCGCGCTGGACCGCAGGACGGACAGGACGGCCGCGACGCCGGGGGGCAGCGTCGGAAGAGCGGGGACGGCGGGCCTGGTCTGGTTCTCACTGATCCGCCATGCAAGGACGACACCAGCGCCAAGTGCTGCCCCGAGCAGGGCGAACAGCAGTGCTTCGGTCGTATGACTCACGATGGAATCGTACGCAGGGTTTCACCCACTGTTCGGACGTCTGCGGTCGCTTTCAAGGACTGTTCGCCCCTCGTTCACATATCGTCTTCTGTTGTTCACCGGTCCGCTTTAGGCTGGTTGTCATGCGCGATGCCTATGCAGACCAGCTCGATTCGATCCGCGACGACCTGCTGACGATGACCCGTCTGGTCGGGAACGCCGTGTCTCATGCCACCAGTGCACTGCTCGACGGAGACGCCGCGATCGCCGAGCAGGTGATCTCCGACGACGCCGCGATCGACGATCTGCGGGTGCGTCTGGAGAATCGCAGCTTTGAGCTGCTGTCGCTCCAGAACCCCGTCGCCGGCGATCTGCGGATGCTGGTCGCCTCGCTGCGGATGGTCAGCGAGTTCGAGCGGATGGGCGACCTCGCGGTCCACGTTGCCAAGATCGCCCGCCTCCGGGTCCCTGAGGTCGCCGTGCCGGACGAGGTCGTCCCGATGATCGCGCGGATGGCTGCGGTCGCCGAGGTGATGATCGCGAAGGTCGGCCACGTGATCGCGGACTCCGACGTGGCCGCCGCCGAGGAGCTTGAGGAGGTCGACGAGGAGATGGACAAGCTCCGTCGTGCCTCGTTCCGCGAGCTGCTCGGATCGGACTGGAAGCACGGCGTCGAGCCGGCTGTCGACATCGCACTGTTGGGCCGCTACTACGAGCGCATCGCCGACCACGCTGTCTCGATCGCCCGCCGCGTGGTGTTCCTGGTCACCGGCGAGCAGCCGACGTACGTGGAGTGAGCTGATCGCCCTCCGGGCTGTCGCGGGCAACGGTCATCGAGCCTGTCGAGACGCGGCGACGTGCGTGGGGCACCACATCTCGACAACCTCGATGACCGAACGTTCGACCAGCTCGAACGGCGAGCGCGCTAGCGCCCCTGGTTCGCCACTGCTGCAGCGGCCGCTGCAGCAGCCTCGGGGTCCAGGTAGCGTCCGCCGCGCACCGTCGGCGCCAGATCGGAGTCGAGCTCGTAGACCAGCGGCATCCCGGTGGGGATGTTGACCCCGGCGATGTCGTCGTCAGAGACGGTGTCGAGGTGCTTCACGATCGCACGGAGGCTGTTGCCGTGCGCGGCGATCAGCACCGTCTGGTCGGCCGCCAAGTCCGGCACCACGGCGTCGTTCCAGTACGGCAGCAGCCGTGCGACGACATCCTTGAGGCACTCGGTGCGGGGCATCTCGTCACCGAGGCCGGCGTAGCGCGGGTCGGCTGCCTGGGAGTACGGGTCGTCGTCGGCCATGGGCGGCGGAGCGACGTCGAAGGACCGGCGCCAGAGCATGAACTGCTCCTCGCCGTACTCCTCGAGCGTCTGCTTCTTGTCCTTGCCTTGCAGGGCGCCGTAGTGGCGCTCGTTGAGGCGCCAGGAGCGGCGTACTCCGATCCAGTGCCGGTCAGCGGCATCGAGGGCGAGAGCCGCGGTGGTGATCGCGCGGCGTTGCAGCGAGGTGTGCAGTACGTCGGGCAGCAGACCGGCCTCGAGGAGCTGCTTGCCGCCGCTGACGGCCTCGGCACGCCCCTTCTCGGTCAGGGCCACGTCGACCCAGCCCGTGAACAGGTTCTTGGCGTTCCACTCGCTCTCGCCGTGGCGGAGCAGGATCAGCGTCGCCATCAGTTGCCGGGCGTGCTGCTCGACGAGGCGTCGGGGCTACTGGAGTCCGAGGGGCTACTGGAGTCCGAGGGCAACGGCACGCCCGCGTAGTCCGAGGTGTTTGCCAAGACCGGGACGTCCATCGTCGTGGTCTGGCCGCTGGCGAAGGAGAAGGTCAGCGTCACGTAGCCACCCGGCTGGACTCCCGCGCCGGTGATGACCAGCTGCGGGCCGTTGGTCTTCTTGTCCGGGTCGGCCAGGTCCAGCACGCCGCGGTCGGGGACCTTGTAGTCGCCGTTGACCGTCGTGATGCCCTTGCCGGAGACGCTGGTCAGCGTCTGGACCGCGACTTTGTCGTTGACCAGGGTGCCGGCGAAGGTGCCGGATCCGCCGGTCTCGGTGATGATCTGCGCGTCCAGGATGTAGACGGCGCCCGACCGGTCGTTGACGCCGTTCGCCGCCTGATAGACCTGGTCGGTCTGTTCGCTGAAACCACACGCGCCGAGCAGCGGAGCGAGCAACAGGGCAGCGATCGCAGAGCGGCGCTGGAACGGGGACTTCACGAGACCTCGGGTCCTCTCGGGAGGCGCGTGCAGGACGTCTGTCCTGGACAACGGGTGGGGCGGCAGCAGCCTATCGTCTCACTGCCGCAGGCCGACGGTGAGCCCGGCCACCACGAGACAGGCGGCCGAGACCGCCGAGACGACGACCGTCACGTAGAGCAGCCGCGGCGCTCCGATGCGCAAGGCGATCCGCAGCGGGAGGTCCCGCGCGCCGGCCTTGTTGTCGGCCACCAGGTCGCCGAGCGAGGTCGCCAGGTGCAGGCAGAGGCCGATCGCCGCCGCGGCACCGGTCATCGCGATCGTGGGTGCCGAGCCGTGCTTCCCGCCGCCCCAGCCGCCATAGGCCAAGAACGCCGGGTAGAGCGCGCCGCTGACCACCCAGCCGACGAACGACAGCGCAGTCCGGTGCAGCCAACGGTTGTGGACCCAGCCCACCGGGATGGTGATCAGCAGCGAGATCGCTGCGACCGACCCGCTGTAGAAGGCCAGCGGCACCGAGACCAGCACCAGCACCAGCATCCAGTAGCTCACCGTCGAGGGCGCGATGGTGGCTTCGGCGAGGGGCTTGCGCGGCGTCTGAGCGCGGTAGTCGTGCTTGAGGTCGCTCAGGTCGTTGGACATCCCGAGCGAGAGCTGCACCGTGAGCACGGCCGCCCCAGCCAGCAGGAACTCCCGGGTCGGGCGCCCGGCGAGGTCGGCCGCGACGGCGACGGCGACGGCGAGCAGCACCGCCTGCTTGGGGTGGGCGCAACGCACCAGATCGCGCACCCGGGCTTTCCCGCGCTTGGTCGAAACCGCTTCGCTCATGAGCGAAAACTATCGATATCGGGCCCTCAGCAGGGGGATGCGAGCGGGACGATCGTGAAACGATTCCGCTTCGCGACGCATAGAACAAGCGTCGTTGTCAACCCCTCATTAGCCGTCTGACCTGCGCAAACGCGAAATCGACGCGCCGGAGAGCGTGTTAGACTGGTCACCTTGAAAGGGGTTCACTGCATATGACTTTCACCGTCGGCGAAACGGTTGTTTATCCAAATCACGGGGCCGCCATCATCGAGGACATCGAGATGCGCACCATCAAAGGCGAGCTGAAGGAGTACCTGGTACTCCGGATCGTGGCCCAACAGGACCTCGTGGTCCGCGTCCCCGCCTGCAACCTCGACTTGGTCGGGGTTCGCGACGTGGTCGACAAGGAAGGACTGGACCGGGTCTTCGACGTGCTGCGCGCGATCGTGCCCGACGAGCCGACCAACTGGTCGCGCCGTTACAAAGCAAACCTGGAGAAGCTGCACTCCGGTGACGTCATGAAGGTCTCGGAGGTCGTGCGCGATCTTTGGCGCCGGGAGCGTGACCGTGGGCTGTCGGCCGGCGAGAAGCGGATGCTGGCCAAGGCGCGCCAGATCCTCGTCTCCGAGCTGGCCTTGGCCGAGCACACGAATGAGGACAAGGCAGAAGCGATTCTGGACGAGGTCCTCGCTAGCTGAATCACGCGTGATGAACGCCCCCGGTCTTGAGGACCGGGGGCGTTCTGCTTTGCTGGAGCGATGGACGAGGAGGAGCAGCCGCTCGGCTGGGTACCGGTCGAGGGCCGGGGCTCGCTCCCGTTCTCGTTGGTGCACGGGGAGTCGCTGGTCGCGGCCGCATCGTGGGCGGTCGGCGAGGCCGGGGTCCAGCTCTACGACGCGACCGTCAGCTTCGACCAGATCCGCCAGTCAGGTCGGACGCTGCTGCTGCACGACCCCCTGTGCCCGCTGACGCCGGTCGACCATCTCCTTGCTGCCCTCGAGCTGTGCTCGGGGACGGGCCGCGCGGTAGTGGGGTTCCGGCCCGTCACCGACACGGTCAAGCGATCCGACGGCGAGAGCCTCGGGGAGACCGTGGATCGTGCCGGGCTGCGCTCGGTCGCGACGCCGATCGTGATCCCTGCTGAGGTGCTTGCGGTGATGGACAGTCTTGAGGCAGGCGACTTCGCCGTCCTGGCTGCGGAGCTGGCCGAGCGTGGTGAGATCGGGTGGCTCGAAGCGCCGCCGCTCGCGCGGCGCATCCATGACGAGCCTGAGCTGCGGATCCTGGAAGCGCTCAGCCGCTCGTTGGTCTGAGCAGCTCCTCCGCGAGGGCGAGGTCCTCGGGGAAGGTGACCTTGAGGTTGCCGGCTTCTCCGGCGACGGCGTGGATCGGCGCACCGGCATAGCGCTCGAGGCACGCTGCCGTGTCGGTGCCGCGGAAGCCGTCGGCTGCAGCTGCGTCGTAGGCATGCAGAAGGCCGCGCGCTGCGAAAGCCTGGGGAGTCTGGACCGAGGCGAGCCCAGGCACGGCAAGGCTGCCGTCGAGGTTGTTGAGCTGGCCGACGGCGATCGCCGGTACGGCAGAGCCGTGGGCAGCGGCGGCATCGACGGCGGTCCGGAACAGCGCCGGGCTCGCCAGCGGCCGGGCTGCGTCGTGGATCGCCACCACGTTGATCTCGCCGGACTCGATCTCCTCGCGCAGCGCGCTCAAGGCCCGGTACTCCGAGTCGTGCCGCTCGTCGCCTCCCTCGACCAGCCACAAGTCGTGGGTGCCGAGGTGCGGAGCGAGGGCCGCCGAGACCTCCGCGCGGTCTTCGGGCCGGATCACCACCACGACCCGGTGCACCCCGGCGACCTGAAGCGCCGTACGCAGGCTGTGCGCCAGCAGCGGCAGCCCGTCCAGGGGGAGCAGCACCTTGTTCTTCGCGGCGCCGACGCGGCGCCCGGAACCGGCAGCCAGGACGACGATCGCCGCGGCAGTCATCGGAGCGGCCGTGGTCACAGGTGCGGCCGGACCATCCTGATCAGGACGCCCGAGACGAGCTCGTCGCGCTCCAACGGAAGCATGTGCCCGGCGTCCGGTACCACGGTCAGAACCGCGCCTTCGACGTTCGCGGCGATCCGTCGCGCGTGCGACGGCGGGGTGAGGACGTCGCGGGTGCCCACCAGGACCTGGGTCGGGATGCCGTCGAGGACCTTCAGCGACGCGGCAGCTTCGTGCCGCATGCAGTCCTCGTAGAAGCCGACGACGGTCGCGGCGGAGGAGTTGATCAGACCCTCGACCGTCAGTGCTGCATCGACCAGCCGCATCGGCCGGCCGAAGACGAACCGGCGGACGACCTGGCGCTCGATGACCGGGGCCCGTCGACGTGCCTTCTTGGTCAGGGTCCGGGACCGCAGCGCCAGCGCGCGGGGGATCTGCGCCCGGAAGAACGGGCCCATCTCGGGCAGGCCGAGCGTGACGGTGCTCATCTCGCCCGACGAGGTCGACACGAAGGCGACGCCGACGACGCGCTCGAAGAGCTCGGGCCGCTGCCCGGCGAGCACCATCGTGGTCATGCCGCCGATCGAGTGCCCGGCGATGACGAGCTTGCCGTCGGGCGCGTAGGCATCGATCACGTCGCTCATGTCGCGGGCCAGGTTGGCGATCGTGCAGTCCGGCTTGGGGCACTGATCGGACTGCCCGTGCCCGCGGTGGTCCCAGGTCAGGATCCGGATCCGGTGGCCGAACTCGCGCTGCAGGTCGCGGACCTGGTAGTTCCAGTCGGCCTGGTTCAGCGTCCAGCAGTGCGCAAGGACGACCGTGAGAGGCGCGTCGTCGGGTCCGTAGGTGCGGACATCGAGCCGCAGGCCGTCGAAGGTCTTCATGGGATCCGAGTGTGCCCCCTCTCCGACCATCCAGGGTGCGTTTGTGAAGTACCTGACACACCGTGTCTCACATACTTTTTCAGACTGAGGGCACCTAACTCCGCTGCAGCAGCGCCGTGGCGACCGCTGCCAGTCCCTCGCCGCGGCCGGTCAGGCCGAGCCCGTCGGTGGTCGTCGCGGACAGCGATACCTCGATCCCGTGCCCGGCTGCGATCGCCCGCTCGGCCTCCGTCCGCCGTGCCCCCAGCTTTGGCTTGTTGCCGATCAGCTGGACAGCGACGTTGCCGACAGCCCAGCCTGCTGCGCTCACCCGGCGCAGGGTCTCAGCGAGCAGGTCATCGCTCGGTGCGCCCGCCCACTGCGGCTCGGCGGTGCCGAAGTTGGTGCCGAGATCACCCAGGCCCGCAGCGGACAGGAGCGCGTCGCAGATCGCATGCAGGACGACGTCCCCGTCGGAGTGGCCCTCGGGGCCTGTTGCCTCGTCGGGCCAGTCGAGCCCGGCGATGCGCATCGGCCGCCCTTCGACGAGGCGATGCACGTCGGTGCCGATTCCGATCCGGAGGTCCACAGCGACGATCATGCCCTGTCGGTTGCCCCGATGGGCCACGATGGGGTCGTGATCCTCGACCCTCGCGTCGGCGGCCGGTCGTGAATCGGACGTGGCGCATACTCGCCTTCGCCGGCATCCTCACCGGCATCGCGGGCCTGGTGACCAGCCAGGCGACCGTTTGGGCGCTGCAGGCTAAGAACGGCCCGGTCGTCGCGGTCGCGAGCCTGGTGCGTGACAAGACCCCGGGCCGGGTCGCGCATTGGCTGGTCGAGCACGTCGGCCACGCGGACAAGCCGTTGCTGCTGACCGGCACCACGGTGTTCGTCCTGCTGGTGTGTGCCTGGGTGGGGACGTCCGCGCTGAAGTACCCGCTGCTGAGCGACATCGTCTACGTCGTGCTCGCAGTGATCGGGCTGCTCGCGGTGATCCGGCTGCACGACTCCACGGCCGGCTCGGCCTTCGGAGTACTCGTCGGCTTGATCACCTGGATCGTGGTGCACCGGGCTCTGACCGGGCTGCTCGCCGGCTCGGGCACCGAGACCACCGATGCCGTACGCCGGATGTTCCTGCGGCGCGCCGGGGCGGTGGCGTTCCTGGTTGCCGGAGCCGGGGTGCTCGGCGGGCTCAGCAGCCGCGGCCGCCGTCGCGTGGAGCAGGCCCGCCGGCTGCTCCGGCTCCCGGGCGGGCCTGGTTCGGTCCCCGTCGGCGCGAACCTGGGCGCACCCGACATCGCTCCGTGGCGCACCCCGAACAACGACTTCTACCTGATCGACACGGCCTTCACGAAGCCGACGATCGTCCCGAGCGAATGGCGGCTCCGGATCCACGGGCTCGTGGACACGCCGATCACGCTGACCTACGACGACCTGGTCTCGCGCGCGTTCGTCCACGAGTGGATCACGCTCTGCTGCGTCTCGAACAAGGTCGGCGGCGACCTCGTCGGCAACGCCTTCTGGTCCGGCGTCCTGATCCGCGACGTGCTCGCCGAGGTCGGTATCCAGGCTGGAGCCGACGCGGTGCTGCAGACCTCGCACGACGGCTGGACCTGCGGCACCCCGCTATCGGCACTGACCGACCCGGACCGCAACGCGATGCTGGCGCTGGCGATGAACGGCCGGCCGCTGCCGGTCGAGCACGGCTTCCCGGTCCGGATGGTGGTGCCCGGGCTGTACGGCTACGTCTCGGCGACCAAGTGGCTGACCGACCTCGAAGTCACGACCTTCGACACGTTCCAGGCTTACTGGACCCAGGAGGGCTGGTCGGAGAAGGGGCCGATCAAGACCGAGTCGCGGATCGACGTACCGGGCTCGCATGGCCACACCGCGGTCGGCACCGTCAGTGTCGGTGGTGTGGCCTGGGCCCAGCACACCGGGATCGACCACGTCGAGTTCCAGCTCGATGGCGGCTCCTGGCAGCGGGCGACGCTGGGCACCGTGCCGGGCAACGACACCTGGGTGCAGTGGGCCGGCCAGGTTGACGTCGCCGAGGGCGATCACACCCTGGTGGTCCGCGCGACCGACAAGTCCGGCTACACCCAGACGGCCGTCAAAACCGACGTCCTCCCCAACGGGGCGACCGGCTGGCACACCGTCCCGTTCAGCGCGCACTGACTCCGGCCGCGCCCTACGCTGCCTGCATGACCGCTGGGTACCGGAACGGCCGCGACGAGGACTTCAAGGACCGCACGGGCGCTGCCCTGGTCATCGGAGGCAGCGGTGGCCTGGGCCGGGCGATCGTGCGGATGCTCGGCGAGCGCGGCAGCGCGGTGGTGGCGACCTATCGGTCGGGTCGGGAGAAGGCGGAGCTCGCCGTCTCGGAGGCTGCGGCGTACGGCGTCCGCGGCGAGGCGCGTGCGTTGGACACCCTCGACCCCGCAGCCACTGCGACCCTCGTCGACGACGTCGTCGCGGCGTACGGCGGTCTGCACACGCTCGTCTACGCAGCCGGGCCGCACGTACCGATGCGGCACCTGTCCCAGGTTGACCCTGCCGACCTCGACACCCAGCTGGGGGTCGACACCGGCGCCTTCTTCCGGGTCGTCTCGGCCTGCCTGCCGGCGCTGCGGGAGAGCGGCGGCAGCGTCGTCGCCGTGACCACGGCTGCAACGAGCCGGTTCCCGGTCCGCGATGGGCTGTCCTCGGCGCCGAAGGCGGCAGTCGAGGCGCTGGTGCGCGCGCTGGCCGTCGAGGAAGGGCGGTTCGGCGTCCGGTTCAACAGCGTCGGCCCCGGCATGCTGACCGACGGGATGGCTGATCGGCTGATCAGTTCCGGCGAGCTCGACGGGCGCGCTCTGGAGATCACCCGCGGCAACATCCCGCTGCGCCGCTTCGGCCAGGCAGTCGACATCGCAGAGGCTGTCTGCTTCCTGGCGAGCGACAGGGCGGGGTTTGTCTCCGGTCAGAAGCTAGACATTGACGGCGGGTATTCCGTGTAGGTCACTGCGTCTCGACTGTCCACTCGCTTCGTTCGCTGCTCGACGGCGGTGGAGTGACCCCCGTTCGTCGAGCTTGTCGAGACGCGGTGACGTACGTGCCCCTTACCAAGCAGTGACCCCCGCTGGCCTCTTCGGCAGCGGGTGCTTGGCGTCGTGGACGATGTAGGCCATCCCGTCCGATCCGCCGAGCCAGGCTCGTTCGAACTGGGCGCGGTTGTAGACATGGCGCACGGTGCCGTCGGAGGTGGCGGCGGGGTCGTTGAGGATCGGGTTGCCGGTGGCGGTGAAGCCGACCAGGACGACGAGGTGGCCGTTGGTCGCCGAAATCGGAGCACCGGACAGCTGGCCCCGGGAGAACCGGATCGAGGTGACGACCGGGATGCCAACCCGGATGAAGCGCTCGGCCATCCGCAGGCTCGCCAGCCGGGTCACGAAGGCACTGGTCCCGCGGGTTGCGGCGTACCCGGTGTTGAACGGCCAGTTGCCGGTGCCGCGGTAGGCGTAGTCGTAGGTCATCCGGGCGACCTGGTCGACCCAGCGGTCGGCGTACGAGCGTGGCACCCAGGTGTACGACGATGCAGCCGGCAGCCGGCCGTAATAGCCCAGCACCATCGACAGGGACGTCGGCGAGCACCAGGCCTCGCCGCCGCCGCCGTACTGCGGGGCCTGGCCGCGGTGGATCATCTGCGAGTACGGCGGCACCGCCAGCGAGACAGCCTTCCGCTTCAGCGGCACCGAGGTCGTCGGGAGGATGCTCGGCGGGGTCGAGGTCACGGCGCCGATCGTGTGCACTACCGGAGCGCTGCGGCCCCGCGTGCGCATCAGCCGGAGGACGAACCGGTACGCCGTCAGCGGATGGGTGCCGGCGATCAGGGTGTCCGTCGCGACCCGCGCGATCGAGTCGGCCTGGCTGCCGGCGCTGGACCGTTGCAGGACTCCGTCGCCGGTGCTCCAGCGGCCGAGGTCCTTCGCCGAGCTCACCGTCCCCGCGGAGGTGCGGACCTGCACGAGCACCTGGATCCAGGCTCCGGCCGGCGTCGTCGCCGTCCACGACGGCACCAGCTGGCTGAACGCGTGCGCCGGCGCGACCCAGGCCGATGTCCAGGTCGAGTACAGGTAGGTCCGGCCGCCCCAGCGCCGGGTACCGCTGGGTGTGCTGGCGCCCACCGGCAGTGCCCGGTAGCTGCTCGGCACGGTGCTGGTCGCGGTGAGCTCGGCCGTCACGGGTGCACGGCTGCTCAGCCCGCGCGACCCGAGGCCGAGCAGGACGGCCACCAGGGCGAGTCCGAGCACCGGGACGACGACGCGCGGATGAGCCATCGCCCGAGCCAGTCGGGCGCGCGGGTCTGGCCAGCGTTGAAAAGACCGCTGGCGTCGGGGAAGGCGCACCGAAGCACGTTAACCCCACCAGTCACAGAAGTGCGCGATTGTCACGGCTCCCGCGGGTCCCCATAGAATCCACCGGTGACCCTGAGGCTCTATGACACCGCAACCGGCGAAGTCCGCGACTTCGTCCCCCTGGAGCAGGGGAAAGCCGGAATCTACGTCTGCGGTCTCACCGTGCAGAGCGAGCCGCACGTTGGCCACGTGCGCTCCGCGGTCAACTTCGACGTCCTGCGCCGTTGGCTGACTGCGTCCGGGTACGACGTCTCCTTCATCCGCAATATCACCGACATCGACGACAAGATCCTGACGAAGTCGGCGGAGCAGCGCCGCCCTTGGTACAACCTCGCCTACGACATGAAGCGCGAGCTCGACCGGGCCTACGACGACCTGCACGTGCTCCCACCGACCTACGAGCCGGCAGCGACCGGGCATGTGCCGGAGATGATCGAGCTGATCGCGCTGCTCATCGAGCGCGGTCACGCCTACCCGGCTGCCGATGACTCCGGCGACGTCTACTTCGACGTCCGGTCCTGGCCGGCGTACGGCGAGCTGACCCACCAGGGCATCGACGACATGGAGGCCGCTGCCGACGCCGACCCGCGTGGGAAGCGCGACCCGCGCGACTTCGCACTCTGGAAGGGGTGGAAGGAGGCGACCGAGCCGCGTACAGCGTCCTGGCCGGCGCCATGGGGCCGTGGCCGGCCGGGCTGGCACATCGAGTGCTCGGCGATGGCCGGCAAGTACCTCGGCCCGGCCTTCGACATCCACGGCGGCGGCGTCGACCTGCGGTTCCCGCACCACGAGAACGAGCAGGCGCAGTCCCGTGCCGCCGGCGGTGCCTTCGCGTCGTACTGGCTGCACAACGCCTGGATCACGACCTCGGGCGAGAAGATGAGCAAGTCGCTCGGCAACTCGCTGCTGGTGCCCGAGGTGCTGAAGAAGGTCCGCGGGATCGAGCTGCGCTACTACATGGTGGCCGCGCACTACCGCTCGCATGTGGAGTTCTCCTTCGAGGCCCTGGCCGACGCGGCCTCGGCGTTCGGGCGGATCGAGCGGTTCCTGGAGAAGGCCGGCGGCACGGCTGCCGAAGGTGAGCTGCCCGAGGCCTTCGCCGCGGCGATGGATGACGACCTCGGTACGCCGGCCGCGGTCGCGGTGATCCACGACCTGGTCCGCCAGGGCAACTCGCAGGTAGCCGCAGGCGACGATGCGGCCGCCCACACGACTGCCGACGCCGTGCGCGCGATGCTCTCGGTTTTGGGTCTGGACCCGGCTGATCCACACTGGAGCCAGGAGGCGGGCAGTTCGTCTGAACGCCTGACCACTGCAGTCGACGTGCTGGTGCGCGGACTGCTCGACCAACGACAAGCAGCACGAGCGGCGAAGGACTTCGCCACCGCCGACACGATCCGCGACCAGATCGCGGCTGCCGGCATCGAGATCGAGGACACCCCGGCTGGGCCGCGGTGGACTGTGGAAGGTAACTAATGCCAGGCAACTCGCAGCGCCGCGGCGCCATCAAGAAGACCGGCAAGGGCAACCCGACTGCCGGTTCCGGCGGTCGGGTCAAGCGCGGCCTTGAGGGCAAGGGCCCGACGCCGAAGGCCAAGGATCGCCCCAACCACAAGGTCTACAAGGCCAACGAGCGTGCTGAGCGGGCTGACGCGAAGCGTCCCAAGCGGCGGCAGAAGCCGGGCGAGGCCGAGTGGATCGCCGGACGGAACTCCGTCGTCGAGGCGCTGCGCGCCAAGATGCCGGTCATCGCCGTGTACGTCGCCGAGGGCGCCGAGCGCGATGCCCGGCTGCGCGAGACATTCGGGCTCACCTCCGAGCTCGGCATCTCGCTGATGGAGGTCCCGCGGGTCGAGCTCGACCGGATGACCGGCGGCGCGGTGCACCAGGGCCTGGCGGCCCGGGTGCCGGCCTACGAGTACGCCCACCCCGATGACTTCCTCGAGCTTGCCGACGAGCGTGGTGAGAAGCCGCTGATCGTGGCACTGGACTCGGTGACCGACCCGCGCAACCTCGGAGCCGTGGTCCGTTCTGCGTCGGGCTTCGGCGCTCACGGCGTCCTGATCCCTGAGCGTCGGGCGGCAGGGATGACGCCATCTGCCTGGAAGACCTCAGCCGGCGCGGCAGCCCGGATCCCGGTCGCCCAAGCGGTCAACCTGGTGCGCCAGCTCAAGTCCTACCAGGACGCCGGCTGCATGGTGATCGGGCTCGCTGCCGATGGCGAGGTGTCCCTGCCGGACCTCGATCTCGCCGACGGGCCGCTGGTGATCGTGGTGGGCTCGGAGGGCGACGGCCTCGGTCGCTTGGTCTCGGAGACCTGCGACCTGCTGGTGTCAGTGCCGATGAGCTCGACGCTGGAGTCGCTGAACGCCGGTGTGGCCGCGTCGATCGCCTTGTACTCCGTGGCGCAGAAGCGCCTCGGCTGAACGACTGGGCAGCGGCGACACGAGAACCCCTAGCACTCTGGTCGAAACCACTGAGTCGACTGATCTGAGAGACTTGGCCCTATGCGCGTCACAGCCAAGTCCGACTACGCCCTGCGAGCATTGATCGAGATCGCGCGCAGGGACGACGGCGCGCCCGTATCGGCCGAGGAGCTCGGCCGGCTCCAGGACATCCCGCACGGCTTCCTGCAGGCGATCCTCGCCGACCTGCGCCGATCCGGCGTCGTGATCGCCCAGCGCGGGCAGTCCGGCGGCTGGCGACTGAACAAGGACGCTGCCGATATCTCGGTGGCTGACGTGATCCGGGCTGTCGACGGCCCGCTGGTCTCGGTCTACGGTCTACGACCCGAGGCTGTGAACTACAACGAGGCCGCGAGCGTCCTCCAGCACGTCTGGATCGCCGGGCGATCCTCGCTGCGCGATGTGTTCGAGCAGGTCTCGGTCAAACAGCTCGCTGAGGGCAAACTGCCGAAGGCGGTCACCAGTCGGACCGCCGACGACGACGCCTGGCAGTCGCACTAGCCGCGTCGCTGTACCACCCAGACCGACGCCTTCGGGTTCGGCCCAGCCTCGCCGACGCCGAAGAGATGCTCGCCACGGACGAGCTCGGGCAGCTCTGCCGGCGGCGCTGCGGAGCGCGACACCTGGATCAGGAGCGTCTCGCGTTCGTCCTCGCGCAGGTAGGCGACGTCGTCGGTGCCGATGTGCACCCAGCGCAAACCACCGGTCTGCAGCGCGGGGTGCTCGGCACGCAGGCGCGCCAGGTCGGCGTACACGGTGCGTGTCCGGGTGCGGAAGGCGACCGGGTCGTCCCAGGGCATCGTCCGGCGGGAGTCCTCGCCGTCGACACCCTCGAACCCGAGCTCGTCGCCGGCGAAGACCATCGGCACCCCCGGCAAGGTGAACTGCAGGACGGCGGCAAGGTGCTGCAACGCTGCCGAGCCGGTGATCGTCCGGATCCGCGGCGAGTCGTGGGAGCCCAGGATATTCCAGCTCATCGTGGTGGCCCGCCAGCCGAAGCTTGCCGTGAAGTCCCGCATCGCGGTGACCATCGCCGAGGCGTCGCGACGAGGCAGATCCACCGGGAGCCCAAAGCTCGGCCGGGGCCGGCGCGGGTCGCGCAGCCACTCCCAGACCGGGAAGGAGAACCCGTAGTAATTCATCGTCCCGTGCCAGCCGTCGCCCGCGAGGTCGCCGGTCGCGTCATGCCCGTGCTCGGCGAGTACCAGGGCCTCGGGCTTTGCCGCGACCGCGGTACGCCGGATCTCGCGGGCGACGTCGTGGGCGATGTCGAGCTCCCCGTGACGGCCGGTCATGTTCGCAACGTCGATCCGCCAGCCGTCCAGTCCGAAATCGAGCCACCGGCTCACTACCGCCCGGAACCGCTCGCCGAGCGCCGCCGAGGTGTGGTCGAGCTTGGGCAGGGTGTCGTAGCCCTTCCAGCCCTCATGGCTGCCGTCCGGGGAGAAGTAGTAGAACCGGCGCTCCTTGCTGCGCTTGTCGCGCTGCGCGCGGCAGAACCACTCGTGGGTATCGCCGGTGTGGTTGCTGGTCAGATCGCCCAGCACCCGCAGGCCGCGCTCGTGGGCGGCGTCGATGAGCCGGCGATAGGCCTCGTCCCCGCCGAGCAGCGGGTCGACCTCGTCGAAGGTGCTGGCGTTGTAGCGGTGGTTGGACTCGCCGGGGAAGACCGGTGTGAGGTACACGGTGCCGACGCCGAGCTCGGTGAGGTGGTCGAGGTGCTCGGTGATGCCGTCGAGGTCGCCGCCGTAGAACTGCAACGGCGTGTGCGGCCCGGAGTGGATAGGCGCGTCGTCCCACTGCGCGGGCACCGCCCAGTCCGGGATCGGCCGGTGGTCGGCCCCCTCCGAGCGTGCGAACCGGTCCGGGAAGACCTGGTAGACCATGCCCGCGCGCCCCCATGACGGCGGGGCTTCGTGGCTGGTGACGGTGAAGTCGTGGGCATCGAGCACGTCGTGGTCGAAGAGGCCGGCCTGATTGAGCCAGCGGAATGACTCACCGACCACGACCATGAAGCGGTAGCGCTGGACCGGGTTGTGCACTGTGACGTCGGCGTACCACCACAGATCGTCGCCGTCGGCGGGCTCGGGTGTGCACACAGCGAAGAACGGCTCACCGTCCTCGACGGTGCGCAGCCAGATCGCGTCGGCCGGCCGGTGGACGCTGGTCCGCACCCGCACCCGGACCGTCGTGCCGAGGTCGCCGCGCTCGGCAGCGGCGTACAGCGCAGAGCCATCGTGGTGCGGTTCGTGCAGCAATGGGTCCACGGCGCCATCCTCCCGTATGCGTGGATTGTCCTGACAGTACTTCGACGGACCTACGCCGGTACGATGACGCCGCCGGTGCGTCCGGCGTGCCGATGTAGCTCAGTTGGTAGAGCGCCTCACTTGTAATGAGGATGTCGCGGGTTCGACTCCTGTCATCGGCTCCAGCCGCTTGTTTTACTTCGGTTGATTGGTGACGTTCGGTCTTCGGCTGATGGGTAACTCGCCTTCGGGTGATGGGTTACGCCTACTTCGGTTGATTGGTGACACTCCCGATATGCGGGAGTTGAGTGTGGCTGAGCAGAGGTATCAGG